>CAZIKK010000009.1:0-82805 GCA_964539975.1 uncultured Clostridia bacterium
GCTCACAAAAAAGCGTGATTTGGTTTTTAACCGCATCACGCTTTTTCTGTATCATCTTCCCATTGCCGGCATCCCTACACCTATCGCATTTTCATACATCATTCTAGTCAGTTGGTAACCAATAGTCATCTGCGTTTTTCCAATCTGTGCCTGGGTTAGATTGACTTCCGCATCGGATACTTCCTGTAATGTAGCCATGTCATACTGGTAAAGCAGTTTTGTTACCCTTAACGCTTCTTCTAATAACTTGATTGTTTCGTCCATATTATCCAAGGATCTTTCCGTTTTCACAAGATCCAAATACTTATTTCGAACATCCATCTCGATGTCTCTGTAAGTTTGTTGATAGTCATGTTCCGCTTCAGCCAGTTCTTCCACAGCGAACTTATGTTGTCTCAAATTAGGTGTGTAATAGGATGTGATTGCCCCCACTTCAATGGCTTTTAGCTCGTATTCTGCTCTCTTGTTTTCAATCTCCGGTCTATTCTCCAAAGCTTGTTCAATCGCCTCTTCCAACTGCATTTCCAACTCTGCTTTTTCCTCTATCTCCGATGTCAATACCACTGTTTCACCTAATCCCAATCCGATGGTATTGTTGAAAGCCAACCGTTCAATATTTAAGTCATCTTCTGCGTTGTGCAAATCTGTCAACGCGGAATTCACAGCAATCTCTGCTTGCAAAAGCTCTAATCTGGTGATCACACCATTTTCAAAACGAACATTGGCTGTTCTGAGGTGCCCTTTGGCATTTTCATATAAGTGCTGCTGTAGCACCATTGCCTTTTTTGCCAACAAAACATTGTAATAGGCCGAAGTCGCAGAAATCTTCAGTGCTTCCTCCGTTTGAGCTTTCGTATTCTCCAAAACAGTTAACTGGACTTGAGCACCTTTTACACCATACCCATTCTTAATCATGAGCGCATTCACGTAATCATTGGTAATGTCACTGGGAATGAATTGGAGGGGTAATTTCAACAAATCACTCATTGTGCTTTGCAAGTCTCTCTGATTAGACAATAGATCTTTTGTGTCTTCAATTCTTCGGTTGAGGTTGGAAATAGCATAGCTATTTTCTATTGCCAGCTGTTGGGCTTCTTCCATAGTAAGTGTCCAGATATCTGCAACTGCTTCTACTGCGTCTTCTTCAGAAGCATCTTCAGCAAATATGGGGAATGAGACCAACAACATCATAGCGCACATCAGTGCAATCAATCTTTTTTTCATTTTAGTCCTCCTCTGTTTTTCCAAATCCTTTTAACAGGGATTCGATCACACCATCATAATCCACTGTTTTGTTCTGGTGGTGCAAAACTTTCGCACCCATATAGTTGCCGGAGATTCCCATAATCATGCCTGCCATTAATTCCCGGTCAATCTCTTTTCTTAACACCTCTTCCTGGATTCCTTGATCCACTAACTCAATAAGTTTCTTATGATACATGGTCATATAGGTAATGAAGCTTTCTTTTATTCTAACAGAAATGAACTCATTGTGTGCCAAGAAGTTTTCTGCCAAACTGCTTTGACTTGCAATGTAATCAAACTTAAAAGCCAGATAATGTCTCAGTTTTTCTTTAAAAGGAACCGGAGCATTGAAAATTTCTGCCATTTCTTCATATCCCTTCTTGAAGTGTGCAATCAAAGCTTCTTCAAAAATTTCTTTTTTGCTTTCAAAATACTCATACACTGTTCCTTTTCCTATTCCTGCCATTTTTGCCACATCGCTGACTTTTGCGGCATGATAGCCTTTCTCTGTAAAAACAATCGTCGCAGCATTCAAAATTCTATGTTTTTTACTAATTGCCTTCATGTCTTATGTCCTCCAGTTTGAATGCTTTTCTTTTTATCCAACCTGCAACATCATCGATGATACTATACACGACTGGTACATAAACCAATGTCAAGACAGTGGAAAGCATTAGTCCACCTATCACCACAATTGCCATGGGCATTTGCAATTCTGAACCTTCTCCTATGCCCAAGGATAGTGGCAACAAAGCTAATATGGTGGTCATGGCTGTCATCAGAATAGGTCTCAAGCGAATAGGGCCCGCATTTAAAATGGCTTCGTTTTTACTCTCTCCTCTACTCCTGCGTTTATTGATGTAATCAATAAGCACAATGGCATTGTTGACAACAATCCCCACCAAAACAATAAATCCTATTAGTGCTGGGACGCTCAAGTCCTGTCGTGTAACCACCAATCCAAGAAACCCACCAGACAAGGCTAATGGCACAGAAAACATAATCGCAAGTGGTTGTATCAAGGACTCGAATTGAGCTGCCAAAATCATATATACCAACATCACTGCCAAAATCATAACCAGAACCAAGTCGTTAAAGGCATCTTCAATCAATTCAACCTCTCCTCCAGTCGACAAGGAATAGCCTTGTGGCATGTTATAATCATCAAGAAGTGCCATGATGTCGTTGGTGACACTTTGAACATCTCTTCCATAAGTGTCCGCACTGACCGTTACCACTCTTGCCTGGTTCTCTCTTTGAATACTCACAGGCCCTCTGTCTAAAACGACTTCTGCCACTTGAGACAACGGCACCGTCGTACCTGCTGGCGTGCTAATAGGCAGCAACTCAAGATTTGTAACGCTTTGGCTGTAAAAGGCATCTCCTTTCAACACCACATCAATTTCTTCTCCATCCAACTTGATTCGAGTAGCCGTAGTGCCGGATAAGGTACTTCTAACTGTGTTGGCTATTGTATAGGCATTCAGGCCATATTGCGAGGCTCGATCTTTATCCACTCGAACTTGTATCTCTGGAATCCCTTCTTCCAATGACACAGAAATTTCACGAGTGCCTTCAACCGATTCCATCATGCTTTGGATATCGTAACTAATGTCCTCTAAAGTTTGAAGGTCATCTCCTCGGATGCTGATACTAATGCCCCCTCCACCAAATCCTCCTGCCATCATCATGGATGCAGATGAAACGCCAATCTCCGCTCCTGGAATGTCACGGGTTTTCTGCCTGATTTCATCAGCAATATCGAATGTGTTTCGATCTCTATCAGACAACGGCACCAAAGTAACCGATAGGCTGGCTCTGTTGCCACTTCCAGATCCCATTCCCATCATGCTTCCAGTACCAATGGTCGTGAACACATATTCCACTTCTTCTATTTCGCGCAATATCTCTTCAATCTCCAAAGACAGGGCTTCTGTCTCTTTCAATTCCGATCCTATAGGCAATCGAATACTGATATCCAGTTGTCCTTCATCTGTCTCTGGAAAGAAAGATGACCCAACAGTTGCCAAAGATCCAAAGCTTCCCGCAAACAAAACCATACCTATCAAAAATACGGCTAATCTATGCCTAAGACCTATCCCAAGGACTTTTTTGTAAAATCGTTTCAATCTTCCCATTAGCCCTTTTTCATTGGAGCCTTCTTCTTTCTCATAATTGACGCTGTATTTTGTGCTCTTTCCAAGTAGTAATTTGGAAGACATCATAGGAATCAATGTCAGAGCAATAGCCAATGAACTGACCAGTGAGAATGTAACGGTCATTGCCAGTTCTTTGAAAATCGTCGATGTGATCCCTTCCACAAAAACAATTGGCAGGAATACCGCAATTGTTGTCAAAGTTGATGCAGTTACAGCAGTTGAAACCTCGTTCGCTCCAAGAATCGCAGCCTTTGAAGGATCCAATCCTTCACCACGATGCCTGAATATGTTCTCCAATACAACAATGGCGTTATCTACCAACATCCCAATCCCCAATGCCAGTCCACCTAAGGTCATGATATTCATGGTAACATCCACAAAATACATCAGTATAAATGTCGCGATGACTGAAACAGGTATCGCCACACCAATAATCATAGTCGATCGGATGTTTTTTAAAAACAAAGCCAATATCAATATCGCCAAAGCACCACCTGCAAGGGCGCTTTTTACCATTTGAAAGATTGCCAAGTTTATAAATTCCGCTTGGTCAAACACCACTCGAATCGTCAGATTGCCATACTCTGATTGTAGTTTTTCGACTTCCTCTTGGATGATTCGACTTACATTCACAGTGTTAACACCTGATTGTTTCATTAAGGTCAATTCTAATGTTTCTTCTCCATTGTATTTAGCAATGCTTGTTCTTTCTGCCTGAACCAAATTAACTTCAGCCACATCTCTTAGTCTAACCGTTCCACCCCGTGGCAAAGGAATGTTGACTTGACGAAGAGCATCCACACTCTCGAACTCTCCCATTGTTCGAACAGTCAAGGAATTATCTCCTCTAAAAACCTGTCCCCCTGGTAAATTGAGGTTCTCAGCTGCTAAAATTTGTCCTATGTATTCTCCTGTCAAGCCATACCCTCTGACACGACTATCGATCAATTGTATTTCAACTTCCTGTGAATAGCCACCACTAACTGATACCGACGCCACGCCTGGAATTCTTTCCAACCTTGTTTTGACAATATCTTCCGCTAAATTCTGAGTGGTAATAAAATCCCCTTGACTTTCGACCGTCAAGTACATAATGGGAATGGCATTAGGATCAAACTTAAAAACCGTTGGATTCCCTGAACCTTGGGGCAAGTAACCTTTCACCAAGTCAATTTTTTCACGCATTTCCAGCGCTGCAAATTCCATATCTGTCCCAAATCCAAATTGGAGAATGACAAGCGAATTTCCTTGAGACGACATCGATGTTATTGTATCAATGTTTTCAACTGTTGAAAGCACATCCTCTAATGGCCGCGTAATCATGTTTTCCATTTCTTCCGGTCCTACCCCAGAATAAGTGGTAGATACCACCGCAATAGGATATTCTATGGAAGGCAACAAATCTATGGGAAGCCTTGAAAACGACACCACTCCAATCAGTATTACTACCAAAACAACCATGGCTATGGCTACCGGTCTTTTTACGGATAATCTGGACAACATGACTATTCACCCCTCACAACTTTGATGAGGCTACCGTCACTAACGTAGTTTTGCCCTCTGACGATGACTCGGTCACCTGCTTCGATGCCGGATACAATTTCTACCCTTCTTCCAGTATCCAAGCCTGTTACAACAACTCTTTCCTCTGCCATTTCATCAATAGCCACAAAGACAATCTGATCCTCTCCCCTCTGCATAACCGCATTACTTGGAATTGAAATCACATTCTCTCTTTCATCCGTATAGATGGTCACTCTTCCAAACATCCCCGGGCGCACTTTTCCATTGTTTTCGACAACTGCTTCAACAGAGTAAAGACCAGTCATGGAATCGACAGTTCTTCCAACATGGCTAATGTGTGTCGAAATATCCACTCCCGCAGAATCAATCACCAAATCCACGGACTGTCCCACCGCTAATTCATTCACCCTATTCTCCGCCACGTCGATTCTTACATGCAATTGATCCAAGTCCATAATCATCATTGCAGGTTGTGAATTCAAAGCGATTTGTCCTTCTTTTATATCCACATTCATAATTGTTCCAGACATAGGTGCTTTAACTGAAACATTGCTCAACGCATCTCTTGCTTGCTCGACGGCTAGCCTCGCTTGATCAACACCTCGGGCTGCAGCTTCCAAAGGCTTGTCGGATGCTGCCAATTCTGCTTGTTGGTACTGGGCTTTTGAAACCACCCCTTCTTCATAAAGGGCTTTTGTTCGTTCATAAGCATCTTTTGCTGCTTGGATTTGTTCCACAGTCATGTTGTAATTGGCTTCTGCAGCTCTTAAGGCAGCTTGTGCTTGATCTACTTGACTTTGAATGCTTTTTCGATCCAAAGTAAAAAGCACATCGTCCTTATCTACCACATCTCCTTCTGTCACATAAAGCCTTTCTACTTCTGCAACTAAAGGTGCCATTACAAAAGCATCCTCTCCAGGATAAACTCTTCCAGTATAGTTGTTCTCAAAATATAATCTCTCTCTGTTTGCCGTTTCTATTTCAACCGCAATATAACTTGCTTCCTGAACGTCTGTTGGCTCTTCATTTGAACAAGCCACTACCGTCATCATTATTAGGATAAACGCTAGTATCAAGGTGGTTTTTTTCATGCTATTCCTCCATTGCTATGTTTCTGACCGACTGGTCAGTTCTTAAATAATAGCACAGCTGTGCCTATAAATCAAATGTTTCCATTTATCATACTTCCTTATTCTTGTATTTGTATTAATTTTTGACGTCAACACTTGATTTTCAATTGATTTTCAATAATCCTATTGTCTTTTATGGGATAGATGATAAAATAGAATTGAAATGATTTCAAAATTCAAGGAGGTTTTTTAATGGAAAAATTGCTTAAATGCTCAGTATGTGGATTTGTGACCGAAGAAAGTAAATTGGGTGAAAAATGTCCTAAGTGTGGTGCACCAAAAGAAAAATTTGAGGTGTTGAGTGAAGAGGCAGCTGAAAAAATCATCATGTCTGATAGGACCAATGACATTCATATGGACATCATTAATTTGTGTATGGCCATCGATGAATTAGCTGCTGAAGGAGAAGAATTAGATCTAGATCCACCTTGCGTAGATGTATTTAAAAAAGCACAAGACATGGCTTGGCAATTGAAACAAATGTGCAAAGCTGAGTTGGCCGGTCACATGGGTAAAGGTAAATGGTAGAATAAAAAAAACGGCATTTTGCCGTTTTTTTTTATTCTTATAATCCTGCTACCTCAAGAATAATCATCATTACTGCCAATACACCAGATATGGGGAGCGTATAGCGAAACGGATTTCCCTCGAACACTTCAAACAAAGTTTTCTCGCTAAAACGATCTTCTGTAATGATTTTTTTACTCTTCAAAGTGCTATACATAGCTGCGTATACGCCTGATCCAATAATGATACCCAACATCCCTCCAAGAAGACCATCCAGATAACCATTTCCAACAGCACCAGCAATGGTCCCTGGACAATATCCCAAAGTACCGAATCCTATTCCAAATAACAACCCACCAATCACAGCGTTTTTAATGGAACCCGCTTTCACATGGAGTTGAATCTTTTGTTTTGGGTAGAGGTAACTAATTCCTAACATGGTTACAATGACAGCAGATAACATGATTTTTAGAACAGTGAAGTCCATTAATCTCAGCTGCCCCAGTATGACATCGTATTTTGTTACCCCTCCTTTATGTAACAAAAATCCAAAAACAATTCCCATGAGCAAACCAAAAAACAATTGCATGCCCTTATTATCGTGAAGCTTTGTCATTCCTCACACCTCCTATAATCCATAGACCAAAAAGGCCGTTACAACGCCGCCAATGAAAAAACAAATCGACGCAATCCAACTAATAATGGATAGCTGACTGGTTCCGCTGATACCATGTCCACTTGTGCATCCTCCTGCCCATCTGGAACCAATGCCTAATACCACACCGCCAAATACTGCCACAATAAATCGGACAAAAAAACTGCCTGAAATCTCATTAGCCCACATGGCTGGAACCCATACAATATTAAAGTCTCCAGATAAAGCTGCTGAGAGAAAAGCGCCTATCACAATTCCGATGACCAACATAAAACCCCAGTCTACATTGGGTGCTGTCTTCAGATAGAACGCATTTTTTTCCACATATTCCTTGTCGAAAATTTTTCGAACCATCCCACTGGCTTTGGCATAACTAGTAGATGCTCCCAAAACCTTGTTTGACAACAACAAAGCAATCAAGTTCAAAACGCCTATCAATAGGCCCACCACATAGGGTGACCATTGTACCATTGTAAATGCTCTCACAGAATATTCCTCCCTTATTTTTTGTAGGCAAGATACCCTTGCATGCCCCCTGCTAGATTCATCACTTGCTTAAACCCTTTTTGTTTCAATATGCTAATACCAAGATTTGATCTTACTCCAGAGTTACAAACAATTAAGACATCCTTCCCAAGATCCAATTCTTCATATCGAGTCCTTAAGTCTGGAGATGGAATATTGATTGCTCCTTCTATATGATCTTCCTCGTAAGCCAACTTGTCTCTTCCATCGATCAGGATCAAATCATCCGAATCTTTCATAGACTTAAATTCTTCCGGACTCATTTGTGGCACCTTGTCAACAGGATATCCCATAGCAGCCCAGTTATGCAACCCACCATCCAGATAGCCCACAGTCTGGTCCATGCCAACCCGTTGCATCCACAATACAGCTTCTTTAGCCTGTTCGTAAGACTCTGCTACCATTAAGATTTTCTTTTCAGGCGGCAATACCCAACCAGCAAATGTGGGTAAATTGCCAGAGGCATCCAAACTGTAAGACATTGGGATATGCAATCCACCAAAGGCATGATAGCTTCTTACATCTACAATAATGGTGTCTTCTTTTTCACTCATCTTTTTAAAATCTGGAGGAGATAGTATTGCCATCTCCGGGAGCTGATCAATTGGTTTTGGTCCTACAGCATTGATTTTGCTGCTTCTTGAAAAATGATCTGGTGCTCCTGGCATATCTTCCGTCAACGCCTTAACAAAAACGTCCACTTCTTTATTTTGGAGGACAGGGTTAAACTTCCTCTCATATCCTATTGTTGACGTATATTTGGCCCCCATAGATTTCCCGCACAAGGATCCCGCTCCGTGAGCTGGATATACCTCACAAAAATCAGGCAATTTTAACAATTTGTTGAACAAGCTGTCATAAAGCTTTCTTGCCAACTCATCCGCACGGTTAGGAAATAGATCCGGTCTTCCCGCATCTCCTACAAATAATGTATCTCCTACAAATACGCTAATAGGCTCGTCTCCTGTTGCCGTGTCTGTGACCACAAAACTGACATGTTCTGGTGTATGCCCAGGCGTTTCCAATACACTTATTTTCATGTCCTCAATGAAAAAAACATCTCCTTCTTTTACCCCTTCATGGTCAAATTCCGCTTTTGCTGCTGTTGGCATCACGATCTTAGCGCCTGTTCTTTCAGCCAATTCCATATGGCCCGAAACAAAATCTGCATGTAAATGTGTCTCTAGGATATGAGTGATTTTTAATCCCAGTTTTCTTGCTTCTTCCACATATATCGTCACATCTCTGCTTGGGTCCACCACAGCACAAGTTGTATCCCCCGCCAAAATATAAGAGCTATGTGCAATTTTCTCAACATAATAGTGCTTAACAATCATTTAAGTACCCTCCCCTAAAATTTAGATGTAAAACAAGTATATCATAAATACCGCCACCACTAAAAACACAATTGTCATCATACCGCCAGCTTTCATATAATCAGCATTCTTGTATCCGCCTGGCGTCATAATAAATGCATTTACTTGATGTGTCGGCAAAACGAAAGAGTTTGAGGTACAAACCGCTACCAACAAAGCCATTCCTCTTGGATCAATTCCAAAATTTTCCCCCATTATCAACACTAATGGCACAAGTAGAACTGCCGCTGCCACATTGGACATAAACAGTGAAAAAAAAGTGGCGAGCAGACCAATAACAAACAAAATTGGCAAAACCCCCCATGAATGAATCACACCCATGATGATATCAGCCGTCAAGTTGGCTGCACCACTTTGTTCAAAAGCTCCTCCCAGAGGAATAAGTCCTGCCAACAAAAAAACGGTTTTCCAATCAACTGCTTGATAGATTTCGTCTTTTGGAATAACTCCAAGTAGGATCATCAACAAGGCACCTGTGAAAAAGCCTAACGATAATCGGACTCCCAATAATACAAGTATGATTGCCACCGTTAATGAAAAAAGCGCTTGCTTATTCTTTTTAGCTCCCTCTGTTGCTGTCACGTGACTAATCTCCGTTACAACAACCAAATCTCGAGAATCCTTGAGCTTGGTAATGTCTTCCCATCTCCCGAAAACCAGCAACTCTTGTCCTGGCTCCAATGGCTCTTTGAAACAATTGATTCTTTCCCCTGCTTGATTTATATAAGAGATGGGTTCAATGCTAAAATTCTTCCTGACAGCTATTTCCCATAATGTTTTACCTTTTAACTCTGACTTTGGCGGGACAATAATTTCAGCAAATCCAGCGTATTGCTCATTTTTAATGTTAGCGAACACAGCCAGATTTTTCCTAACCTCCAAGTCATATTGATCGACGAAAGCTTTGATCTGTTCTTCCTTTCCTAAAATAGCCAATATCTGCTCCTTATGAAATCTGGTCTTTCTCCAAGGCGCATACACAATGCTTCCAGATTCATACAAAGCTAATATATGAAGATTGTACTTCTCCCATATATCCAATGATTCAATGGTTTGATCCAAGATGGTGGATTCCTCTTTGATGATGACTTCGTATATATTATCTGGGAGTTCATAAATCTCTTTTAGAAAATCTTGGTGATTTTGGCTCTCCTTCAGTGATGGATTTGGCAGTACTTTGCCACCAAAAAAATAAAAATACAATATGCCAGATCCTAACAACGCTACGCCGACAGGTGTGACTTCAAACAATCCAAATCGTTCGTAATCACCACTTCCAATCAAGTCATTCAGCACAATCAATGGCCCTGAAGCCACCATGGTCAAAGTTCCCCCCAAAATCGCAGCAAAACCCATGGGCATCAGCAATTTGGACGGATGAATCTTTGTATTAGCTGCTATTCTACGTACAGCCGGAAGAAACAACGCAGCTGCTCCAATATTTTGCATGAAAGACGAAATAACCCCTACTGTTGTCGATATTAATACTAAAATTCTTTTTTCACTATCCCCAGCAATTTTTACAATTTTTCGGGACAATGTCTGCATCAATCCTGATTTATCGATGCCATAGCCCATCATCATCACTGCTATGACTGAAATTACCGCATTACTTGAAAAGCCTGAGAAGGCTTGAGACACACTAATGATTCCCGTCCATGGCAATGTCACCATAATAAGGATTGCAACGATATCTGGTCTAAGTTTTTCTGTGACAAACAATAAAATGGCGACAACCAAAATCAAAAAAGTCAAAGCAATATCCATTGTCATGATCGTCACCCCCTCACCCTGTTCAACTTACTCTCATTATAGCCTAGCCTCATTTTGGTTACAATAAAAAAAGCTTTTACATCAGTAAAAGCTTCAGTCAATCCGCCATTCCAAGGCAAATGCACCAGAGTGTTTTTCTCCAACTACTTCTATTCTATATTTTCCAGACTCTTCTATTTCATATATGAGATTGTCTACGATTATGATCTTATCCTCTCCATCTCCATGAACCAAGTAAGCGGTGAGCTCACCCGATAGCGTCCCCACTGCGTAGCCAAACATGATTCTATTTCCAGCTTCTAAATCCAAGCTTTTTTGGTAGTTGCCATTGAATTCTCCATAATCCCCTTGCACCAACCCATCTTCAACAAATATTTTCCCACTTTGGATGGTATAGTTTCCTTTGGAGCATCCTGCAACGACTACCAAAAGCATCATTGCAACGATTAGGCTCAAAATCTTATTTCGCTTCATTAGAATCTCCTGTATGTAAATTGTTTTACGTCCATTGTTATTTCAAGTCCATTTAACAGTATATCATAATCGCTTTGAGAATCAACTGGTTTTTATTGATTTGTTGGCATTTCGCCAATCAAGTAGGTTATCTGTAGGCATACTCAATAGGTGAGTCATACATCTTATAGTAGATTTTCAAATCCTTGCGCATATGGCTCACTTCAAAAAATATATCGGAAAACAGTTCCCAAAACAACACCCATCCTCCCACAAACAATCCTTGTGATAAAACGACTACATAATTTCCCATAAGAGAGAACGTTTCAACAAAATTGGCAAGAGAAAGCAAGCCCACTCCAAGCAACAAATAATAGACCATTTTTCGCATGAGGGTCTTCTTTTCTTTGTTTTTGATTCGTATCAGATACATGAAATAATTTCTAAAACTCTCAATGCTCTTTTCTTCTCTTTCAATGTTTTTAACAACCAAAGGAACATTAATATGAATTCTAATCTGATTTTTCAATGGTATTTCTTCAAAACTGTTTTTGAGGTAATGAATCAAATCCTCATCTAAGTCTCTGTTGTATAGCGGAGAAAAATCCCATTCGTTGTATATCTCACGATAACCATCCAACTGAACATCAATGTAAAAACAGTGTTTCTCGTCGTTGTATCTGTATAAGTGTTGCGGATCTAAGTTGAACTTGTCTTGTTTCATGATTCACTCTCTTTGCTCTCTTTTGATTTCAAAAGCTGTTGCGAGTCGCAACAGCTTTCTCATTCTTTTAGTTTGGTTCCACAATTACTGCAAAACATTGCTGATTCAGGGTTAATAGTTTGACAACTGGGACATGTGATGGTTTCTTTTGCTTCTGTTTCTTTCTCCACTGCTTCTTTATTCTCTGAAGCCTTAGTCTCTTCCTTTTTCTTTGCTTCTTCTTTTTCGCTGATTTCCGTTTCAATGGTTAAAATCTGATGGTATTTTTCCTCCAACACTTCCAACTCAAAACTGTCATTCTTCAGCATATCATAGGTGACTTTTCCCAATTCATTTATTGCGTTTTTACGATCATTTCTTAAAGCTATGATTTGAGTCTGCAGTTTCCCAGCTTCCATTAATTCCCCAGACTTTTGACTGGCAATGCTGATGCTTTTGTCCAGCCCTTTCTTGAATTTTCCGAAAAAATCCGACATGAGCAATCCTCCTTGATTTATCGTATCTTCATTATATAATAAATCATTCTAGGTTACAATTAAGATTCTATTACATTAATCAGCTTTTCAGCTTCTTTTTAATTACTTCCATCAAAATTTCTTCGAATTGATTGTCATCAAGAGCTCTTCTTTTTTTTGGTCCTTTTGTCCGCCCACCACTTCTTCGAATCTTTTGACCCATATAGCGATTCATCAGCAACTTATCCATATTGTCAGGCGTGTACAAGAAACCCAAAGGATTGATGATCGCATATACTTTAGCCATCAGTAGACTGGCCAAACCAAAATCCTGGGTGATTACCACATCTTCGTCTCCAGAAATTTCAATCACTTTGAAATCAGCAGAGTCTTTGCCTTTTTCTACTGTGATATTATCAAATTCTCCGCGCATTTCATGGTCATAACTGGATACGACAATCATTTGAATTCCATAGTAACTGGCAAACTCTTCGCATATTTTTCTCACATTTTGAGGACACCCATCTCCGTCTATAATTAGTCGCATAGCGCCTCCTAGCTAACTGTTCTTCTCATGATTATAACTTGTTGCGTCTATGGTTTCAATTATAGTTTGAATTTTGAGAATGGCTTAAACAGCAATCTGGCTACAACTATCCCAATAATGAACTGAAGAACATTCCATGGAATATTCAACATAGGCGCCTGGACGTTTCCATAAATGATGACTTCAAAAGCATAGTATCCTAAAACCATCAATAGGCCTCCTGCTACCATTGCCATCATCATGGCTTTACTCCCTTTATGTCTGAACCTACCTACCAAATAAGCCATCAACCCTTTCAATATAACTGTTGCAGGGATGTATACGACATAAGCTTTCAATCCATCAGCAAGAGCAGAGCCAATTGCAGCGGCCAACAATCCATAATAAGGGCCCAGTAGCATACCTGATAAATAAACAGCCGCATCTCCTAAATGAGCGTATCCAGAAAACGGCAACGCCGTACCAATATAAGTGGCAATATAGACGACAGCCACCATCAAAGCTGATGTGGTTAAAATCTTCGTTTGATTATTTTTCATCTTAATCCCTCTTTTCATATCTTTGTAATTATACTATAATAGATATGTGACCATTAAAAAAGATACAGATTTTATATTTTTAAAAAGGACAGATAGCCATGATTTATACTTTTTATCCAAAAAAAAACACCGGTAAACCTATCTACACCCAGTTATACGAATACATCAGAGATGCCATCAAAACACAGAAAATCATCAGTGGCACTCGCCTTCCTTCTATCCGTGAAGCTTCCAGCCAACTACATTTAAGCAAAACTACCATAGAAAGCGCTTATTTCCAACTTGCTACAGAAGGATATATTGAGAGCTTACCCAAAAAGGGCTACTATGTGTCTGAGTTGATGCACTACTTTGAACACCAAAATGAGTATGTTCAGCATTCGCCTCATACCTCCGAGCTTTTTTCTTCTCAAGAACCCTATTTCAAGAATGAAAACGTGCATGAAGGCAGTTTAGACATCAAAGCATGGAAAAAATTGTACAATCATATTCTGTTTGATCGTTCAGAATCCGTTTATAGTCCCAGCTCACATCAAGGTGAACTAATTCTACGCAAAGCTATCTCTCAATTTGTGAATGGGACACGTGGTGGCAACACTTCTCCAGAGCAAGTGGTGATCGGTGCTGGAATTCAATATTTAATTGGCATTCTAGCTGGTATGATCAAGTCCACTATCCGCACAGCCGCAGTGGAAGATCCCGGATATGAGAAAGCTCGTTATGTTTTCGAAGATTATGGTTTTGACACGATTGATATTCCTGTGGGTGATGACGGCCTTCAGATTGAAAGTCTGAAGGCATCTCATGCGAAAATCGTTTACGTCTCTCCTTCTCATCAATTCCCAACAGGTTCTCTTATGCCTATTAGCAAACGCCTTCAGTTATTGTCATGGGCAGACTCTGTAAAAGGGTTCATCCTGGAAGATGACTATGATAGTCTTATTCGATTTGAAAGCAAGCCCGTCCCTTGTTTACAAGGCTTGGATCAAAGCGACCGAGTCATATATTTGGGGTCTTTTTCTAAAATTCTTACGCCTGCTCTGAGGATTTCTTACATGATTCTGCCTAGACGATTGATGGCGGATTACCAATCCATCGCTCACCGATACACTCAGTCATCCTCCAAGCTTGAACAAATTACTTTGGCATTATTTATCCAAGAAGGCCATATTGACAAACATTTACGCAAAATAAAACGCATTTACCATAAAAAAATGACCTTATTACAAAAATATCTTGAAAAATTGTGGGGAGATAAGGTAGACTTAATAAGTGCAGATTCGGGTTTGCATGCGGTCATTACGTTAAAAAGTGAAAAACCACCTGACCAACTCGTTCTTTTCTTTGAAAATCACGGAATTTCAGTCAACATCATTCGCAACGTTTTACACACTTACGAAATCTCGTTATCCTATAGTGGCATTCCTTTTGATGAACTCAGCAATATGACATAAATTCGAAAACACATGTCAATCCTACACCTATGGAGGTGCTATGAATAACCATTCTAAAATTGATCTGAGATACGGATTTGTCATCGCTTTTTCGACCATCCTGATATTATTTGGGCTAAGTCAAAACCATCCAATAGATATCTTGACTGGTTTATGGCAAATCATGACACAACCAGCTGGATTGGTGACAGATTACATGGGCATCAGCAATATGGGAGCTGCTTTTGCCAATGCAGGCTTGGTTACGCTTCTGTTCACTTTCCTGTTGTATCGGCTGAAACAACCATTGAACGGTCCTTTTATCGCTGCTTTGTTAACCATTGCAGGCTTCTCATTTTTTGGAAAAAATCTATTCAATGTTTGGTTTATCATAATTGGTGTGAAATGTTATTCAAAATTCATAAAAGAACCGTTTACCAAGTTTCTCATCCCCGCTCTTTTCGGAACAGCCATGGCACCTGCCGTTTCAGAGATTGCTTTTGGTTCTGGATTTACACCATTTATAAGCATCCCTCTAGGTATTTTTACCGGGATTGCTCTAGGATTTGTCATCCCTCCTTTGGGTGCTTCCTTAATCAACGTCCATCATGGTTTTAACCTATACAACATCGGCTTCACAGCCGGCATGATTGGAATGGCTTTTGTTTCCATCATGGGCTCTTTTTCCTATGTTCCCGTATCACAATTCATATGGACCACCGGTCATAATCAGCTACTTGGAATCTTTATGATTGGTTTGTTTGTTGCTATCACTTTGTTTGGATTCTTCTTGAATGGAAACTCTTTTAAGAATTATACCCGCTTATTCAAGCACTCCGGTCAATTAGTCACTGACTTCGTACAACTTGAAGGTTTTGCCGTTTCGTTAATCAATATCGGCGTCATGGGAATTCTTTCCACCTTGTTTGTTCTTGCCACTTCAGGAGACTTGAATGGTCCCACATTAGGTGGAATTTTGACAGTTGCAGGCTTTAGTGCTTTTGGAAAACACCCTAAAAATTGTCTGCCTATTTTTGGCGGCGTATTTATTGCTTCTCTAATGAAATCTTTTGCCATCAATGATCCCAGCGTCCAGTTGGCTGCTCTGTTTGGAACTGCACTGGCGCCCATTGCTGGTGAGTTTGGTTGGAAGTGGGGGCTTGTTGCAGGATTTCTCCATTCCTCCCTTGTTATGAATGTGGGTTTTCTTCATGGCGGACTCAACTTATACAACAATGGCTTTGCTGCTGGTCTGGGTGGTGCTATCCTTGTTCCAATCATCAATACATTTAAAAAAAGAGGACAATGATTAAACGCTCATTGTCCTCTTTTTTATTTGGCATTTTTCCGCCGTTCTGATTCTTTAAGATGTTTTTTTCTTAATCTAATGGCATCTGGAGTGATCTCCACCAATTCATCGTCATTGATGAATTCTAACGCCTCCTCCAATGTCAATTGCTTCGGAGGTGACAGCTTCGTGGCATCGTCCGATCCTGAAGCTCGCATGTTGGTCATTTTTTTATTTTTGCATGGATTAACTGTCATGTCTTCATTTCTGGAATTAACACCAACAATCATTCCTTCGTAAACTTTTGTTCCTGCTGCAATCATCAGTTGTCCCCGATCACTCAAGTTTGTCAACGCATAAGCCATTGCTTCTCCATTTTCTTGCGAGATCAAAGCTCCGTTGACTCTTTGAGGAACCTCACCTTTGTGGTCTTCATACCCCTCAAATCGTCTTACCAAAGTGCCTTCCCCTCTGGTATCATTGATGAACTCACTCCGATATCCCAATAACCCTCTGGTGGGAACCAAAAACTCAATTTTCACATAGGCTCCTTCAGGAGACATGCCCATCATCAATCCTCTTCTAAGGTTTAGCTTCGAGATGACAGTCCCAGAATAAGCTTCTGGCACACTGATGATTACCTGTTCAATCGGTTCTTTCAGTTTGCCGTCAATCCTTTGGAAAATTACCTCCGGCTTGGAGACAGCCACTTCATACCCTTCTCTTCTCATGTTTTCAAGTAGAATTGACAAGTGCAGTTCTCCTCTTCCAGATACTTTAAAACCATCAACTGCATCTTCTAATGGTTCTACTTTTAATCCCACATTGACTTCCAACTCTTTTTCCAAACGGCTTTTTAAATGTCTCGTGGTCACATATTTCCCACTTAGCCCAGCAAAAGGGGATGTGTTGATTAAAAAGTTCATGGATAAAGTAGGTGCTTCTATTTGAATCAATTCCATCGGCTTCACTTGATTCTCATAGCAAATGGTTTCACCAATAGATATGTCTGGAATGCCTGAAATGACGACAATATCACCACTGTATGCTACTTTGGAGGGGACTCTTGCCATACCTTCATAAGCAAATATTTGAGCGATTTTCTTTTTTTCCACTCGTCCATCTCTTTTTGTAATAGCTACCGTTTGATTTTCCGACAGTTTCCCACTGTAGACCCTTCCAATGCCTAAACGCCCAATGTAGTCATCGTATCCTAATGCCGAAACCTGCATTTGCAATGGTTCCTCATTCAAATCGGGATAAGGCTTGACGTGATTGACAATGGTTTCAAACAGCGCTTGTATATCATCGCTATTGTCATCCACTTCGTTCTTAATGATCCCTTCTCTAGCCACACCATACAAAATAGGAAAGTTTAATTGCTCATCTGTTGCATTCAGTTCCACAAATAAGTCAAAGACCATATCGACGACTGCTTCCGCTCGTTGGTCTTTTTTGTCAATCTTATTAATCAATAGTATGGGTCTCAACCCTCTTTCTAATGATTTTTGTAGCACAAATCGCGTCTGTGGCATTGGACCTTCACTGGAATCAACCAAAAGAATGACTGTATCCACCGTTTTTATGATACGCTCTACCTCTGAAGAAAAATCAGCATGACCGGGTGTGTCCACAATGTTAATTTTAATGTCCTGGTACATCACCGAACAATTCTTTGAATAAATGGTAATGCCTCTTTCTCTTTCTAAATCGTTGCTGTCCATCACACAGTCTTCAACTTCTTGATTGACTCTAAAGACGTTGCTTTGTTTTAAGAATGCATCAACCAAAGTTGACTTGCCTGCATCAACATGCGCAATAACAGCTATATTAATTATTTTCTTTACCATGTATTACCTACCTCTCTAAACTACAGAATACAGTGTAATACTTTAGGTTAAAGATTGCAAGTTTTTATTTGTGTCATTGCCATATCCATAAAATCATGGGAGTTGCCACAACAGCAACCAAAATGCTTAAAGGTAGCCCTAGTTTCCAATAATCATTAAAATGGTATCCTCCCGGTCCCATAACCAGCGTATTGGATTGATGTCCAATGGGCGTTAGAAAAGCGCAAGAGGCGCCTATGGCAACACTCATCAAAAACATGTCAATAGAGCCTCCCATTCCTACGCCTATTTCAACCGCAATAGGTGCCATGATTAAAGCCGCTGCCGCATTATTGACTATATTAGATAATAACATGGTAAAAACAATCACCAACATTAGTGTCAACCACAAAGGAGCGGATAAAGCGATCATCAAAATTCCATCCGCTATCACCATTGCGCCTCCCGTTGTTTCTAAAGCTTGACTTACAGGGATGATTGATCCCAATAAAACAATTATGGGCCAGTCAATGCTTTCGTAGGCTTCTTTCAGTGTTATTAACTTGGTTAATACCATCCATACTGCCGCTGACATAAATGCCACTTGAACGGGTAGAAGACCTATGGCAGATACGATCAATGACGTAGCAAAAATTCCCATACTCAGCAACAGACGTCTTGGTTTTCCAATATTCAGACCTCTTTCAGCTAATGGCAAGCACCCTAATTGGTTGATCGTTTCTGATATGGTTTCCGCCACTCCTTGTATCAGTATGATGTCTCCTGATTTCAATCTTACCGTATCAGGTGGCTTATGAATTCTTGCTCCCTCTCGCGCTACTCCCAACAAATTAATGCCAAATCTCGTTCTCAAATTTAAAGATCTTGCCGTTCTTCCTATCATATTGGAATGATTCATGATAATTGCTTCTGAAACCACTATTTCTTCAGAACTCAAGACTTTTTCATCGAACTTTTCAGATTCAGTGAGTTCCAACCCACCTTCATCCATCATTTTTTGATGGTATCTGTGGCCGCTTCCACTATTACTGTGTCGCCTGATTCGAAGATGCGATAGGGAGAAGGTGCAGGAAATGTTTTTCCTTTTCTTATGAGACTAACTACGATCACATCTTCCTCAGTAACAGACACAAGATCCTGAATCGTCTTTCCTACCATCTCAGAAGTGTCAGGGATATGCAGTTCTGTGATATAATCATTGATTTCAAACAACTCTTCTCTAGAACGCCCACCCTTTCGCTCAGGGATCAATCGCCAACCGATAATCATAATGAACAAGACTCCTACCAAAGCCACCATGGCACCAACAGGTGCAAAATCAAACATGCGAAAAGGCTCCACGTTCAATGCGTTTCCTCTGTAAGAGGAAATGATGATGTTAGGGGGTGTTCCCACCAAAGTCACCAATCCACCCAACAAAGAGCCAAATGCCAATGGCATTAAAAAAATGGAAGGAGATTGATTGTTTTTTCTTGCCAATCTGATGGCAACAGGCATCATAATTGCCAATGCTCCTATATTGTTCATAAAGGCAGAGCTGATAGTGACCGCCACCATCATAAAAATCAACTGTTTTATCACTTGATCCCCAGCCTTATTCATGTTTTTTGCTATTACATCTACAATACCTGAATTCATCATGCCTTTGCTAACTACCAACACGGCAGCCACAGTAATCACTGCTGGGTGTCCAAAGCCACTGAAAGCCATGTCAACAGGGACAAGGTTTAGTATTGTTGCCACAATTAATGTGATCAAAGCAATTAAATCATATCGCCACTTGCCCCATATGAAATTTAATAACATGCCTATAAGTATTGCAAAAATCAAAATCTGATTCCCTGTCATTTTCTTCCTCTATTCTAAATCGTATGTATGGGCGTCTTCCTTTCCAAGCAACACTCTTTCAACACCCAAGGCCAAAGATTCTAGTTCATTCTCACCTGGAATAATTTCAACCGAAGCAATAAATCGCACTCTTTTTGTAATCCAATCTGTTATCGTATTGGAGTAAGCAATTCCACCTGTTAAGATGATGCCATCCACTTTTCCTTCCACCACTGTCGCCAACTCGCCAATAGACTTAGCTACTTGATAAGCCATTGCTTCATAAATAAGTTTGGCTTTCTCGTCTCCTTCTTTGATTTTTTTCTCAACCTCTAAGGCACTGTTGGTGTTCAAATGAGCAACTAGCCCACCTCTTCCTCTTGACATTTTCTTCATAGTCTGTAAATCGTATTGTCCCGAATAGCATTCAATAATTAATTGGTTGCATGGAACTCTCCCTGCTCTTTCTGGAGAAAACGGTCCTTCATCATCCGATACCACATCAATCATTTTGCCATTCTGATGGATACTGAGCGTGATTCCTCCTCCAAGGTGCGCTACAATAGCTGTTATCGTTTCATAATCCCTATTCCATTTTAACGCGACTTTTCTACAAACTGCCTTCATGTTCAAAGTATGAACCAAACTTTTTCTAGGTATGGAAGGCATGCCAGATATCCTTGAGATGTCTGACAGTTCATCTGTGCTGATCCCATCATATATATAGGCGGGAATATTCCATTCCTTGCTCAAGTCAAACCCAATCAGAACCGCCAGGTTTGAAGCATGTTCAATATAAGGTCTCACACGGATTCTCTCTGCCATTTTTTCATTGATTAGATACGCACCTCCTTTAATAGGCGGCAAAGGTGCTCCCCTTGATGCAATAGCATCTATTGTACTGACCGGCATATTCGATGCTTGCAAATAAGAAAGAATTCCGCTTTTTCTCATATCATACTGATCTCCAATACGGGGAAATACCGCCAGTTCATTGGCTGAATGCTCAATATTTGTCCGTAACAATTCTTTACCATTTTCATAAACTGCCATTTTCGTAGATGTGGACCCTGGGTTGATCGCCAAAATTCGATAGTTGTTCTTCATAAATACATCCTCTCCATTCCTCAATCAATAAAGTATTACTTGCTTAGGCTTTAGCAACTTCCTTTTCTTTTCTGTCTACCTTTCTAATAGCTATGAATAAATAGGTGCATTCCACCATTTCTCCCATCACCATGGCAACCGCTCCAATGATAGCTGGATTTACAGGTTGCATTTTTGCACCTGTGAGGACAGTGAGTATCAACACTCCTAAATTGATCATTTTTCCTATGCTGACGATTTTTGTACTCTGCCGTTTCAAAAACAGTCCCCACATGTATTGCCTAGTCACAAAAAACATAGGCAATAAAGCCATTACTTTCAGGACATCCGCAGCCATTGTACTGATCACTTCGTCTGTTCCCATTAAATTATGCAATACAAAATAGCCAATAGGCGTAAACCCTATCAAACTCACTCCTATAGATAAAGTCAATCCTACTAACAAAGCAAACCGTTTAACTGAGCGATAATTGGCTTCTGTATCTTTTTCCTGCAAAAAATTAAGTGGTACTTGATGAAACATCATCAACGGTGCCAAAGCCAAAAATCCAACAGACCAACCCACCGCATAGGCTGATATGGCAATCTCAGGTTGTGGTGTCCGAGCTAGTCCTGCATTGATAATCGGGTTGGATGTCGTTCTAAGCAATGCGGTTACAACAAGCGGTACGAAAAACACAAAAATTGTGCCATAGCTGATTTCTTTTTTGTGAGAAAAATCACCCTCTAAAAATTGTGTTTGCTTTTCAATAGCTCTCGGTATATCCGGTGTTTGTCTTCGTACAATTATTACAACCGTCAATGCTTCTACAAACAACGCGGCCGCAAAAATCCCTGGCGCAAAATAAGACCCTGGTAAAAAGCTCATGTTTTCTGCTACAAGTACCATGATCCCTACAAAGATCACGCGCATCACCGATGCAATAGTGACAATAGGTGTCATTCTCAGTTTGATAGCCACTCCTTGATAAAAATCTCTTACCGATACAAACAAAGGAAATAAAATCAATACCCTTAGCATAATGATGGCTTCTTCCAACACTTGACCCTCTACACCGATCAACCGGCTCATCATCCATCTTGACATGTTTGAAAAAGCAAAGATGGAAAAAAGTCCCACTATGATAAAGCCCATCAATGTGACAAAGCGGCTGATCATTTGATAGCTTTTTTTATCTGTTGTCAAAGATACCATGGTGTGTTTAATCATGGATACAGGATTTTGAATCATTTGTAGAATGCTTTTTGTAACAGAAAAGGCTGATATCAAAACTTCTGGCGAAGGAAACCTTGCCAAAGCCGCGTTAAACAAAGAATGGGTTGTTGCTATCAGCACTTGTGTCATCGCCAACGGCACAAAAAAACGCAATTGTTCTATGGATGAAATCGATTTTTCAGTACCCTTGGCTTGTGAATCTGTCAATTCCGTTTTTTCTTCAAGTCGTGAAATAAGATCTCCTCCTCGTGTTAGATCGTTCGTGTGAGACTCTAAAATTCTATCGGATTTATCCCCTTTTTTCAAGCAAGTATTCTCTTTTTAGCAGAGAAAAGACCATCTGGCTTCTGTAGCCATTTTGATCTTTATGGCTTTCTCTAAGGGTTCCCTCATATACCATCCCCAATTTTTTATACAACGCAATACCCCTAATATTGTCTGTGAACACATCCAACCAAAACCGATTCATACCTATCGCATCAAAAGCATATCCCATCAAACCTTTAATGATTTCCTCGCCAAATCCATCTCTTTTTTCTGAAATGGCAATACGTCTTAACTCCATCACTTCTGAATCCTTGTCTATGTTGACCAGCATGAATCCAACGGGTGCTTCATTCTTTATTTTCTCAATCATCCATAATCCCAACTGCTTCGATTCCATTTGTTTTACATGGATTTCGTAAGATTCTTGGAAAACAAAGGAACAATTATCAATATGACTCTCTTGAGACATAATGAAGTCAATATCTGTCTCTTTGGCTTCTCGAACTCTCAACCGACTTGTCTTAAATAATTGTTTCAAATCTGTTCCTCCAATTTCAGCAATATTTTCTGAGCATCCCCTTCAATACATAAATCAAAGTCTCTTCCCATATGGACTTCTCGATTTATGTAGACTTTTCGACCTGATGTGAGAAATGGCAACTGGTTTACTGGATACACCTGTAAGCTTGTGCCAATGACCATCACCAAATCAGCCTCTTTGATAGCCACCGTTGCATTTGTCAAAGATTCACCAGATAATGATTCGCCGAACAAGACCACATTAGGTCTGAGTCTCCCTCCACAGATTTTACAAGGTTTTTTTTCTAAAAAAGCTTCTTCTTCTGCCTCTCGCTTACAGTCGTGACATCGATGCGTTCGTATCGAGCCATGAAGACAAAGCACCTTTTGATTTCCTGACAACCTATGGAAATCATCCACATTTTGGGTCACAACTGTATCCACCAACTGATCTTTCTCCCATTTGGCAATCACATCATAGCCTTTGTGCGGTTGTTTGCTCTTCAGGTTTTCAATACGTTTTTTGTAAAAGCTATGGAACAAGTCGTAGTTTTCTTCAATGGTCTCGGGACGAGCAACCATCATAGGGTTCACTTTCTTCCAAAGCCCTTCTTCAGACCTGAAATCAGGGATTCCGCTTTCGGTCGACATGCCTGCCCCAGTTAATATCACCGTTTTTCGAGATTCTTTCATCCATGACACCAGTTTATCCATGTCTTCTTTATTCATTCTTGAACCTCCTTTGTTAAATAGCAAAAAAGCAGAGAATATACATCCTCTGCCGTTTCAAATTATTTCACCACAATATTGTAAATCTTCCCTGGTACAAAGATTTCTTTCACAATTTTCTTATCTCCTATTATGGCCTGTATATTACTATCTTTAAGAGCTTCTGTTTGCACAACTGTCTTATCTGCATCTTTTGGAATCAGGATCTTGCCTCTTACTTTTCCATTGATTTGAACAGGCATTTCAATCACATCTTCGACTGTTTTTTCCTCGTCCCATTCAGGCCACTGAGCTTGGTTCAACATTTCTCCAAACGCTTGTAACTCCCATATTTCTTCAGTTACATGTGGTGCAATGGGGTTCAATAAAATCAAGAGTGTCTTTAACTCACCACGTGTGACACTTCCTTTGTCATATATATCATTGATCAATGCCATCATAGCAGCTACCGCTGTATTGTATTTCATTTCCTCATAATCTTCAGAAACTTTCTTAATCGTTTTGTGCATAGCGGTCTGCAATTCTTTGCTAAAGTCTTCTTCCTCCGTTAGAATATCTTGAAGTTTCCATACCCTATCCAAAAATCGCTTTGATCCTTTCACAGAGCTTTCATTCCAAGGAGCCGGCTTCTCATAGTCTCCGATGAACATGACATACGTTCTAAGTGTGTCTGCACCAAACTCTTCAATAATATCGTTGGGGTTAACCACATTTCCTTTTGACTTTGACATCTTATCTCCATCTGAGCCAAGAATTAAGCCTTGTGCAGTTCTTTTTGCGTAAGGTTCTTTTGTGGGAACCTCCCCAATATCGTATAAGAATCGATGCCAGAATCTTGAATAAAGCAAGTGTCTCGTAACATGCTCCATCCCTCCATTATACCAATCAACTTGTCCCCAATAAGCCAATTTTTCTTTATCTGCAAAAGCTTTTTGGTTCTGATTATCGATATAACGAAGAAAATACCAGCTAGATCCTGCCCATTGAGGCATGGTGTCTGTTTCTCTTTTTGCTTGTCCACCACACTTCGGACAGGTGGTATTTACCCACTCTTCTATTGCTGATAACGGTGACTCGCCTGTATCTGTAGGCTCATAACGTTCCACCTTTGGCAATGTCACTGGTAAATCTTCCTCCGGTACTGGAACAATCCCACATGAAGGACAATGTATGATCGGGAAAGGTTCTCCCCAATATCTTTGTCGATTAAATGCCCAATCTTTCATCTTGTAGTTCACTGTTCGTTTGCCTAGATTGTTCTTTTCTAAATGATCACTGATTCTCTCAATAGCATCTTTAACATTCAGTCCATTGATAAGGTCTGAATTAACCAATATTCCTGAATGTGTGTCCGTATAAGCTTCTTTCTCTATGTCGCCACCTTGGATTACTTCTACAATCGGAATATTGAATTTTTTAGCAAATTCCCAGTCTCTCGTATCATGTCCAGGGACTGCCATGATTGCACCTGTTCCATATCCCATCATGACATAGTCCGCAACCCAAATCGGCACTTCTTTTCCGTTGACAGGGTTGATGGCTTTCAATCCTTTGATTTCAACTCCTGATTTTTCCTTGACAAGTTGAACCCTTTCAAATTCCGTTTTCTTTTGAGCTTCATCCTGGTATTGATGAATCTCTTTCATGTTGGCAATCTGGTCATGGTACTTCACCAAGTAAGGATGTTCTGGAGAAATGACCATGAAAGTTGCCCCATATAACGTATCCGGTCGCGTAGTGAACACTGTCAATTGGTCTTCTGTATCTTTAATTCTAAAATAGACTTCCGCACCAGTGGATTTACCTATCCAATTTTCTTGCTCCAATCGAATCCGGGGTAGGTAATTCACTTCGTTCAATCCATCCAGCAGCTTTTCCGCATACTCACGAATCTTTAAAAACCAAACATCTTTTTGCATTTGAACCACTTCGCTACCACAGCGGTCACATTGACCTTCTCTAAAATCCTCATTGGCCAAAACCACCTTGCAGCCACTACAAAAATTCACAAATGTTTTATCTCTAAAAGCCAATCCATGGTTGAACAGCTTGAGAAAAATCCACTGAGTCCATTTGTAATACTCAGGATCAGTGGTATCCACAACACGATCCCAATCAAAAGAATAGCCAATTCTTTTTAATTGGTCGGAAAATATCTCAATATTTCGATCTGTTACAACCCTAGGGTGTTCTCCTGTTTGAATCGCATAATTCTCAGTTGGCAATCCAAAAGCATCAAATCCAATCGGGAACAATACATTGTATCCCTGGAGCCTTCTTTTCCTCGACAAGACTTCCAAGGATGTGTACGCTCTTACATGACCCACGTGCAGTCCTGCTCCTGATGGGTATGGAAACTCCACCAAACTATAGTATTTCGGTTTCTTAGAAAAATCTTCTGCCTTGAAAGTACCGTTTTCTTCCCAATTTTTTTGCCACTTCGTTTCTATTCTTTCTGGATGATATGATCCCATTACCTGTTACCTCCCGATTCCTATCTCATGTTATCCATTTTTTCTCACTGTCTATGCATCCTATGTATAACAGCTTTTCACATATGCGAAAAGCTGTTGTTTTCAAATGAAATCCATCCTGTATTATATCAAACCCGTCTATTTTAATCAAATATTTCTTTACTTATACGCTTCAAGATGAGCCGTCTTCTATTTATCATTATAAATGGCGAAATGCCAATGATCTTCCCAAATCCCATTGATTTTTAAATACCTCTTCGAAAAACCTTCTTTTTCAAAATTCAACTTCTCTACAACACGCAAAGATCGGTGATTCCTTGGTATGATGTTCGCTTCAATTCGATGCAATCCATAATAATCAAACATAATTTCTATCCCTTTTCTTATCGCTTCTGTCATGTATCCTTGGTTCAATTCATCTTTATCTAATTTATATGCCAAAAAGCAGGACTTGAAATTTCCATAGATTAAGTTACTAAAACAAATATTGCCAATGGCTTTCTCCGGGTTCTCTTTTTTGAACAACCATAGCCTAAGAAAATCTCTATCCTTGAATAATCGGTATTCATACCTGAGTAAATTGGCTTGACCTTTTTTTGTGTAGAAGCCTTCTTCTCTGTCTGGATCCCATTCTTCCAAAAAATTTCTATTTCTCCAGTAATAACTCAATGCCACTTCCGCTTGGTGAGGCTTCAGTACTTTCAACCACAACCTTTCTGTCTCATATGTCGTATCATCGTTTTCATGGTATCTGTCAAAAATTCCCATCTTATTCACCTTTTCTGTTTTCTGCCTCTATTCTACAATCTCCGTCCTATTATGGCAACAAAATTAACAGCATCTGCCTAATTAGGCAGATGCTGTTAATTTTGTGCAGTGGTGTTACACAATATTACGTTTGTATTCTGAGAACATGCCTCTTATCAAAGTCATCTTCTCGTTCATGACAATTTGCAAATCAGATGCCTTGTGGTATTCTTCTTTTTCAATTGCCTGTCGAATTTGAGTAAAAATTGAAATTTGGGCCGTGCTGTCTTTCATGAGTTCTGCTCGCAATGTATTGATTTTTTGCCATCTAATAACGTCTAGATCCGTTGCAAAATCTTCGTGCATTTTGTGGAAAGTTCTCAAAATTTCGATGTTATTTGGGATAATTCTTCCAACAAGCTCCATTGCCCACTTATCCAGAATAACCAACTTGTAAGATCGAATTAAAGCTTGAGAAAAAACATTCCCTTTTTTTAGAAGCGCAACCCGGTCACCACCATTATTTAATCCTTGAATGTTCTCATACACCGTGGCCGGCGCTTTCCCGAACAAAAGGTTTCTCTCCTCTTCCGTGTAGTGTTCGAACACATCCCACTCACTTCTATACTGCTTGTCTTTTTCCAAGTAAAAGCTGGTTTCACCTGGTTCTTTAGAAATTTCTTTTTCCAGACTCTCCAATGATAAACCCGACTCAATCGTTGCCTCGATCCCGTGCAAAGCTGCCATGTAAGATGAGGCCATGACCAGATAGGTATTGGATAAAGGGTTGGGTGATCTTAGTTCAAACCGGGTGGCCATTCTGTTGTTTAAATCTCTGATAACGCCCACCAATATAGACCTGTTCCTCGATGGAATCTCTTTCGTGTGTCCCAGCGAGGTAACCACACAGACAGGCGCTTCAAACCCAGGCTTCAAACGATTCAAAGAGTCATTTGTAGATGACACAAAGGGATTGACCATATCATAGTTTCTTAGCACTCCCATCAAAGCGCCATATCCAATTTCACTCAAAAAATCTTGGTGCATATCTTGAGGTGTAAATAAGTTAATGTAACGACCGTCTTTCAGCAACACAGCAGCGCCAATATGTGTGTGTTCTCCGTTGCCTGCGACGCCTTCCAAAGGTTTGGCCATGAATGTAGCTTCCAAACCATGATTTCTAAACATGTCCTCAATGATTTCCCGTGCTATGATTTCATTATCAGCTGCTTGCAGTGATTCATCGTATTTCCAGTCGATTTCCAACTGCTCCATTACATGTTTAAGTCGGCCCGTTGAACCAACACGGCTGGCAATGCCTCCCACTTCTTTGTGAGCCATTTCAGGTTCCAAGCCATATCTTTCAAGTTCATGCATACACTTTTCAAGCACAGTACGCACCGTTCCATGAGTTCTTTTCCAATATTGCTCTTTCAAACTTTGAGAAGTGGTTAAAGCGTCCAAGTTCGCTTTGTCTTCAGGCGTATTAACCCACAATTCCAGTTCTGTAGCAGAAGTTAGCACAACACGCTCAATAGCATCTACTGAAAACCCGTATTTTTCACCCAACTCAGGCTTTTCTTTGAAAATCCTCATGAGCGTATCTGAGAATACTTTTCCCGTGCGTTTTAATATGGATCGAGAACAAACTCTTTTCTCATCATGAATCAGAAATGCAGGAATTCTAAGCGTTCCCACTGGTAATCCATTTTCATCACAATAGTAATCATAATTGTAATCCACAAACCACGTTGCTTCCAAATCCGGCACCAAATCCACTCTTGCATTGTTTAACGTGGCGATGCCTTTCAGATCAACTGATGAGCCGTCTGTTTGAATCCCATGCTGAAGCATTTCGTCCATATCATTGATGAACAGGCTGATTGGTATTTTTTCATCAGTCGCATTGCCGCCAATATCAATTCCCATCAATGAAACAAACTGAATCTCAGGATGTTCCTTGAGCAAATTGACCAGGTGTTCCTTTGTTCGGTTCTTTGATTTGATAAAAAAAACTCGGTTCATATAAGACCTCCTGTAAAAGAAAATTATGCTTATTATAATAGCACATCTTTCGTATATTCACAATATAATTCGTCTTAGGAAAATGTTTGTCCATAAAAAAAAGACAAAAAATATTCTAATCCGAATATTTTTTGTCTTTTTTTATGATTCATTCGTTATCGAGTTCATTATTTCTTTCATCACTTTCCCGATGGGTTCATTGATCACCAAATCTGCTTTCTGGTCAAATGGCGTAGCATCTTTGTTGATAAGTATCAAATGTTTCCCTTTAAAGTAATTTATAAACCCAGCTGCAGGGTATACGACCAACGACGTGCCACCAATAATCAAAACTTCACATTTTGAAATATGTTCTAGTGATCGATCGATCACATCGTAATCAAGAGATTCTCCATACAAGACCACATCCGGTCTGACGATTCCATCGCAAATATGACATTTTGGTATTCCAGATATCTTCTGAATGTCTTCTACCGAATAGGTCGTTTTACACTTCATACAATAATTTCTATAAATAGAGCCGTGCAGTTCTAAAACTTCTTTGCTTCCAGCTTTCTGGTGTAACCCGTCAATATTCTGGGTGATCACCGCTTTCAGTTTTCCCATCTGTTCCAATTTTGCTAGGGCATAATGAGCATCATTGGGTTCTGCCTCTGTGAATAAAATGTTTTTCCTGTAATAATCATAGAAAATATCAGTCTTACGTCTGAAAAAGCCACTACTTAGCATCTCTTCTGGTGGATAGCCATAATTGGATTGGGCTCGATAAAGTCCTTTTTCTGAACGAAAATCCGGTATGTTGCTTTCTGTTGAAACCCCAGCTCCTCCAAAAAATACCACTTCATTGCTCATCTTTAGAATTTGCGTCAGCTTTTCAATCTTGGTCATGCATTCCACCTCCTTCATCAAATATGATTCCCAGCAACTCTTCAGGAACACCAATTAAATAGGTAGGATCATTGTCCTTGAGTGCTTCCTCTGAATTGTATCCCCAATTAACCGCCGCTATATCCATCCCAACATGCTTGGTTGCCGTAATGTCGCGTATCTCATCTCCTACATACAAAGCTTCATTTTCACTCAACCCATATTTACTGACAATCTTTTTAAGTTTTCCTTCTTTTCCAAACATCCCTGCATTGTCAACGAAACTAAAGCAATTCAACTCATGTCGCTTTAAAAATTTGTGGACATTTTTTTTTGAATTAGATGTCAAAACACCCATTAAGATTCCTTTTAAATGAAGGGTGTTAAGCACTGATTTCATCGTTGGTTGACACATGTCTATATTTTCAATGCTCCCATGAAGTATCTTTCTTCCCCTTCTAATCATTCCGGGAATATTTCTTTTTTTTATGTCCAAATGATCGATCAACTCAAAAGCACTGAGTTTTTTCAAGCTTCCCATTTCATCTTTTGAGACTTTCTTTATTTTGTATTTGTCTGCCAAGTCCAAATAGATTGTAAAATTAAAATCTTCTGTATCTGCCAATGTGCCATCAAAATCAAATATCACCATTTTATATTTCATCGTCTACCCTCATTTCTATCTCTACCGTTAAGTATACTATAGGTTTCTCCCAATTCAAATACCATTGGCATTATTTTACTGGATTCATTATAATAGTATAAAATACTATTCAAGGAGTTACAATGCAAAAGATTCGACTGAAAGAGACCATCGTTGTTGAAGGAAAAGATGATGTGTCTGCTGTAAAGGCTGTTGTCGAAGCAGATATCATCACAACAAGCGGTTTAGGTTTGAATGATCAAATCATTAAAGAAATCAAAATGGCGGCCTCAACAACGGGTCTTATTGTTTTGACTGACCCTGATTTCCCGGGAAATAAAATCAGACAGATGCTAAATGATCTCATCCCCAACTTAAAACACGCCCATATCGCCAGAAACAAAGCAACGAAAAATGGCAATGTTGGCGTTGAGAACGCCCGCCCTGAAGATATTTTAGATGCCTTATTAAATGCTCAAGCCACTCAAGTAACTTCAACCGTCTTGTTCTCAGAAATTGATCTATATAAGAATGGCTTGTCTGGTACCGCCGCTGCCTCAAAACGACGGCGGGAATTAGCGGAAAAGCTTCATATTGGCTACTGTTCCGCCAAGCAGTTTTTAATAAGACTCAACCAATACGGTATCACACGCGATGCTTTTGAAGATGCTTTAAAAAAAATGGAGGAAATGGATGGATAAACCACTTTATATATCAAAAAACACAAAAGACATTCTTAAACGGTACAACTTTTCAATGACAAAAGGTCTGGGACAAAACTTCTTGATTGATGGTCAAATGATTGAAAAAATCTGCCAAGCTTCCAATTTGTCAAAAAACGATTCTATCCTTGAAATTGGACCCGGCATAGGGACTTTGTCTCAGTGTCTTTGTGAAAGAAGTCGCTTTGTCTTGGCAGTAGAAATTGATCAAGAGTTAGCAACTATTCACCACGAGACTCTCCCTTATGAAAATTTGAAGGTGATCTATGAGGATTTTCTTAAATTAAATCTTCAAAACTTGTTCAATACCTATTTGAAAGAGCCTCCAATCAAGGTGATCGCAAATATTCCTTATTACATCACCACTCCCATCATCATGAAATTGTTGGAGGAATCTCTTCCCATTGACACCATCACCGTCATGGTCCAAAAAGAAGTCGCCGAAAGACTAACTGCTTCCCCAGGATCTAAAAACTATGGTGCCATTTCTGCTGTGATTGCTTATCACACACAGGCCGAGATAGTTTTTACCGTTCCAAAGTCCGTTTTTTTACCCCAACCTAAAGTGGATTCTGCTGTGATTGTCATGACTCGTCACAAGACGCCACCGGTCACCTTGGAAAGCGAGGAATTGTTTTTCAAGCTTATTAAAGGCTCTTTTGGCCAAAGAAGAAAAACAATGATCAATTCTGTGTCTGGTACGATTCCCAGCATAAAGAAAGACACTTTAAAGTCTGTATTGGAAAAGCTGGGATACAACCCAGCTTTAAGAGGAGAAACTTTGGGCATTGAAGATTTTGCCATCATCTCCAATGCTTTACATCATCATACCAAATTGAATCCGTAGTCAAATACAGCCAAATTAGTTTCTATAGACTTCTCAGGCACTTGTTCTTGGATGGTTTCTTTCCAAATTTTTGCTTCTATCTCCATATGCTTGGCCAATATTCCCAATAGTAATGTATTGGCCGCTTTATCCGTCCCTAACGCTTTGCTTTTTTCAATGGCATTAACACAAATCACATCAAAATCTTTTTCAAGTTGTCCTGGGATATCTTCCGGATAATCTGTTTCTTCAGCGATGACAGGAACTGGTGGTATGCGATAATCATTAAGGATGACTTTCCCACCTTTTTTGATATGCCCTTTCCATCTCCAAGCTTCCAACAATTCCATCCCCAACAAAACATTGCCACCTTTTGGAGAAATATTTGGTGAAAAGACATGCTCTGCCATCTTTACGCTTCCCCAAACCTTTCCACCTCTTTGGGCCAGACCAACCACATCATTGCTTTTTACTTGATAGCCGGCTTTCATCCCTACACGACTGATGATTTCCGTTGTCAAAATCAATCCTTGGCCGCCCACACCAGCTACAATAATCTGATAATTTGTCATGAGGAAACCTCCTTCTTTCGTTTTATGGCTCCTACTGGACAAACCTGAGCACACACAGAACATCCTACACACATATCCGAATTGATCGAAGACTTGAGTTTGTCAATTCCCTCATATTCTTTCATAACAATCGGTGGACAGTTTGTCTTGACACAGTTTCTACACCCAATACAAATAGATGGGTCTACATAGAATGGCGTTTCTTTAATCTTGAAATTCAAAGCACACGGTCTTGTGGTAATCACAACCGAAAGCCCTTCATGCTTCAGCTCTTCTTTGATGGTTTTTGTTGCTTCCTTATATTTGAACTGATCCACAATTTTTATCCGATCAAATCCCATATTCTCGACAATCGATTCAACACTCACCTTCATGTCATATTGTTCTCCATATTTCCCCGTTCCAGCATTGGGCTGTCCCCCTGTCATAGCTGTGGTGCCATTGTCAAGTATGATCAACGTCATATTATAATCCTTATCCATCTGATGCAATAGGTTCAATAAACTCGGCATTCCTGAATGATAAAAGGTTCCATCTCCTATGACGGCTACCAACGGTTCTCTATTTCCTGATAAGTCATATGCCTTAGACATGCCCTTCATTATGCTGATGCTTGACCCCATGCTAATGATGCTGTTCAATAGGTTCAGTGGTGGCAATACCGCCATAGAATAGCAGCCGATATCCCCAATCACGCTTGCCTTTGATTTTTTCAATATGTCAAAAACGGGCCTATGGGGACACCCTGCGCAAAACATAGGTATTCTTGCAATGGTTTCATTCTGAGATGTTTCGTCTTGACTTGCTTTTTTTATAACCCCCGCTTCAATCAGTCCTTTTTCAACCTCTTCCGTGTTTAGTTCTCCAGTGTGACTGAAGTATTTTTTGCCTTCACAGTTAATGCCCATGATTTTAAGCTCATTTTCGATAAATGGCATCAACTCTTCTAGTACAAGAATCTTTGAGTAGTGATTGGCTAGATCTTTAATCTTCTTAGTAGGCAAGGGGTAAACCATTCCCAATTTAAAAATACTAACAGGCAAATCCAACTCTTTAAGATTTTGATACATCAGCCCTGATGTGATGACCAGCACTTCGCTCTTTCTATGTTCCTCCAGACGATTGCCTTCCCATGTCTCACCAAACTCTGCCAATGTTTTTAGCCTTTCCTGCATGTCAAATTGCTTCTGGAATGTATTTGGTGGGATCATGCCATAATCCTCTATTTTTTTTGAAAATCCTTTTATAGGATGAGCCTGTCTTTCGTCAATTGTAACAACACTTCTTGAATGACAAAGGCGACTTGTGATCCGAACCATCACTGGCGCATTGTGTTTTTCGCTTAATTCCAATCCCATTTTCACAAAATCTTTTGCTTCCTGGCTATCGCTTGGGTCTAGAATCGGCATATTGGCAAACTTGCCTAATAGACGATTATCTTGTTCGTTTTGAGAACTCAGCATGCCTGGATCATCTCCTGTGACTAATACAAACCCCCCATTGATCCGGGTTTGAGTAAAAGTCATCAATGGATCTGCGCATACATTCACCCCAACATGTTTCATCGAAACCAACGTCCTAGCTCCTGCAAACGAAGCCCCAATGCCAACTTCCAATGCCACTTTCTCGTTGACCGAAAATTCCGAATAGATTTCCGGGTATTGAGTATTCAATACGTGCATAATTTCAACTGTGGGTGATCCTGGAAAACTGGCAGCTACACCCCCTCCTGCTTCATAAAAGCCTCTGGCTATGGCAGCATTTCCTGACAATATATCCTTCTCCTTCAAATGCAACACCTCCCTATCTTTTATTATACCATAGGGAGGTGGTTTGTCATGATGATTCTATTGTGTGACGATTTCTATAATCCTCTGAACCTGTTCTTCGCCGTAGGACACCGCATAATTTGAGTTTGTGTACACAGCATCCTGGGTCAGGATTATATGATGCTCGTAGTTTTTAAACTGAATATAGGCTTCATCGTCAACTGTCATTATCTGCTCCGATTCAATATCAAAAGAGATGCTTTTTAAGTAAGCCAACAACTCCTCAATGATTTTCCTGTCTTTTATGGTCTTTCGATGTTCAAACTCGTCTTTCTTATAAAAGTCAAAGTTCTCGACATCCGTTGCTTCTAGGTTCCATAAAGGATGGTAATTGCCACTGGCTCTCAGGCCTTCCAGTTTTATGGAAAAAGGATTTTTCAAATCTGTGATCTCCTCCTCCACTTGAAAAGCCATGCTTAACTGCATAGAATAATGGATGCTTTCAAAATTCAACATACCCGGTTTGATCACATTTCCCCATGAATCCAATTCAAAGTCCTCCTGATAGGTGGAACTACTCCTACTTGAAACAGTAGCCGCGCCTTCTTCTGGCCTTTCAAAATCATCAAAAGGTTCTATTAGTGCTCGGTCTTCTTGATAAAACACCTGCCATGAAAAATCATTAATGATTTGTTTAATAAAAGAAACATCCCGATCATTTCTCTCTAATCCACTTACATGGAATGGGTTTTCTAGATTTTCTCGCCAAACATGCATGGACAAAAGCCCTTGAAAGAATAATGTGTCTTCATCCTGTATCCTTTGATAAACGCCATATCTTACATTTGCTCTGGAATCCAAGGCGTCTTGATAATCACTTGCTCTCCATAATGCAGATGTTTCTGTTTCTAACCAGAAATTTTTGCCTTCAAATTCAATCGTCATTTGATCTAAAAATCGGTTGGCTTCTACCAAAATTTGTTGATCTATCTGTTCTGCCAATCGGTTCTCTGTGTATTGATCAAATAAATGCTTTCCAATCCATATAATTGCAATTCCTACTATTAGACTCAACACTACTTTTTTCATTGCCACCCTCCAAGCCGTCCATCTGATCGTGAATATTATAACACGGTCATCATTGCTTTACTACCGTTTGAATAACCTATATAATAAATGTAACATTTTCGCATCTAATTTCGAGGAGTGATCGTAATGCCTGACATGGATTTAGCTAAATATGAGAAAAAAATGACCGTTCGTAGAATCAGAAGTGATGACTTCGAAAAAATTATACACCTCCAAAAAATTTGTTTCCCTAATATGATCCCTTGGAAAATTTCGCAACTCCAAAGTCAAATCGATATTTTCCCAGAAGGGCAAATTTGTGTTGAGTACGATGGGTTTCTTATCGGCTCAAGCTCAAGTTTAATTATTAATTTTGATGAATACGATGATCAACATTCATGGGACGAAATCACCGATGAAGGTTACATCACAAACCATGACCCTGAAGGAAACAATCTATATGGCATAGAAGTTATGACTCATCCCGATTTCCGAAACATGAAAGTAGGGAGACGCCTTTATGAAGCCAGAAAAGAACTGGTTCAACGCATGAATCTCGAAAGCATCATTATTGGTGGTCGTATTCCGAACTACTATAAATATTCGAACGAAATGACCCCTAAAGAATATGCGGAAGCTGTCAAAATTCATAATATTTATGATCCCATTCTAACTTTCCAATTACATAATGGGTTTGTGTTGAAAAGAATTATTCGAAAATACTTGCCTGACGACAAGGCTTCTTTGGAGTATGCCACTTTAATGGAATGGCATAATATCGAGTATCAACCTCCAACCAAACGGCATTTTAAAACAGCTTTCCCTGTTAGAATATGCGTTGTCCAGTACATGATGAAAAAGATCAATTCTTTTGAAGAATTCGCACACCAATGCGAGTACTATGTGGACGTGGCAGCCAACTATAAATCTGATTTTGTGGTTTTCCCTGAAATTTTCACAACCCAGCTGTTGTCTTTCATGGACCAGGATACCCCTAGCCAATCCATTAGAAAGCTCGCTACCTATACAGAAGACTATATCGAAATCTTCACAGATTTTGCTGTGCGTTACAATGTCAATATTATTGGGGGCTCTCATTTTGTGGAGGAAGAAGGCAATATTTACAACATCGCTTATCTATTCCGCAGAGATGGCACTATCGACAAACAATATAAAATTCATATCACTCCAAATGAACAAAAATGGTGGGGAATCTCAACTGGAGATGAAATAAAAGTATTTGATACCGATTGTGGTAAAATCTCCATTTTGATTTGCTACGACATAGAGTTCCCAGAACTGAGTAGGTTGGTAACAGAAAAAGGCGCCAACATCATTTTTACGCCTTTCTGCACCGACGAGCGCCAAGGCTATTTACGCGTTCGCTACTGTGCGCAAGCAAGAGCTGTTGAAAATCAAATCTACACTGTGATCGCTGGAACCGTAGGCAATCTTACCCACGTTGAGAATATGGATATTCAATATGCCCAATCTGCTATTTTTACACCTTCGGATTTTTCCTTTCCAAGAGACGGCATCATGGCAGAGTGCACACCCAATATCGAGATGGTCATGGTCGGAGATTTGGATCTGGAATTGTTGAAGCGTTCTAGAAAATCGGGAACCGTCACTCTTCTCAAGAATCGACGATCCGACTTGTACGAGCTTCGAGAAAAGAAAACCGCGGAGATCTAATCCTCCGCGGTTACTTTATTTCAAACATTTTTTTGAAATTATTCGTTGTAATTTCTGCCACTTTCTCAAAAGACAAGCCTTTCAAGTCTGCAATTTCCTGAGCCACGTAACACACATATGCCGGTTCATTTCGTTTTCCTCTGAAAGGTACCGGTGTCAGATAGGGAGCATCTGTTTCAACCAACAAGTGCTCTAGTGGGATTTCCTTTGCCACCTCTTTCGCTTTTCTCGCATTTTTGAAAGTAACCGGTCCCGCCAACGAAATCAAGAATCCCATTTTGATAAAGCTTTTTGCCAGTTCAACATTGCCAGAATAACAATGCATAATCCCTCGCATACTCGTGTTGTATTCTGATTGGATCAACTCATAGATTTCCCCGTGGGCTTCTCTATCATGGACAATAAAAGGCATATCCAGTTTCTTTGCCAATCTCATCTGCTCAACAAACCATTTCCTTTGAACTTCCTTTGGAGAGTGGTTGTAATGATAGTCCAATCCAATCTCTCCAATGGCCACCACTTTTTTCTTTTTAGCCAATGCTTCAATAATTGACAAGGAATCCTCTGTCACTTCTTTCGCATTATGAGGATGATATCCCACAGATGCAAAAACTTTGGAATGCTGCTCAGATGCATTCACCGCTTTTATGGATGAATTCAAGTCATAAGCAGCGTGCAATACATAAGCGATGCCATCTTTATTGAATGATTGGATCAATTGGTCTCTGTCTCGATCAAACCTGGTATCATCCAGATGCACATGACTGTCTACCAACATAGTCATCACCTACTTTCTCTTCTTTGTCTTTTTACGGTATTGCTTAATTAATGAAGCAACTTTTTCCTTCTCTACTCGATCATCTTTCACAGTAAGCTTCACGATTGAGTCCCTATTTTTTGATTGAAAACCTATCATCACTTTGCATGTTTTGCCATTGAAGCCTGTCCATTCCACATTTTTGATGCTGTCCCATTTAATGAGGTTGTTGTTTTTTAAAATCCCTCCCTCAGAAATGGCTGTTCGACTCAATGCATTGATGGCCACTGCAATAAAAAGCACCAAAGTAGCCGAAAACTGCATCAGATCGTCTTGTCTAATCTCTTGTCCAGTAGTAGTCATACTGTACAAAGAATAGGCCATCAGCAGGATCATAGCAATTACTACCCCACTTAATCCTTTCATGATTCGATTGTCAATTTTTAAATGGTATAACACTTTCCCTTTTTCTTTATGGTTGACTATCTTGTTCTTAATGTTCAAAAACAAAATAATCACACCGAAAAGCAATAATACTTGATACAACATCACTCACCACTCCTATCTTTATGTTATGCTGGCCCCATCTTTGAAATCCTCCAAAGTGGAAACCAGTGTCAGTTTTTTACCTTTAGATGCCGCCAACACCATCCCTTGAGATTCTACTCCTCTCAATTTCACAGGAGCCAAATTGTAAACCATGACCACTTTTTTTCCAATTAATTCTTCTGGTTGATACCACTTGGCTATGCCCGATACCACCTGGCGATTCTCTTCTGCAATTTTCAACTGCAATACCAACAATCGATCTGCATCAGGATGTTTTTCGCATGAGATAATCTCAGCCAGTCGCAAGTCTAATCTCCCAAAATCATCAATGGTGATTTCCGGTTTGGATTTTTGAAGTTTTTTTGGTTGAATGCTTTGTTGTTTCTTGTCTTTTTCTACTATTGGTTCTCCAGAAATACTCTCAATTTTCTTGGCTGCATCGATTCTCGTAAAAAGTATCTCCGGTAGATTGACTCTATCCCCTGCTTTGATTCCATTAAACTGCGTCAGACTGTCCCATGTTTGTAAATCTGAATTGAGTTGCTTGAATATTTTATCTGATGTTTCTGGTAAAAATGGTGACAGCATCACAGCAGAAAATCGAATAGCTTCTAGCAAATGATATAATACTGTCCCAAGTCGGTCTTTTTGAGACGCATCTCGTCCAAGTACCCAAGGTGTGGTCTCGTCGATGTATTTGTTGCTTCTTCTCAATAATTTGAAAATCTCATCAATAGCATCCGCCACTCTCAATTCGTCCATTTTTGATTTGACCCGTCCCGGCGTTGCCAACGCCAAGTCTATCAAGGACTGGTCAATGGTTTCAATTTTTGATGGCGGCATAATTTTCCCATCAAAGTATTTGTTTGCCATCGCAACCGTTCGATTCACAAGATTGCCCAATACATTAGCTAGTTCGGTGTTAATTCTTTCTATAAGCAATTCATAAGTGATGGTTCCGTCATTGGCAAAGGGCATTTCATGCAAAACGAAAAATCGAATGGCATCCACCCCGAAGTGCTCAACAAGAAAGTCCGCATAAATGACATTGCCTCTTGATTTGCTCATTTTCCCCTCGCCAACCAACAACCACGGGTGACCAAAGATTTGTTTGGGTAAAGGAACTCCCAGAGCCAACAACATAATGGGCCAATAGATGGTATGAAATCTTAGAATATCTTTACCGATCAAATGGACATCAGCTGGCCAATACTTTTTATACAATTCTCCATGATCGCCATCCGGATCATATCCTAATCCTGTGATATAGTTGGATAGCGCATCAATCCATACATAGATGACATGCCCTGGTTCAAAATCTACTGGGATGCCCCATTTGAAGGATGTTCTAGACACACATAAGTCCTGTAAGCCCGGTTTTAAAAAATTATTCAACATCTCATTTTTTCTAGACTCTGGCTGTATGAAGGTGGGGTTTTCTTCAATGTGTCGAATCAATTGATCTGAATATTTGCTCAATTTAAAGAAGTAAGCTTCTTCCTTTGCTTGATAAACCTCTCTTCCACAGTCAGGACATTTGCCTCCCACCAATTGCCCTTCTGTGTAGAAAGATTCGTCTGGCGTACAGTACCACCCTTCGTAAAAACCTTTGTAAATGTCTCCTTGATCATGCAATTGTTTGAATATTTTTTGCACGATTTTTTTGTGATCCGGTTCTGTTGTTCTGATAAATCGATCATAAGAAGTGTTCATTAGATCCCAAATTTGTTTGATCTCATCCGCTACGCCATCCACGAATTCTTGAGGTTTCAAGCCCGCTTCTGCCGCTTTTTGTTCAATCTTTTGGCCGTGCTCATCCGTTCCGGTTTGAAAATAAACATCGTAACCCAATAACCGTTTGAATCTTGCGATGCTGTCCGCCAAAACAATCTCATAAGTATTGCCTATATGCGGTTTCCCAGAAGTGTACGCAATTGCAGTTGTAATGTAATATTGTTCTTTTTTCATCTTTTCTTCCTTTCATTCATTTCTGATTTCGGGATTTTCGGGAATAAAAAACGTCTCCTATTAAACATAAGAGACGAAATCTTCCGTGTTACCACTCTTCTTCGTGAATTTTTCACAAAATTCACCTCAAGGTTTATCAACCTATCCTTAACGAGGACCAACCGCCATGTCCTACTTGAATCTTTCAGACATAGTGCTCAGGGGCCATCTTCATTTTCTCCCGCATCATCGGGTTACACCTATTCCGACTCTCTTGGGATGCTTCGAAAAATTACTCTTCCCTTCTTCACATATAATATAAGATAGAATATATAATATTTCCTAAACCTTGTCAAGTGAGTCCTTAGGAGATAATGCGATACATGTTTGCGGCATCGTTTTTGGATACATGCTCTTTCAAATCTTCCACCACAATTTTCATTGTTTTATCGCCAAACATAATTTCAATTTCATCTTCTACAGCCACTTCTGTTCCAGGTTTAGCGTCTTTCCCATTGACTCGGACTCTTCCACTTTCACATGCCTCTTTTGCAATTGTACGTCTCTTGATGATCCTGGCATTTTTTAAATACTTGTCAATCCTCATTTTGAACCTCCAATGGCATATATGAAAATCAGACCTCTTCAAGAGGTCTGATTCATCATTTTATATACTATTTGTTAACTGCCTCTTTTAAAGATTTGCCAGCTTTAAACACAGGTGCTTTTGATGCTGGGATCTCAATTGTTTGCTTTGGATCTCTTGGGTTTCTGCCTTTTCTCTCTTTTCTGCTTCTCACTTCAAAGGTTCCAAATCCAACTAATTGTACTTTCTCACCTTTTACTAGTTCTGCTTTTACAGTATCCATAAAAGCATTCAATGCAACTTCTGCATCTTTCTTCGTAAAACCAGTCTGCTCTGCTATGCTAGCAACTAATTCAGCTTTATTCACTATAAAACCCTCCTTAAATATTAGTATTGCAAATTCCAATCGGAATTACTGCCTTTTTGATGTTTCCCATAACTCATCCATTTCTGCTAGTGTCATGTCTTGTAACGACTTTTTGGCATTGGATTCAATAAACTTGAATCTATCTATGAATTTACGATTCGTTTTGTTCAACGCCACATCCGGGTTGATTTTTAAAAACCTTGAGAAATTTATGATGGCAAACAACAAATCTCCCAACTCTTCTTCTATTTTTTTGCTCTCCATATTGCCGTAAGCTTCCATTAACTCATTGATTTCTTCATTTACTTTGATAACAGCACCTGTTACATCCGGCCAATCAAATCCAATCTCTGCTGCTTTTTGTTGAATCTTGAACCCTCTTGTCAAAGGAGACATGGATTTTGGAATGTCTTCCAACCTGTCTGAATAAGTAACTCTAGGATTCTCCTTGATTTTTGCCTGATCCCAGCTCTTTTTGGCATCTCCTGCATTATCAACCTTTTCATTCTTGAAAACATGAGGATGTCGATTAATCAGTTTTTGACAAATTGCTGATGTAATGTCCTCAAAATTAAAATAACCTTCTTCTGCAGCAATTTGGGCATTGAATACAACTTGAAGCAATAAATCACCCAACTCTTCTACGAGATGATCTAAGTCGTTTTTCTCAATGGCATCTACAACCTCATAAGCTTCTTCAATGACACATTGACGAAGTGACTCATGAGTTTGTTTTCTATCCCAAGGACATCCATCCGGTCCTCTCAATATAGCCATTAGCTTTTTCAAATCATTTATATTATACATGCCTAACATTGAATTTTCAATACTTTCAATGAAAATATATGTTGAATAGGCATAGTTTTTTTGTCGATCCAGCTCAAAAAGAGGTATTTTTTGAAATAATCCACTAAAAATATCCAAAAAAACCAATTCCATGTCTGAAGGATACATCTCTGTCAAGGCAATTTTAACTGATGAGGCCAAACTCTGATTCTCAATTCCAGCAACAAATAGTTCTGAATGCATATCTAATTGATAAGGATCGAGCTCATGAGCGCCAATTATTTTTACAACTTGATTCTTAGGCTTAACCATTTTCATCGCTTTATCTGAAAAACTCTCCCCATCAATTATGTCAATCTCGATTTTGTGATCTTGATTCCGAAGCAATTGTTCTGTTACCAAATCTCCCATCCAAGGAGACCCAGGCACCAAGTAAAGAATCTCACCATATTTCCTTGCTGCTTCAACCAAACGAGCTTGTATGGCTTCATAGACATGGTCTAACGATTCTTCCAGTTCAAAAATTAAATCGAAAGTTTGCAATGACGTCAACTGATTTTTTTGTAGAACAGGATGTTTTGCTGTCCTAGCATATTTGGGCATTTCCCTGGTGACCCATTGATACCCTTTGACGGTCATATCTTCTAACTCCCCAGTCCCAAGCCCTACTATGTGTATTTTTGGTTTCATCATTCTCTCCTAATGCATTAATCTGAGACGTTTCATCAATTTGTGCAATGTCTCACCTTTGGGTAATAAGGCCATATCCTCTTCTGTTATGGTTTTTGTGATTGGCAAAGCCACTACATACACCATCACACCCACTCCTATGGCTATCAAGGCTGAAACTTTCATTCCGACCCAACCTATACCAAGTTGGTAAGCCGCATATACTATCACGCCCATAATAATGGAAGCAACCATAGGACGCACTGCCACAGAAACAATATCGACTTTGACTTCAGTATGTCGATTAATATCACGATAGTTTAAAACTGCTGCTGTCAGGTAAGCTGCTATTGTACTGATTGCTGCTCCATTCACATTCAATTCTGGAATCCCCACCAACACATAAGTCAAGATGATTTTCACAACAGCTCCCACAGCCAAGTTTTTCACTGGCAATCTCTGTCTATCTAATGCTTGAAGAATAGCCGTTAAAGACTGCACCAATGTTAAGAATACCACGCTGATTGCCAAAATGGCTAACAACATGCCTACGCTTTGATGTTTATCTGGTCCCAACGCAGGGTAAAACAAAGCAATAATGGGCTCTGCCAAAATAAAAAGGCCCATAGCTGACGGAAGACCGATAATAAGAGAAGTTCTCATCCCTAAGTTAGTCGTTTGTCTTAGTTCATTTAAATCCCCTTTAGCGTGAGCATTTGTAATGCTAGGCACCAAACTCATGGCGATTGCAATGGAAAAAACTTGAGGAAAATTGATGAACGTTTGCGCTGTACCGCTCAACTGTCCATACATGTCTGTTGCTTCCACTTCTGTAAACCCAATAGCCAACAACCTCATTGAAACCAACTTTGCATCAATCAAACCCATCAAAGGAACGATAGATGCCCCTATTGTAATAGGTACCACAATGGCCAGCAATCGCTTGATGATCACTTGACTGTCCTCTGTTCGGTTATTGTTACCCTCTAAGATGCGATCTTTAATTTTTCTTCTGTTAGCATAGTAAATCATTAGTATCAATAAAAATCCTGCGATCCCTCCAGCAGAAGCCCCAAAAGAAGCTCCTCCTGCCGCCATTTCCAAGCTAGTGGCCGTCAGGATATAAGCCAATGAAATTCCTGTGGCGAATCGCACTATTTGCTCGATCACTTGAGTATATGCCGTCGGCATCATGTTTTGCATCCCTTGAAAATACCCTCTGTACACGCTCATAACCGGTACCACCATCAGAGCCGGTGCCAAAGCTATCAGTGAGTAATAAGAACCCGGATATCCTAAATACTTAGCAATAGATGATGCAAAAAAGAAGACAAATAATGAAGAAGCTACACTGATCAACAAAATTACTTTAAGGGCAACTTTAAACACTTGATGAGCGCCTTCAGGATTGCCAATGGCTGTTTTTTCCGAAACAAGTCTAGCTACCGCGGTTGGAAAACCTGCCAATGAAACCACCAACAGTAAATTATAAACCTGATACGCAGGTTGGAAATAACCAATGCCTTCCGTTCCCATCAGGTTAGTGAGAGGTATTCTGTAGATGGCACCGATTATTTTAACGATTAGACCCGCTGCCCCCAATACCGCAGCGCCTTTTAGAAAACTGTTTTCTGACATTTCATCCTCCGTTGTCATTGACTGTTCATCATCGAAATAATTTTTTTGAATATCTAATATTAGTCCCTTTTCTGATGCTTTTGTCTGTCATAATGTTTTGAATCACCAAAATCATGCCTAAAGCAATGATCAAATCTCCCAATGTGATCACTGTCGGATAAAGTGACCACTGTCGACACGCTAAAAAAGCCCCTCTGTAAAACTGGCTTTCAGGTATGATCGTAAAGTACTTAACATGTCCCGAAACAATCAAATCTACAATGTCTGGATCAAATGCTTTTTCGGCCGCTTTCATTGTAACACCTACAGAAAAATCATTCATCGCCATTGCCACAAAGTTAAATAACGTCCCCAAAAAAACGATCACTAAGAATCTTATTCTCCTGTTCAAGAAAATGGCAAAAATCAAGAACCCATAAGAGCCTATCAATATGCCTTTTGTAATGGTCTCTCCCAGGTCGCTTAACCCTAAATTCAACATGAACACCATTATTTGCATCAAAAGTCCAACGATGACTAAAGCTGGGTACTCGATAGTCAGATAACCAAATTTTTCAAATTTACCTTTCCTGATTTTACCAATTATCAATCCAATTAGAATCCCATATAAGAACAACGCTCACCCTCCATTAATTGATGATCATTAACTGCTTAATTATAACTTAAATGATTGGTAACATCAAGATTTCCATAGGCTTTCTAAAAACAATATAGAGCTTGGAATCCAAGCTCTATATTGTTTTTGATCTTCTATTTAAAATTCTGGTTCGATCAAACCCACATTATTATCTTTTCTTTTGTACACCACATTAACTTCCTCTGTGTCTGCATTTAAAAATACATAGAAATTATGATTCACCAAATCCATCTGCAAAGCGGCCTCTTCCACACTCATAGGTTTCATAGCAAATCGCTTTGTTTTAACGATTTTAAGTTCATCCTCTTCTATGTCTAGCGGTTCGATGTTTTCAAATCTAATGGTTTCTTGGTTATGCTTTCTGCTTTGAAGTTTAGTTTTGTGTTTTCTTATTTGTCTGTCCAATGCATCTACTGCACTATCTATGGCGCTGTACATGTCATCGGTAACTTCTTCGGCTCTTATAACTGTCCCTGCAAAAGGTACTGTGATTTCAATGATTTGTCTTAACTTTTCTACACTTAAGACGACTTTTACCTCCACATCCTTGTAAAAGTATTTGTCCAATTTGGAGAGCTTTTTTTCCACCGTTTCTCTAAGGCTATCGGTGACACTGATGTTTTTGCCAAATATGTTCGTTTTCATACGTCAGTCTCCTTTCTTTTGATTGTATTTATTTATACCCAAACAAAAGGGTTATAAACCATCTATCTTATATCTCACAAATTTGTTAATTCTTTATACATCTTATTCTCTTGTGAAAATTGTGGATAACTTTGTTCATAAGTAGTGTTTATGCGGATTATTATGTGGATAACCTAGCTTTCAATTATGAATGAGCTAATATTTATTCGTAGAAATTATCTGCCTACCGTGATACCGATTACCTGCTCCACACCAGAACCTTTTAGTGTTCGTGCACATGCTTCCAGAGTTGCACCTGTTGTATAGATATCGTCCACCAATAAAATGCTCTTGTATGATTGTTCTTGTGAAACCATTGAAAAGGCATGGGTTACGTTTGATTTCCTCGCATGACCTTTTTGCTCCATTTGAGGCGGTGTATGTTTCATTCTCTTAATTAATTCTACCATAGGAATACCTAAATGGAAAGAGATATAAACTGCCAATAACTTGGATTGATTGTAACCTCTAACCACTTCTCGCCTTCTATGGATCGGAACAGGAACTATCCCATCAAACCTTGTCATATCGTTGTTTTTAAGTAATTGGACCATCTGGTACCCAAATAATTTGTAAAGATAGGATTTTCCTAAATACTTGAAAGCATGAAGTTGTTGTCTTGTTAGACCTTGATAAAGAAGGGGTGCGACTGCTTTATCAAACCATCGTTTCGTTCGGATACAATCATTACACAAAGAAACACTTCCACTAATAGGAGCAGAACACACATTGCAAACATGTCCCCTCAAAGGTTTCATCTTTTGTTCACATTCTCGACACAAATGATCTTCGCCTATGCTTGGTGAGCCATAACCACAAATCAAGCATAGGTTTCTTTCAGGAAAAAGCCATTCCATCACATCGTTTTTCAAACTGGTCATTTATCTCACACTCAAAAATATGACTTGATTTGTTCCAGCCTGTAATCAAGGCCAGAATACCGTTCAGTTGTCTTGTCATTTTCAACCATCATTCTTAAAAATTTTTCACTTCCTACCAGCACAACCAATCGCTGCGCTCGAGTCACAGCTGTGTACAGTAAATTCCGGTTTAACAACATAGGCGGTGCCCAAGCCATCGGAATAATTACAGCAGGAAACTCGCTCCCTTGACTTTTATGAACAGTCACTGCATAAGCCAAGATCAACTCATCCATCTGGGTAAACTCGTATTTCGCTTCCCGTTTGTCATCAAATTCGATCCACACACATTCGTCTTTGTCATCGATGAAACGGATCCGTCCCATATCACCATTGAATATGCCTTCTCCTCTTTCCCTACCTTTCCCCACAATCTCTATCGTCCATTCAATTTGATAATTATTCTTGGTTTGCATCACTTTATCTCCCACTCTGAAAGTGAACTCCCCAAGTTTCTTTTCAGATTTTAAGTGAGAAGGTGGATTGAGGGCTTCTTGCATACGCTTATTTAGTTCTATGGTTCCTGCAATCCCTTTTTTCATTGGAGACAATACTTGAATTTCATCCATTCCGTTTAACCCATAATGAGCAGTCAAACGATCTGTACACAAAGAAACAATCGTGTCTGTAATATGATTGCCCTCTGTCTTTAAAAAATAAAAGTCTCCTTCTTTAATATTGAAGATGGGCCATTCTCCTTTATTAATCAAATGGGCATTTGTTTTTATGAGGCTTTTCTCTGATTGTCTGAATATTTTATCTAACCGCGTGATGGGTATCACTCCTGATCGGATCACATCCGCAAGTACATTGCCTGCTCCCACAGATGGCAACTGATCCTCATCTCCCACCAGAATTAACTGGCTTCCCGTCTCAACTGCCTTAAGCAAGGCATTCATCAAAACCACATCCACCATTGACATCTCATCCACAATAACAACTTGACTTTCGATGGGTGATTGTTCATTCTTGTTAAAAAACAGCGTACTCGTATCTTCACTGAAAGAATATTCCAATAAACGATGAATGGTTTTAGCTTCCTTATTCGATGTTTCAGTAATTCGTTTGGCAGCACGACCTGTAGGAGCACATAATGCCACTGTCCTTCCAATTTTCTCAAACATGCCAATCAATGTGTTGATCACAGTTGTCTTTCCCGTTCCTGGTCCCCCTGTGATAATGGACACGCCATGTTGGACACCTTTTACAACGCTTTCTCTTTGTTTGTCAGTCAGTTTTTTTTCTGTTAATCTTTCCATTTCATCCATGAGTCGCTCAATATTCTCATCGGAATGTCTTTTGAAATTTATTAGTAGATTCGCTAATTTGTTCGCGACACCTGTTTCCGCATAATAGTAGGGCACATAATAGACACATTCTTCCTCTTTTATGCGCTCAACAAAAAGCTGTCCTCGAAAAGCCATATTTGATACCACTGCGTCAATGTAGTCAATGCGTACCTTTAAAACTCTCTCAGCATGCTTCTTCAATACTTCCTTAGTCAAATAGGAATGTCCCTCCCCTGCTGATTCCAACAGCACATAGCGAATTCCCGCTTCAATGCGAAATTCAGAATTTGTGACAATCCCCATTGCAGATGCTACCTTATCCGCCAATTTGAACCCAATTCCATGAATGTCTTCTGCCAACCGATAAGGATTTTCCTGAACCTTACGGATGGTGTCATCCCCATATATTTTATAAATACGCACACTATAAGCTGGAGATATCCCGTATTGTTGCAAATATAACATAATTTCTTTCAATGCGATTTGTTCTTGGAAACTTTCCAGTATCATCGCGGCTTTCTTATCACCGATGCCCTCAACCTCTGTCAATCTGCTTGGTTGGTATTGCATGATCTCTAAAGTCTTTACACCAAAACAATCCACCAACTTGTCCGCGGTGGATTTTCCAATTCCTTTTATCATGCCAGATGACAGATAGTTTTTTATGCCCTCCTGTGTTGAAGGCATCACTATTTCAAATCCTTCAACGTTGAACTGCTTTCCATACCTTTTATGAAAAGCCCAGTTTCCTTTGATGGTGATTTGTTCACCTTCCGTGAGGCCAGAAAAAGTACCCGTGAATGTGATCACATCGTCCTCAGTATCTAATAAACCAACCGTATAACCATTATCATCATTGTAATAAATTATTTCCTCAATTGTGCCAGTGTAAGATTCCATCCATTCCCTTCCTTTGAATCTATTATAGGGATAATATGAAACTGGGTAAAGGAAAACTTTATCATTTATGTTATAATAGCATCATCAACTCAGTTTGGAGGTCATTTATGCCACTAATGAAAACCACCCAGCATTATGATGTTCTGTCTTTCTACACAGATTATAAAAACCGCTTGTCTCCTCAATCCTTGATTGGCATTTTTCAGGATGCTGCGACTAATCAATCTTCTTTTTTAGGTGTAGGGTTTTCCTACATGCAAGCCAATCATTTAATCTGGGTTTTGCTAAAGTACAATATCGAGATATTTCGATTGCCCCACTTTCAGGAAAAAATTAGAGTCGTTACCTTTCCCATGTATTATGAGCGCTTTTATGTGTATCGGAAATTTGAGGTCTACGACGAAAGAAACAACCTGATCGCTTATGCCTATTCTACTTGGACCATCGTTGATGTGAATACAAAAAAGCTTTGCCGTATCACCAGTGACTTGATTAAAGCATATGGTTTTACAACCAAAGATCGTTTTTCAGAAAAAATCAACTTCAATCCCATTCCGAAGTTGGACTCTTGTGATGTGGAAACCTCTTTCAAAATTCGTTATATGGATATTGACAACAACTTGCATGTCAACAACACAAAATACTTGGCTTGGGCTATTGAAACAGTCCCTTATGAAATTGTTACCAAAAGAGATTTGACTCATGTCGACATTATCTATCGTAAAGAGATTCAATATGGGCACACTGTCAATATTCAAAGTAAAATAAATACATACGAAGATAAAACTGAAATCATTCATATGATCACCCACGAAAACGATTTGCTGTGCCAACTGAAAACCATATGGTCTAGCAAACCTTCTGAGTGAAAGAAACTCATTTTTTATATCGCTTTTAATGGAAAATTAATCTTCATTTATTTTAATTAGTGATAGAATAGTATGGAAATATATGATTGCTTTAAAGGAGGCCATTATGAACCCTGTTGCTCTATTATGGATCGGCGCCGCCGTCATTTTTATCATCATCGAAGCCGCCACCATGGGGCTTACCACCATTTGGTTTGCTGTGGCTGCTCTCGTGGCATTGGTTGCCAGCATTTTTAATTTTTCACCCCTTCTACAAATCACTGTTTTTTTGGTCGTATCGGCAGTGTTAATTTATTTCACAAGACCCCTCGCTGTCAAGTACCTTAAAATTGGCACTATACGCACCAACGCTGACAAATTGGTAGGCGGTATAGGAAAAGTGACAGAAGAGATCGATAACATGAACGGCAAGGGCCTTGTGAAAATTTCTGGGCAAGTTTGGACATCAAGATCATTGAACGAAACCATCATCCCCATCAACTCATTAGTGAAAGTAGATCGGATAGATGGTGTCAAACTAATTGTAAAAGAAATGGAGGAAAAACAATGATACCTTTTTTAATTATTCTGGCAATTGCAATTGTAGTCGTCGTAGCCAACATAAAAATTGTTCCTCAGGCAAATGCCTTTGTCATCGAAAGACTTGGCACATTCCATGCTACCTGGGAAACTGGGTTACATATCAAAATGCCTTTTCTCGACAGGATCGCTCGTAAAGTTTCCTTGAAGGAGCAAGTGGTTGACTTCCCACCTCAACCGGTAATCACAGAAGACAATGTTACCATGCAAATTGACACGGTTGTCTTTTTTCAAATAACCGATCCAAAATCCTTTACCTATGGTGTAGAAAGACCGCTTTCCGCCATCGAAAATCTTACCGCAACCACTCTAAGAAATATTATAGGTGATTTAGAATTAGATGAATCCCTAACTTCAAGAGAAGTGATCAACACAAAAATGCGGGTAATTCTAGATGAAGCCACTGACCCCTGGGGCATCAAGGTCAATCGAGTAGAACTAAAAAACATCATGCCACCATCAGAAATACAAGATGCCATGGAAAAACAAATGAAGGCTGAAAGACAAAGAAGAGAATCCATCCTTCGCGCCGAAGGTGAAAAGCGATCAGCCATACTTGTCGCAGAAGGAAAGAAAGAGTCATTAATTCTAGAGGCAGAAGCTGATAAGGAAGCTGCTATTCGACGTGCAGAAGGGCAGGCTGAAGCAATCGTAACCGTTCAAACTGCAACAGCCGAAGGAATCAAAAAGATTAATGAAGCCCATCCTAGCAAGGAAGTTCTTTCCATTAAAAGTTTGGAAGCCTTTATTGCGGCCGCCGATGGAAGAGCAACAAAAATTATTATCCCCTCAGAAATTCAAGGAATTGCTGGCCTGGTTTCTTCACTCACTGAAATATCAAAGTCAGCTAAAGAAAGTATTCCTGAACTTGAAGAAACAGATTCTCCATAAAATTGTGTTGCTACTGAATACAAAGTACAATCATTGTATATTTTAATACAATTTGTCCTGAATTCTATTGACTTTCTCCTTTGTTTTTGCTAAAATTTCATAAAATTTAGTCTCGATCTATTTCAAATGCACAAAGGAGATGGGATGATGGAAGAGCGTCATGTATTAACAGAGGATGAATTAGAATTGGCTGCCTTATGGGAAGCTGATGACTCCATGAATTATTTTGGTTGTGGTCAGAATATTTTCAATAACAAATAGGACTGCACTCATCCTGTACAACAAATAACAGGTATCCGTTGTGATTCACAACAGATACCTGTTTTGCTTTTTATCTTTCTCAACCATTGATCTTCTCAATAATCTTATCGGTTATTTCAATGGTTCCAAGACATGGCTTGCCCATAGCTATGTCTAGTGTTCTATGTCCTTCCGCCAACGCAGATTTAACAGCTGTCTCTATGGCTTCCGCTTCCACAGGCAAATCAAAGCTATATCTCAACATCATTGCGGCAGAAAGAATACTGGCGATTGGATTAGCTTTGTTTTGTCCAGCTATGTCTGGCGCTGAGCCATGGATGGGTTCATACATGCCTTTAACTCCTTTTCCCAAAGATGCGGAGGGCAACATGCCAATAGACCCTGTGATCATACTGGCTTCATCGGATAATATGTCACCAAACATATTTTCTGTAAGAATCACATCGAACTGTTTAGGATTGATCACCAGCTGCATGGCTGCATTGTCGACATACATGTGTTCCACCGCAACTGAAGGATATTTTTTATTAATCCGATCCACCGTTCTGCGCCACAAGCGAGATGTTTCCAAAACATTTGCCTTGTCTACACTCACTAGTCGTTTGTTGCGTCCTTCAGCTATTTGGAAGGCTTTTTCAGCTATCCGTGCGATCTCATGCTCCCAATATTCCATATGGTCGCAAGCATAAGTCTGGGATTTTTCCCTCTTTCCAAAATAGATACCACCTGTCAGTTCACGAACGATAACCAGGTCAAGTCCCCCTTCCACCAATTCAGGTTTTAAAGGACACGCTTCTTTCAGCTCCTCAAACATGACCGCAGGTCTAATATTGGCATATAGCTCCAAATTCTTTCTTAAAGCCAACAACGCTTTTTCAGGGCGTTGATCACTGGGAAGCGTATCCCATTTTGGTCCACCAACCGCTCCCAATAAAACAGCATCTGCTTGTCTGCAAACCTCTTGGGTTTCTTCTGGAAGGTTTTTTCCTGTTTCATCTATGGCAATACCCCCCGCCAAAACTTCTTTAAAGTTGAAAATGTGGTCATACTTTGAGCCGATAGCCTTTAGAGCCCGCATAGTTTCATCCATGATTTCAGGCCCTATGCCATCTCCTTTAATTACGGCAATTTCATATGTCATATTCTCCTCCAACATTTATAGTTTATTCCATTGTTTCTTATTGGTTTCTTATTGGTTTCTTATTGGTTTCTTAATTCGTTTTGAACGTAGGGAACCAATCCTCCTGCATGGATGATCTTTTGAATGAACTGAGGAAAAGGTTGAGACTGATAGGTTTCACCTTTTGTTAAATTGTGTATTTCACCTGTGGTAAAGTCTATCTCAACTTGATCGTCTTCATTTATTCCCTCTACTGCCTCCTCACACTCCATAATTGGCAAGCCAATGTTAAACGCATTTCTATAGAATATTCTAGCAAAGCTCTTTGCAATCACACAAGATACACCTGACGCTTTTATTGCAATAGGAGCATGCTCTCTGGAAGATCCACAGCCAAAGTTTTTACCTCCCACGATAACGTCTCCCTCTGCCACTTTTTGTGCAAAGTCTTTGTCAATGTCCTCCATACAGTATTTTGCCAATTCTTTTGGGTCTGATGTGTTCAAATGTCGTGCTGGAATGATAACATCTGTATCCACGTTGTCACCATATTTAAATGTTTTTCCTTTTACTATCATGTGATTTCTCCTTCGCTTAAAGTTTTTGAGGATTTGTGATTCTACCGGTTACAGCTGAAGCTGCTGCTACTGCTGGAGAAGCTAGATAGATTTCTGACTCTGAATGTCCCATTCTACCTACGAAATTTCTATTGGTTGTTGTGACCGCCTTCTCACCAGATGCCAAGATTCCCATATGCCCACCAAGACACGGTCCGCATGTTGGTGTGCTGACAATGGCTCCAGCCTCAATGAAAATTTCTGCCAATCCTTCTCTGATGCATTGAAGGTATATCTCCTGGGTAGCAGGAATGATAATTGTTCTAACTCGTTTATTCACCTTTCTGCCTTTTAATACCTCTGCTGCAACGCGCATATCATCGATTCTTCCATTTGTACAAGAACCTATCACCACTTGATCAATCGCTATATCTCCCGCTTCATCCACCGTTCTAGTGTTTTCTGGAAGGTGTGGGAAAGCCACTGTTGGTTTTAGCACATTCAAATCAATTTGAATGGTTCGATCATATACCGCATCTTGATCTGCTTCAAATATTTTCCATTGCTTGTCTGTTCTACCTGACATGTATGCAATGGTCTTATCATCTACTGGGAAAATTCCATTTTTTGCCCCAGCTTCAATAGCCATATTCGACACAGTGAAGCGATCATCCATTGACAAAGCCTTCACCCCTTCACCTGTAAACTCAAGCGACTGATAAAGCGCTCCATCGACACCTATTTTCCCAATCAAATGTAAAATGACGTCCTTTCCGCTAACAAATTTATTTGGATTCCCGGATAATTCGACTTTGATTGCAGGAGGTACTTTTATCCAAGCTTTCCCCCTTGCCATGCCAGCAGCCATATCTGTGCTGCCCACACCCGTTGAAAAAGCGCCTAGGGCTCCATAAGTACAAGTATGAGAATCTGCCCCAATCACCGTATCTCCTGCCACAACTATCCCTTTTTCAGGTAATAAGGCATGCTCAATTCCCATCTCGCCTACATCATAAAAATGTTTAATGTCTTGTTCGTCAGAAAAAGTTCTGCAAGTTTTGCACTGTTCCGCAGATTTGATATCTTTGTTTGGTGTGAAATGATCCAGTACAACAGCTACCTTTTCACTGTTAAACACTTTTTTTGCTCCCATTTTTACAAATTCTTTGATGGCAACAGGTGTGGTGATGTCATTCCCCAAAACCATGTCTAAATCAATCTCTACAAATTCGCCAGCTTGTACAGCCTCTTTCCCGCAGTGGTCTGCCAATATTTTTTGTGTCATTGTCATGCCCATTATATTGCCTCCTTGTTTTGAACTTCATTATAAATCATTTTATTGACTGCATTGATATATGCCTTGACACTAGCTTCAACCACATCGGTAGAAAGACCTCTGCCCACATAGGCATGTCCGTTTTCTCTTAATTTGACCGTTGCATCTCCTAGTGCATCTTCTCCTTCTGTTACCGAGTTTAATGAATAGTCTTCTAACTTCAACTTTTTACCCACAATTTTCTCAATTGCCTGGAATGCCGCATCGATAGGCCCATCTCCTGTAGCTACCTCTTCTTTGTGTCCATCTTTTGTCTTTAACGTAACGGCAGCCGTTGAAGTAATTGTGTTACCACTGTTGATGACAAATCGTTCCAACTCGAACTCTCTGGGAATATCAATATTTTGTCTTGATACCAACGCATCTATATCTCGATCATAAACTTCCTTTTTCTTGTCTGCAATTTCTTTGAATTTTTTGAATGCTCGATCCAAATCCTCATTTGATAAATGATAGCCCATGGTAACCAATTTATCTCTAAAAGCATGTCTTCCAGAGTGTTTTCCCAATACAATCTTGTTCTGAGTCAATCCTACCGATTCTGGCGTCATGATTTCGTAAGTTTCTTTATTGCTCAATACGCCATGTTGGTGAATCCCAGATTCATGAGCAAAGGCATTGGCTCCCACAATTGCTTTGTTAGGTTGGACCTTTACTCCTGTTATGCTGCTCAACAATTCACTGGCTCTCATGATCTGTGTGGTATCAATGTTGAACCCAAAGTCATACCGATCTTGTCTAGTGTTCACAGCCATCACAATCTCTTCTAAAGCCGCATTTCCAGCTCTTTCTCCAATGCCATTGATGGTGCATTCAATTTGAGTAGCTCCTGCTCTTATGGCTGCTAAAGAGTTGGCTACGCCAAGTCCCAAATCATTATGACAATGAACGGATATAGCTGCTTTTTCAAGCGCAGGACATTTATCTCTCAATGCCATTAAGAACTCATAGTATTCATCTGGCGTCGTATATCCAACCGTATCCGGGATGTTGATAGTTGTCGCTCCAGCATTGACCGCTCTGGTGAAAATTTTAGCCAAGAATTCCACATCACTCCTCGTTGCATCTTCCGCAGAAAATTCAACGTCTGAAACGTATTTGGCGGCATACTTGACCATCTCTTCTGCTCGATCCAATACTTGTTCTGGAGACATCTTTAACTTATATGTCATGTGAATAGGTGAAGTGGCAATAAAGGTATGAATCCTAGGATTAGCTGCTTCCCGAATGCTTTCCCATGCCTTGTCAATATCTCCTTTTTCCGCCCTTGCGAGACTGGCAACAGATGATGTTTCTATCACAGAAGCAATTTCTTTTATTGCTGACAAGTCACCAGGTGATGCCGCTGCAAATCCTGCTTCTATGACATCGACTTTTAATCGCTCCAATTGTTTTGCCATTTGAATCTTCTCTTTAAGATTCATTGAACAGCCTGGCGATTGTTCTCCATCTCTCAAAGTTGTGTCGAAAATTTTAATTATTTGACTCATGTTGATCCTCCCAATTTTTCTTGAAACCAAAAAACCCGTCTCTGACTTATGTCAGAGACGGGTTATACCCGCGGTACCACTCTGTTTGTTTTATTAGGCACAATAATAGCCCAAAAAACCTCTCTATTTGAGTTCTATCAAACTCTCAGCCTTTAACGGGACACACGTATTCTTCTACTGTTTTCAAAGAATCTGCTCTGGAGCGAGTGTATCTTCACGGCCGTATCGACTCTCACCACCGTCGACTCTCTGAAACTCGCCTTATGAAAACTTTTTTCTCCATCTTTGCATTTTGATTTCTTAATTGATTGTGATTTTAGCACACAAGTACTTCAGCTGTCAACATTATTTTATTTTCTTTGTGAAATTATGCTATAATGAGTTAGGTTTCTCTCAACAAGAACCCTATAAAATTCGATCATATTATGAAGGACGTGACATCATGAACACTGAAATACTATGCTTTGGATCCGAATTGTTACATGGAGATATTGTTAACTCAAATGCCGCTTATTTGTCTAAAAAATTGGCCGAGATAGGCATTAACGTCTATTACCATTCTGTGGTTGGAGATAATCACCAGCGAATGGAAGAAGCTTTTCGCATTGCCTTTGAACGAGTGGATTTGGTCATCTGCACGGGTGGCTTAGGCCCTACACAAGATGACATCACCAAAGAAATATTGGCAAGATACCATGGACAACCTATGCAATTTGACCCAGCTAGCCTAGAACACGTAAAACACATTTATCGTCGATTAAATCGGCCCATGCCTGAAAGCAATTTAAGACAAGCTTATTTCCCGCAAGGTTCTCACATTTTGCCCAATCCTTTTGGGACAGCAAATGGATGCTATCTTAAAAAGAATGGAAAAATCGCTATCTTGCTTCCAGGACCACCTAAAGAAATGATTCCCATGTTTGAAAATCATGCTTTGCCATTGCTCATGCCCTATTCCGATGGTGTTATTCAAGGAAGAAAATACGTCGTGACTGGTTTAGGTGAATCGACCACTGAAGAAAGGATTATGGACCTTGTTACACACCAATCCAATCCTACTATTGCCACTTTTGCCGGCAATGGACGAGTCATTGTGCGTGTCACAGCAAAAGCCAAAGATGCCTCTTCCTGTGATTTGCTGTTAGATCCCATTGAAACTGAATTATTGGATCGACTCCGTGGACACATCTATATCACCGAAACAATGGATCCAGCCACACATACAGCTAATCGATTGATAGAAAAAAACCTCACTTTAGCTCTTGCTGAATCCTGCACTGGAGGTTTGCTTGCATCCAAGTTAACGGCTTGTCCCGGCATCTCTTCTGTGTTTCTTCAGGGTTATATCACCTACAGCAATACTTCGAAAATCCAAACATTGGGTGTGCGAGAAGAAACGATTGAAACTTACGGAGCTGTCAGCTCACAAACAGCCGTAGAAATGGCACAAGGAGCCCTTTCAAAGGCAGGCTCTCAAATCGGGGTTGCCATCACTGGCATTGCTGGTCCCTCTGGAGGGACACTTGACAAACCTGTAGGGCTCGTTTATGTGGCTGTTGTTTATCAGGATCAAATTGTGGTAAAAACACTCAATTATCCCGGTACAAGAGAAGTTGTGCGTGAACGTTCCGCTGTTGCTGCCCTTGATATTCTTAATCATTTACTCAAATAGGAGGCAGTCAGATGGATATTAGATTATTGGTATGTGACGATAATCATTACAAACAAAATCCTATCAAAGACTACTTGCAAGAATTTTCGTCGGTCAAAGACCACCATTTCATCATCGATCATTCCTGTAATGGCTCCCATATTTTAGAACTACATGAAAAGAAAAGATATCATATGTTGTTTCTTGACATCGATTCCAGAGATGGACTAAGCGGTCTTGATGTAGCTCGGAAGATTAGAGAAAAAGATGAACAAATCTTGATTGTTTTCATTAGTGCCTACGCAGATTATACGCATCAAGCTTTTAAGTATTTTGCTTTCAATTACATCATCAAACCCATTGACAAGGCTTTCTTTTTCAAAATGATGCAACGAGCCATATCCTTGGTTATTTCTCGCTACCAACTGCGAGATCGGCTAAGCATCGTGCTAAATGACGGCAACTATATACATAAAATTTTATATGACCATATCCTATATGCTGAGAAACAAGGCAAACGCTTATGTTTGAAACTCGAAAATCAAACCGTTTTGTGCCCTGTCATAACACTGACCTCCTTTGAGCAAATGGTGGAGCCTGGCTATTTTGTGAGATGCCACAAAAGTTTCATTGTCAATCCATACAAAATTAGACGCATTGATCAAAGTGAATTGGAAATCCATGGCGCAAACTCCTTGATTCCAATTGGCAGAAAATATCGCCAAACTTTGAATAAAGTTCTCTTAAACATTATATGAAATTTGTCATTATAAGTGGATTGTTTTCGCGTCTTCGTGTTGTTTAAGACTCATTTCGTGCCGTTTGCATCTCAAATATTGAATTGGTTACAACCTTGATATAAGATAACATTAAGCATAAATGATGCTGACCAACCAAGGTTGTCGTCGGACACATCTAAAAAAACACTCAATTGAGTGTTTTTTTTAGATTAATTGAAAAACGAACAGTCAAATCACGTCATCTTGACAACATTCTTTTTCATTTAAGATATTATTCATTTTCTCTATGAAACAACCTAGACTTGATGTAAAATAACATTAGAAATTAATTAAGGAGGTAGCGGATCATTCCGCTGTAACTATTTATGAATAAAAAAATAATTGCAGGTATCCTCATTGTTGCCCTTATCATCATTGCAGTCTTTTTTCTCTTTCCACGAACGCCTTCTTCACCTATTGCATCACTCACACCTTTTGAAAAACTGGAAATGGTGTTGCAACAACAAACCCAACTTCAAGATATTGATTCAGAAACTCGTTTTCGTATCGACATTTCAACCTCGGATCCTTCTCTAACGGGGATCGCTTCTCTTTTGTCAGAAGTAGATTTTGTCTTTCGTTCCAAACAAAGCCTTTCAGACACCCAAAATATTAAAGCTGAAAGCATTTTATCCCTCATTTATCAAGATAGTCCTGCCCTTACTCTAAATACCTATATGGATTCTGAACAAATTGTTTTAAAGTCAAATGACTTGTTTTCCAAAGCTTTCTATCTTAGTTTTGATCAATACGAATCTTTCTTGAGCTCTACTCAAATGCCTGTTCAGTTTGAATTGGAACGCATAATTGAAAGGTCATTAGCTTTTCAAGAAGAGTTCTACCGTCTTGAAGGAACACCTGGTTATGAATCCTTTGACCAAGACAAGTATCGAGATATGATTGAATCCGGACTCTCAGAAATTCTATCAGAAACCGAACCATTTGAGATAACCATTGACGATGGAAGCAGCACTCAAAAAGTGCTTCTCTCTGGACTTGCTCTTCGTTTTAACGATGCCCAACTAGCGGAATTCTTGCTTCCCATATTGCGAGAAGCTCAAACCGATGAAGGACTCAAGCAAGTTTTGGTTTCAAAGTTGGACACATTATTGGCCTTCTCAGTAGATCTATATGCGATAGATAGCGAGACTCTTGGTACTGCAAATCCTCACGATGAAATATCGGATTTACTGGACAATTTTGAATCCGGATACGAAGAATATATCGAAGATATCATTACCCAATTGGAATATCATCAAGCTAATTCTCAATCCCAAAAATTCCAAGTGGATTGGATCATTGGCATTAATCAAGAAGGGTTTGCCGTTTACCAGGATTTACAAGTCGATATGGATACGGGTGAGGTCTTCTTCCAAACAGACCATTTGTCTTTCCATTTTAATACCATCTTGCATCAAATCAACACACCTTTGGTTTTTTCTGATTATTCAGAAGCAGTCGATGAAGGCATCAACTTAGTCTCACTGATGGAAAACCCAGATTCAATGGAGTCCCAGATGGTGATGATGCAACTATATGGTTCCGTCATGCAACGAATGTCCACAAATCCTTTGTTCATGCAAATCATTCAAGAAATCGGAGTCTACTAGCCCATGTTGAGAAAAGAATGGTTATTGATCCAGTTTAATCTTAAAAGTGTTGTGATGGATCTCAGAAAAGTTCTACTTCTTTTTGTTCTGCCAACCATTGTTTTCTTAATTATAGGTGTGTTTTTGACTACTCAAAAAAATATCGATCACCCCACAGATAAAATTTCCATCGGCATTGTCGACCTAGAGCAATCCGCTATCAGCCACATGCTGATGGAAAACATTACAGAAGAAACAACCTTGGCCAACCTTATTGATTTTCTGCATCTAGATTGGCCTGAAGCAGAAAGAACCTTAAAGAATGGTGAAATCACTGCTTTTGTAGTCATTCCTGAAAACTTTTCCACGGGCTTATTGCAGATGGAAAACCCACCGCTTCAAGTGGTTTATGATGGCAAACAGTCTATCGAGTTTTTTATTATTCACCAAACCGTTGAAAGCTTTTCAAAGTATGTCACTTATGTGGAGATTTGCACCGCTTCACAATACTATGCCCTCATCGATCTTGGCTTTTCTTCCTCAGAAGCACTAGCCATCAACGACAGGGTTTCTTTTCAGCTCATCATGGATACTTTAGGCAGAAAAAACTTGTTTTCCACTACACCTATTTACGATTTCCCTTCTGTCTCCTCCTTTGTTTACCATGGTGTTTCTATTTTGACCTTGATCATGTTTTATACAGCTACTCTCGGTGCCTTGAGCCTATTAGATGAAAAACAATTGAAAATTGTCTCTCGGGTTCGCCTTTCTTCTGTTGGTCTTTTTCGATATTATCTTTTCAAAGTGTTGGTCTATGCATCCATCACTACCTTTTGGATGTTTGGCATGGTATTATTTATTCAAAAAATGCTGTCGCTTTCAACTAACTTACTGTTACTGTTTTTATTCATATCCATGACAAGTTTCTGTTTGAATGCTTTTTTTCTCATTATTTCTGAATGGATTGGGAATCGAGAAAGCTATTTGAGTTTTTCCTCTTTTTTAATCGTTGTTTTCGCTTTTATTGGGGGCACTTTTTTTCCAGTGGTGCTTCTACCTTACACATTGAAAACCGTGACAAGTTTTAGTCCCAACTTAATCGTCGCTAAGCAGATTATTTTTGGATTGAATGGCCAATTGTCTGCAGAAGCTACAGGTTTTTGGTCAGCAGCTATGTTCATGGTAGGGCTCTTGCTCATCAAACTATCCTCCCAATTGGGAAAACGGGAGGGTTCACTATGAAGCACATGATCTTACTTCGTTTTAAGCTGTTCTTTGTTAAAAAATCTCTGGTTTTACTTTTCTTGGTATTCCCTTTATTGTTTTCATTTGTCTCGTTAAACTATATTCAATCTGATGATTTTGAGATCAAAACCACCATCGGAATCGTCGATCAAGATCAAACTCCTTTTTCAAGAAATATTCTTAATCGCCTCCAGTCAGATCCTCGATTGATGGTGATTGAAACCAGTGAATCCGAAGGACTTGATTCTCTTAAATCTGAAAGAATCGTTGGACTCTATTATTTGCTTCCAGGTTTTCAAGAGAATGTCCTCCGTGGTCACACCTTCAATCTAATCGAGGTTCAGTATCTGGCTGACAATTATACGGCACCCGGCATAACCGACTTGATCACGCCGCATTTTCTTTTGGACATTCTAAAGGAAAAAACCATCCATCAGGTTTCTAGGCTTGCATTCTCAGAAAACCCTGATACCCTTCCTGTGTTTCGTGAGCTTTTTGATTCCTATACCCTTCGATATGAAGCTAGTGAACAATTTACTCTGGATGTTTTGCTGACAACCGTCGATTCTTCAAGCCAAACGCCTTTGTTCAGTACTTCAAAAGCTATTGTTATTCGCTATTTTATCAGTATTATTTTCATGTTCTTGGCCATCGCTGGTTTCTACCTTGCCATGCAAACCAATATTGATCAAGAACAAGGCATTTTGAATCGAATCCGACTGACCCCCAATGGCCTTATCCACTATTTCTTCGGCAATCTAATCGGTGTCTTTGGGCTGATTTTCATAATGGGACTTCTCCAAGTTCTGCTGTTAAAATGGATGTTTTTTTCCTATGTGCCTTTATTGGAACTCGTCTTTTATCTTGCTTTGTTTGCTTTATCTATCTCATTGTCCTCTCTGATTTTGGCGAAATGTTTTAAAAGAAGAAGCGATTTTCAGAGCGCCATTCCCTATCTTCTGATTGGGATGTGGTTTTTCGGCGGCTGGCTATATAGTGACACCATCTTGAACGCTAAAGCGGCTTTCTTTTATGGCATTATCCCCGGTTCCTTAATCAAAGACCATTTGCTAGCTGTATTTTTGACTGGGACAGCTCATGTTCAGCTTGAGGCTCTCCTAATCGAAGGTGGTCTTCAGAGCGCCATGATCTTTTTGTTGTACTTTTTGACAAGAAAGGAGTTTAAACGCGATGCTAATTAATATGAAACAAGTCACCAAAAAATTTAAACATCAATTAGTTCTCGATCATTTGGATCTCACTATAGCGGCTGGTGAAATCGTTGGTTTGATTGGGCCTAACGCTGCGGGAAAAAGCACCACGCTTCATGTTATGAGTGGTTTGATCCAACCAGACTCAGGTCAAATCCTCATAGAAGAAAAACCTGCAGCAACCCAAAAACACCTCATTGGATTTGTTCCTCAAGAAATTGCTTTGTATCAAGATCTTTCTGTGAGAGATAATTTGATTTTTTTCAGCGGCCTATATGGCCTTTCTGCTAAAACAAGTGCGTTGAAAATCAACGAAATCTTATCGCACCTTGATATGGATGCTCTCAAAAAAAAGAAAGTCAAGCACTTGTCTGGCGGAATGAAAAGACGATTGAATATTGGAGTTGAGTTATTGAAAGATCCTACCATCATGATGTTGGATGAAGCCACTGTAGGCATAGATAGCCAGACACGCACTAGTTTTTTCAGTCTTATTCAAAAAATGAATCAAAATGGCATCACTGTCATACTAACCAGCCATCACTTGCCAGAGTTGGAACAGCTATGCTCCTACTTCTATTTTTTGAAAGAAGGTCGTATCGTACTGTCCGGCTCAAAAAGTGATTTATTGACCCAGGATAATCAAACAATTAACTTGTCCTCTCTTTATCAAGAATTGTACTTAGACAGCTAATTCATGTATAATAAGATATTATTAAGTTTAGGAGGTTTTCAAGATGAGATTCTACCTGCATGGCAATCGTGACTTTATTAAGACAATCAGCATCCTCGCCTTCTTTGTGGGCTTGTTGCTCATCAGCTTTCCAGCCTTTATTGGACTTACTTTAATTCGAATCGTAGGCTTGTTAATGGCCATTTTAAGCGGTTTAGGAGTCTACTTTACAGAAGGCACCATTTGGGGGAGGGATCGATCTTTTTTTCTTGTGAGTCTACTCGCCGGGATTTTGGTCTTGGTTTTTCCCACACTGATCATGATTATTTTTGGTCTTGGTTTGCTGTCATTTGCCGTCTATAAGTTTTTCTTCTTTTTTAAAGACAAACACAACACAAACAAGAATGATTTCATTATCGCTTTGATCACCTTGATTGTAGGACTTATTCTTATGTTTAATGGACGCTCTGCTATCGAAACTATTGTGAGAATCATTGGTGTTTTTGTAGTCTCCTTCAGTGCTATTTTGTTTTACAAAACACTTGAAGATTAAAAAAAGACTGCCTTTCGGCAGTCATTTATTTCGCCATATGGCTCACTGAACTGGGGTGCTTCTTGTCCAGGCAGTGGGCTTTTATTTTGTATGGAAGGCTGAATAGTTTGATGAACCCTTCCGCATCATGATGATCATACAATTCGCTATATCCAAATGAGGATATGTCTTCGTCATAGATGGCATAAGGAGATTCCATTCCTGCAGACAACACATTGCCTTTGTAAAGCTCCAAAGAAATTTTACCTGTAACATTTTGTTGTGTTTCTAAAACAAAAGCATCAAAGGCTTGTTTCAAACCGCTAAACCACATACCATTGTAAATCAGCTCCGCATATTTTTCGGCTATCAACGCTTTGTGATGCTGAACATCTTTTTCCAGTACCAATCTTTCTAATTCATTGTGCGCATACCATAGTATCGTACCTCCTGGTGTTTCATAAATACCTCGAGACTTCATTCCCACCATTCTATTTTCAAGAAGATCGATCACGCCAATGCCATGTTCTCCGCCTATCTTGTTTAATTCAATCAAGATTTGTTTCCCTGTCATCTCTTTCCCGTTCAGCTTGACAGGTATCCCTTTGTTGAATTCTATTTCAACTGTTTCTGGTTCATTTTTTGCATCCTTCAGTGTCTTCGTCATCATCAGCAATTCATCTAATTTTGCCTTGTTCTTTGGATCTTCTATATGCCCACCTTCGTGACTGATGTGCAACAAATTCTGATCTCGTGAATAGATCTTCTCTTTTGTCACATTCAATTGGATATTGCGATCTTCAGCATATTGTATGGCTTCTTCTCTAGATTGAATATCCCACATTCTCCAAGGTGCAATGATTTTTATGGTTGGATCAATAGATGCAATGGCTGTTTCTATACGAACTTGGTCATTTCCTTTTCCTGTGCAGCCATGGGCGATATATCCAGCTCCCTCTTTATGGGCCACTTCTACCAACTTCTTTGCGATCAAAGGCCTTGCAATCGCTGTTCCCAATAAGTATTTGCCTTCATAGACCGCATTTGCCTTTAAAGCATCAAACACATAAGACTCCACAAATTCATCCGTTACATCTTCTATATAGATTTTACTGGCTCCAGAGAGCAACGCTTTGTTCTTAACCTCTACCATATCATCTTCTTGCCCAACATTGACACAACACGCTATGATTTCAAAATCAAAATTCTCTTTTATCCACGGGATGATGATTGACGTATCTAATCCCCCTGAGTAAGCTAAAACCACTTTTTCCTTTTTCATGTTATCCTCCTAAACCAATTTTTCCAAACAAAAACGCCTCTTGAAGAGACGTGTCATCGCGGTACCACCCTTCTTAAACCAATGCATATTTATGCTGACTTCTTATGGTTATGTGTGTATAAAAAATCCGCCTCTACACAAGAGGCGGATGACTCCACGTTACCACTCTATTTAAAGCATTGCTTTATCTCTTTCATGTTAACGGTTTTTAACCGAGTCCCCATACTCTTACAACACACATTTTCTGAGAACCTCTTCATGAGTTCTATTCATCCATCCGCCACTACCGGACTTCCACCTACTCCGGCTCGCTAAAGTTTATGCATGGATTACTTGTCTCAATCACTAGATTTATTATTCAACTTAGTTTGAATTATAGTCTATCTTTCCTTGCCTGTCAATGGTTAATTTGTATTTTTATGATATTTTTTTACTATTTATAGGAAATCGTTTCCACACTTCAATCTTCTTACATTCGAAAGAATTGACCTATTCCCACTATGATACCGAGATGAAGCGGATAAAACGCATAGATCCAGTATTTGCTAATTCGAATGGGTTTCATCGGCATATAGATCAATGGGATTGCAAAAACAGAAGCCACTTGAATGAAACTTCTCAATTGCCATGCACTTGTCTGCATCGCTCCCAATGTAGCGTAAATCAAGGACAAGGTTCCAATCATTGCAATTGTTTTTTTAAAGTCATCCCCAAACACGTGAAAAATCAAGATCACTATCAAGCCATACGCACCATAATCCATTGCAACCACATCTGCCACTAGCAAAGTCAGAACCCACAATAAGTTTTTTCGATCATATAGTTTCAACATCAATAAGGCCAAAAGAAATGTGAACAAAATATTCAACACCATCACTTGGTGCATAAAATAATAGAAGGGCAACTGACTGATCAAGGCAAAGACCAACATGCGTCCCATATAGCGATTGATGTTTCTTGTGCGCTGATAACCTTTTGCGATGTAGTAGGCAAATATGGGAAAAGCCAATCGTCCCAATAATCGCATAAATAAATAGCTGCTGGCGCTATATGGCAAAAAGTAATAAGCGATATGATCTAGCAACATCGCTGCCATGGCTATGATTTTCAAATAATCACTTTGTTGTTCGTAAACCCCTGTCTTCTCCATCTATTAATGCATTTCCTCCTTACTAAGTCTGTACTTTTAATTGCTGATTTTTTCATTATAGGTCATCTATGAGCATTTTGCAAAGCTAAAACATCGAAGTTTTCTAATGTTTTTCTTGCGAGCTTCCAATTATTCTGTTAATATACTGACAATAATCCACAAAAAAAGTGGGAGGTATTCACGATGTATAAAATTACTACCTTTAACAAGATCTCTGAATCTGGCATGCAATTGCTCATGCCTGAAAAGTATCAAGTGACTCCAGAAGATTTGACAGATACAGACGCAATCGTCTTAAGAAGTCATAAAATGCACGATCTCGCATTGCCATCTAGCCTAGTTGCGATTGCTCGAGCTGGTGCAGGTGTGAACAACATTCCTGTCGAAAAATGCTCTGAAAAAGGCATTGTTGTCTTTAACGCCCCAGGCGCTAATGCCAACGGTGTGAAAGAGCTTACCCTTTTATCTTTATTGTTAAGTTCCAGAAAAGTCTATGACGGGATAACATGGGTCAACAGTTTGGAAAAAGACGTTGAAAAGCAAGTTGAAAAAGGCAAGAGTCAGTTCGAAGGCCCTGAAATATCGGGAAAAACCCTTGGTGTCATAGGACTGGGTGCCATCGGCGTTCTTGTGGCCAATATGGGCATCAAATTAGGTATGAGAGTGATTGGTTATGACCCCTATATCTCCGTTCAAAAAGCCATCGGCCTATCTTGGGATGTAAGTTACTCCTCGTCTTTGAACGAATTACTCAGAGAATCAGATTACATCTCATTGCATATCCCCTTGATGGATGATACCAAGTATTTCATGGACAAAAACAAACTGTCTAAAATGAAGTCTGGATCCAAGCTTATCAACATGTCCAGGGGTGGTTTGGTGGATGATGACGCCGTTGTGGAAGCCATTGAAGGTGGCATCATTGACCGATACGTAACTGACTTTCCGACAGACAAGTTGGTCAAACAAAATGGTGTGATCTGTATCCCCCATCTAGGTGCCTCTACGCCAGAATCTGAAGAAAATTGTGCCCGAATGGCTGTTGAGCAATTAATGGATTACTTAGAGAACGGTAATATATCCAATTCTGTCAATTTCCCTGATTGCTACATGGATCATATCCCCAATACCAATCGTATTGTTATTCTTAACCGCAACATTCCTAGCATGATCAGTTCTTTATCAGCTGTTTTTGCCAAACATCAAATCAACATCGTTTCTATGGTGAATAAAAGCAAAGGGGACTATGCTTGCAACATTATCGATATCGAGCCCAACAAAGGCAATGGCGCAAAGCTTGAAGAATTAAAAAAAATCAATGGCATCATCAACGTACGACAAGTGTATTAAGTCAAAACTAAAAAAAACATCGTTTTCGATGTTTTTTTTAGTTCATCACATACCAATATATTGTCACAAAATGCATCAAGCTGCCTGCCAGTATAAATAGATGAAAGATCTCGTGAAACCCAAACAACCCGAAAGTCAGACTTTTAGGCTTCAACGCATAAATCACTGCACCTATGGTGTAAAAAATACCCCCTATAATCAATAGCACAATGCCTTGCATCGCCATTCTTTGAGCTAAAGGGTATATGGCAAAAACAGCCACCCATCCCAAAATCAGATAAAAACTTGTATACAACCATCTAGGCAAGTTTATGAATATAAACTTAAACACCACACCCACAATCGCTAGAAACCAAACAGACACGAGTAAAGCAGTTCCAAACAAGCCTCTTAAGGAAATCATACAAATAGGCGTATAAGTAGCCGCAATAAATATATAAATCATGCTATGATCTGTTTTTTTCAAAAGTTTAATGCTCTCTTCTGATCCATTGAACCAATGGTATATTGTTGATGCTGTATAAAGTCCCAACAACCCCATTCCATAAACCAAAATGGCTATTATTTGAGTGTAATCCCCTGAATTTTGGGCTTTCATCATCAACACTAACCATCCTATCCCAAAAAATACAACGCCTGCCAAATGAGTCAATGCATTCAAAGGCTCCCTAATTTTTAAATTCAATACGCACACCTCTTGATATAGTTTTTAATACTATGTTATAATGTCATTATATGCTACTATCATAAATTTGTAAAGTCACTTTCTGAAATGATACTTACTCTCAAGGAGGCACGTCTTTCATGGAAATGTTTAATCGTTTTAAACCTATTAGTCCCCAAGACATTCCTACTATCGCTCTGTACATGGATCAAGTTACCGGATTCTTAGATGAAACGCTTCAGAGTTTCAAAGTAGAATCAGAAGACAAGGTATTCACAAAAACCATGATTAACAATTATGTAAAAAGTGGTATTTTGGACAAGCCGGTCAAGAAAAAGTACGATCAAAGCCAGTTGATGCAATTGATTATGATCTATCATTTTAAAAACATCTTGTCTTTGCCTCAAATTGGAAAATTTTTCGAACTAAGCCTAGCAGAATTAGGTTCCTTTGAAAATCTTTATACTCTCTTTTACTCGGTTCAGTTGGAAGTACTAGAAGCTCATAACATAGAAAAAACCAGTTCGAATCGAATTCATAGAATTCTCAAACTGGTTTTTGAAGCCGATATCAAGAAACGCATCGCTATTACTGAGATTCAAATCTGATTTTTGGCACCTCTTTGTAATAAATCTTGTTGCCTTTTCCAACTCTTTCTATTTCATTTTTTTCAATCAATTGATTTAGAATTTTGATAGTCTGTGTTTTTTTCAACTCTAGCAAAGCCTCTACTTCTTTTCTGCTGATTTTTTTGTGCTGTTTAAGATGGTTGCAAATCCTTTCTTCATCTTCTGAAAAAACTTGCTCTTTAAAAATTTCATGAGATTCGGAAGCATTCTTTTTCGCTATAAGTTCAGATCTCATTTTCTTTTCATTGATTTTGGGCAACACAACTTTAATGCTGTTTTGTGCGACATGAAACTGGGGTTTAAGACCTGTATATTGATAGCTCTCTTTGATACGTCTTATGCCTGTCGCTAATCTTTCGATGATCCCCATTCTCATGAAGATGCTTGCAATCGCGGGATTTCGGCAGATTGAAATCCTGCCATCCAAAAATTCTTCCTCCGATATCCCCCGGGGCAATCCTCCTGGGGATACGACCTCTATCCTGCTGTCAAAGAACTCTATTTTAATATCTGCTCCCATCTCATAATCTCTGTGGACAATTGCATTTGCAATCGTTTCGCGATAAGCAACCAAAGGGATTTCCTCAATCGTCTTGCGATAGACACCATCAATCAATTCTCCTATATTGACGTGCTTGCTATAAAAATCAATACACCTTTCAAACTGATTAATGATTGACTGGTGCTTAACATGCAATCTATCTCGGATATTCATGACAGAATCGCCTTCGAATCTGATCAACAAAATACCTGTTTTAAAAATCGGGTTTTCTGTCGGGCGACTCGATGCTTTTATTTGAACGTCTCTTTTTTGTGATTCTTCCTTTGGTTTGTTGTGATTTGGTGCTTTAATAATCCCCATTTCTTTCACCAACTGCTTGTTTTTTCGCAAAGCCATTACTAACTTCACACCTTATATATCGACTATTCTACCATCTGGTTTTGATGATTACAATGCCAATAATCCCATCCTTCTCCTTCTTCCATATTGCATCTACGGTAAGCTTTACATATAATGATAGATAAGAAGCCTAGTTAGATAGGCATAATGGAGGAAATACCCATGAAAAAACAACTCGTACTATTTATTGTGCTTCTGATGTTGATAACTGCTTGTTCTGGAGAACCCTCTCCTGGCGGAGATCAAGATATCTCTCCCGATGATCCTCCTCAGGTGGCAACCCCCGAACCTGACCCAAATAATCCAGAAGAATCCACGCCTGATGACATCGCTGAAGTAAATCCTCTTGAACTAGCCTACGATCAAGGTTATATTCTTTACCAGTTAGGTTTGTTTGATGGTGTTTCTCCTGTGAATTATGAACCAAACCTAGAAGGCGAAATGAACAGAGAAGAAGCGATGAAAATGATTGTTTCAGCTTTAGGTTGGCTCCCAGCTGATGAGAGTGATTGTCCTTTCACCGATGTTTCCACTTGGGCTAAACCTTTTGTCGCACGAGCCTATTTAAACGGAATTGCCATTGGCACCGTTCCTCAAGACAATATATTTGGAGCAAAAGATCCAGTTACTTTGCAACACTTATTGACATTCTATTTGCGAGCCCTTGGTTATGAAACTACCTACGCTTATGAACACGCCATCAGACTGGGTCAGTTGAAAAGCCTCACAGATAATGTGGCCATTGGAGAAGATTTTCTTAAAAGATATCAACTTGTTATCATCACATACAACGCATTGACCACCACTCGCGTTGATAGTGCCCGCACATTGGTGGAAGACTTGATTAGAGAAGAGAGAATCACTCAAGAACAAGGAGAATCTTATGGTTTGATTAAGACCTACCGGTATCAATCTCAAAGAGACAACGGACCCTTGGAATTATCCTTTGAAGACTTTGAAGATGAAATTTTGAATGAAGACAAAGCCATTGTTTTATTTTATCAGTCAGGAAGTCAACTCAGTCAGGAAATGATGTTGCCTTTCTATAATGCCGCAGTTGCATTGGCTGATGAAGCAAAAGCTGGACAAATTGAAAGAAGCGTTGCGGAAGAATTATTAGATACCTATCACGTCTCCAGTTTTCCAACAATCAAACTATTTAAGAAGGGTGAAGTGACCACCTTGCCACCTTTGCCTGAAGCAGAGGCTCTTGTGCAATGGATTAAAAACAACTGATGGCAAAACTATAGCCACTCTGGGAAAGGCGGTATTTTTCATGAAAAAACTAGGTTTAACCTTAGTATTTGTACTTGCTCTGTTGACTCTCTCGAGTTTCCAGGTCAACAAAGAACTGCCACAAGTCTCCCTAAATTCGGATCATTACTTCATAACCAGTACACAGGAAACAGTTTTTCTTTCAGTTTTTTTTGAAGAAACAAAAACAACCCATGATTTGTACCCTGATGGTCAGTGGTATGTCCAAGCTCCTTCTGGAAAATATGTTGAGATTTTGCAAAGCTCTAGCGCAATGCCTGAGTTTTCTATTACAGAAAATAATTTGCCTATGTTTTTATTTGAAAATCCGCCGGATAGTATGGAGATTTTAGATCCAATAACCCATTCCACCTATGAAACATTTTCTGATTATTTTATGTCTCTTACTGAAAACGGTGCTTATCCTGTCACTATCATCGCCGAATGGTTGCCTTCAACCGAGAGACCTTATCATGGTGCGTTATCCTATGACATGCTTTTTTCGGTTACCTTAAATCCTCAAATCCAATTATTGACAGATGAACTCTACCCAGGAAACATTCTTGCCTTGGCTCTTTCTCCCATAAAGGAACATTACATAGTAGACCTGTCTACCAACTTATCCCACGGTCTTTTCTCTAGCTTTAACAATAACGGTCAACGCTTGTTTTTCATTCCAATCGATATTTGGTCTGAAAGTGGTTTTTACGATCTTTCCTTCCATATCCAAGATCCTACTACCCAACAAAATTGGCACCTGTCCAAGACCCTATCTGTGGATTCAAAAAACTTCGTGACTCAATATTTATATATTGACGAACAGATTTACGAAGAAACAACTAGTGATGAAGCTTATGTGGAATTCAGACAACGGGCACAGGAAGCCAGACGTGTTTCTGACCCAGTCCAACATTGGGAAGGACCCTTTATCATGCCTGTCAAAGATGACTATGTTCTAACCACTGATTTTGCTGAAATAAGATATGTTAACGACGAAATCACTTCATCAAGGCATTCGGGTCTCGATTTAGCTGCACCAACAGGAACCCCTATCTATGCTTGCAATCACGGTCGCATCGCATTATCAGAGTATTTGATCCTGACAGGCAATACCATTGTCATCGATCATGGTTTTGGATTATTCACTAGCTACTATCACTTAGATACTTTAGCCGTGGACGAAGATGACTTTGTTTTAAAAGGCGATTATGTCGGGACTATGGGATCAACTGGCTTCTCAACAGGACCTCATCTACACTGGTCAATCAGTGTTTATAATACCTATGTCAATACTTGGCAAGTTACAGACTCAGACTTTCTGCCTTAATCCTTACTGCGTCAATTTGTTTTCAAGGATGATTCTGACTTTGTTGGGGTTGCCTTGTCCCTTGGTAGCTTTCATGCATTGTCCCATTAAGAACCCAAAAGACTGGGTCTTGCCGACTTGGTAATCCGCCACCGCCTTGCTGTTTTCAGTCAACACCTTGTCCACCACTTCTTCCAGAATATTTTGTGCACTGATTTGTTGAAGTCCTCTCGTTTCGATTATCTGAAAGACTGATCGGTCAGTGTTTATCATCTCTTCAAAAACTTCTTTTGCAACTGTTCTATTGATGGTCCCTTTCTCCACTTCAATGATAAGTTCTGCCAATTGCTTTGAGGTAATTGGGATCACAGATTCCGCCTTAAGCACTCTCAAAACCTCTGTCATCATCCAATTGGCTGTTTCTTTTGGTTTTCCTGATAACTTGACTGCTGCCTCGTAGAAATCCCCCACAAGCTTTTCTTCTGTAAGAACCCTTGCTTCCTTATCTGTTAAACCGTACTCTCTCATCATTCTTTTTCTCTTGTCTTTAGGTAGTTCAGGAAGCGACTGTTTGATGTCTTTCACTTGTCCCTCCGAAATAATAAGCTTGGGCAAATCTGGTTCTGGAAAATACCTGTAGTCATGCGCATCTTCTTTTGTTCTCATTGAGACAGTTTTTCCTTTAGACGCATCCCACCGCCTTGTCTCTTGGATGATTTTATAACCCTCTCCAAAGCGGTACAACTCAATTTGTCTACTCTCTTCTTTTTTTATGGCTTTATAAACTTCTTTCATAGAGTTCATGTTTTTTATTTCAACTTTTGTTCTCAATGTTTTTGACCCCAACTCCCTTATCGAAATATTTACATCACATCTCATGGATCCTTGTTCCATCTTACAGTCCGATATACCTGAGTAAACCAATATCCCCCGCAGGTCCTTTAAAAAAGTTACCGCTTCTTCTGCCGATCTTATGTCAGGCTCTGTTACAATTTCAATTAAAGGAATGCCTCCTCTGTTGTAATCTATCAACGTGTCATTTTGATCTTCAATATGAATCAATTTGCCTGCATCTTCCTCGATATGGATTCTTGTGATGCCGATTTTTTTTCGTTCTCCATGCTTGTCAATATCAACGAATCCATTCACACAGATAGGTAAATCGTATTGTGATATTTGGTAAGCTTTGGGCAAATCAGGATAGAAGTAGTTTTTACGATCCATTTTATTGATCAGGTTAATCTCGCAATTTAAAGAACAACCCGCTTTTATGGCTAATTCCACTACCGACTTATTCAAAACAGGCATAACGCCAGGCAACCCCAAACAGACAGGACAAGTATTCACATTGGGTTCATCTCCAAAACTAGTAGCGCAAGCGCAAAATATTTTAGAATTTGTTGCCAGCTCAACATGTATTTCTAGTCCAATCACGGTTTCATAAACAGCCATCATACCACCTCCATCGCTATAGGTTTCTTATCAAGAGCCAATTCTTTTTCTAGTGCATAAGCCAAACGAAATAGCGTTTCTTCTGAAAACTCATTTCCCATCAACTGAAGACCTATGGGAAGTCCAGACTTGCTAAACCCAGAAGGCATCGATATTGCTGGGATCCCTGCCAAATTAACGCTTACAGTAAATATGTCTGCCAAATACATGGACAGTGGGTCTCCTAACTTTTCTCCTATCTTAAATGGCAAAACAGGTACAGTTGGTGTGAGAATCGCATCGTACCGCTCAAACGCGTCCTGAAACAGCTTTCTCACCTTCCTTCTAAACATCATGGCTTTATTGTAATAGGCCTCATAGTAACCCGAAGACAAGGCATACGTCCCTAGCATAATGCGACGTTTGACTTCATTTCCAAACCCTTCCGTTCTGGATGAAATGACCCTCTCCTGGTAATCATCACAATGGCTGGCACTATACCCAAATCTGATGCCGTCGTATCTGCCTAGATTTGAACTGGCTTCTGCCGAAGAAATGATGTAGTAAGCGGACAGTCCGGATTCTGGTATGGGCAAAGAGAAACTAGACACAATAGCGCCTTCTTTTTCTAATTGTTTTGCGCCTTCCAATACTGAATTTCTTACCTCGGGGTCAACACCTTTACCGAAAAATTCTTCAGGCAATCCAATTCTCAATCCTTTTACACCTTTTTTCATGATTGAGACATAATCTTTGTCGTAACCTTTTTCTCTTGATGTGGCATCTTTGGGATCATGGCCTTGAATCACCTTCAATGCACAAGCTGCATCTTCCACATTTTTTCCAAATGAGCCGATTTGATCAAGGGATGAACCAAAGGCAATCAATCCATACCGGGAAACCGTTCCATAAGTCGGTTTCACTCCCACTACACCGCAAAATGATGCCGGCATCCTGATGGATCCCCCTGTATCTGACCCATATGTCACAGTAGCAAACCCAGCTGCCAAACCTGCGGCTGACCCGCCAGAAGACCCACCAGGCACATAATCCAGATTCCATGGGTTTCTTGTGGGATAAAATGCCGAATTCTCATTAGATGACCCCATGGCAAATTCATCCATATTGTACTTCCCAAGTATGACCAATCCTTCTTTCTTCAACTTTTCTACCACACCTGCATCGTATGGCGGTTCAAAATCCATCAGCATTTTTGATGCGCAAGTAGTTCTGATGCCTCTTGTGCAAATATTATCTTTAAGACCTGTTGGCACGCCTTCCATCCATTTTATCGACTTCCCGTCAGCTATTTTTTTGTCTACTTGAGCCGCTTGTTCTAAGGCTTCTTCTTCACATATCGTGATCATAGCCTTTACGTTTTTATCATGCCTCTTCATTCTATCTAAGTAAGCCTTTACCAACTCAACGTCTGAAAACTCTTTTCTCCGAAGTCCTACTTGTACATCTTTGACTCTCATTGACTCTATTCCCATTGCAAACACCTCCTAATCAACTATTTTGGGTATTCTTATAGCTGTTCCTTGCCGGTTCTTTATATTTCTATACAAACCCTCTTTGTTCTCAAAAAAACATGCTTTATCTTCTCTCAACCTCACTGATTCTGAATTCAAATCTTCATCGGTCCATTGCGTCAGGTCTTCTTCTCCTATCTGGCCAAAGTGATGGAGAATCTCAGTGAATTCCTTCACATATGTTTCTATATCTTCCTCTTTCAATCTTAATTTCGCCAACGCAGCCATTTCCTTGACCGTCTCCCTTGTGATTTTCATATGCCCTCCTACTCTCAACATTTTTAATTCATGGTTTGATTCTAGTCATGTCTCTTGGGAAAAGTGTTGCTCGTCTAATGTTATCCAATCCAAGAAGCATCATCGTGATCCTTTCCAACCCAATTGCAAATCCACCGTGGGGCGGCATTCCATACCGAAAAGACTCTAAATAGAAATCAAAATCCTCAGGTTTTCCTCCAAATCGAAGTATGTTTTCCGTCAACTGATCGTAATCATGAATTCTTTGACCACCTGTCGTGATTTCAAGACCTTTGAATATTAGGTCAAAAGACCTTGTCATCCCGGAATCTCTCTCATCTGGCATGGTATAAAGTGGCCTTTTGCTTGCGGGATAAGTTGTCAAAAAAACAAAATCAGACTGGAACTCTTTTTTCACATACTGAGCTAATAGTTGCTCTCCCTCTGAATCAATGTTGCCCATGGGAGATGTTTTTCCGTAAATATCCATTAGTATCTCTTGGGCAGCCTTCAGCTTAATTCGCGGTATTTGATCAATCCGAGGTAAGGTCACATCAAGAAATGCCAATTCTTTTTTGCAGGTTGCTTCCAGGTGTGCCATCACATGTTTTAGAAGTCTTTCCTCCAAATCCATGATCTCTTCATCGCTTTCAATGAATCCCATTTCAAGGTCAAGGCTTATATATTCATTTAGATGCCTCCAAGTATTGTGTGGCTCTGCTCGATAAGCTGCGCCAATTTCAAACACTCTTTCAAAACCTGCTCCCACCAACATCTGCTTATAAAATTGCGGGCTTTGAGCCATAAAAGTCCGATTTCCAAAATAGTCCAGACTAAACACCTGCGATCCTCCTTCTGTTTCAATCCCAACAATTTTAGGTGTGTGGACCTCCGTAAATTCTTCTTGAATTAAGAATTGTCTAAAAGCCTGTACAATTTCTTGTTGAATCGTAAAAACCCATCTTCTATCCATTCTTCTCAGTGAAATGGTCTGGTGATCCAATTGCTTTTCCAATGCCGCCTGGATTTCTCTGCCGTTGATAGAAAAAGGCAGCAGATCGTATTTTGCCTCTCCCTTGATTTCTAAAGATTTCACAATGACTTCGATACCTGAATTATCTTCTTCACTTTTAATAAGCCTTCCAAATACCAGCACAGACGATTCCAACTTGATCTTTGAGCTTATCAGACTTTTGTCCATCACCATTTGGACAATCCCTGTCCGATCTCTCAGATCAATGAAAGCAAAATCTTTAAACTTCTTGATTCTGTGAATCCATCCAAAGAGTTTGACCTCTTCATCTTTTGAATCTCTCAAATCTTTCACCCATGTTCTTTTCATTTTTCCCTCCTGTATTTATTGATTTTTACGATTATTCTCCAAATAAAAAACCCCCATCCTTAAATATACATTTAAGGACGAAGGTTGTCTTCGCGGTGCCACCCTAATTAGCTTGCGCTCTCTTTAATCAGTACAGAATAATCGATACCTATCCGCTATAACGTGCGGCCTACGACCAAATCTACTCTCCATTGGATTTCGGTTGGCAACTCAGGGATGTTTTTCAACAAATTCCGCTGTACCGGACTCTCACCACCACCGGCTCGCTTAAACATCTTTCTTTGTTTACTCTTCCCATCAAAGTCTTTTAGATTCTCTATATTTTGTATGATTATAGGCCAACTTTTATGAATTGTCAATAGTTTTCTTAATTAGTCGATTTTTGTGGTATAATGAATGTAATTATCAATAATAAAGGGAGGAGGGAAATCATGCGCAAATTGTTAGTGCGTATCCTCATCAATATGATTGCCATCTGGTTGGCAGCTTACTTAATCCAAGGTGTTTCATATCCTTCATTAGAAGCCTTGTTTTTCTCAGCGATTGTTTTTGGTATCATCAATGCGATTATTCGACCTATTCTTATCGTACTATCTTTTCCTCTAACAGTTCTGACTTTAGGCTTGTTTTTATTTGTCATCAATGGCATTACCGTCCATTTGACCGCCAGCTTGACAGGATTGCATTCAGCTTCATTTTATACATCCATAATAGCTGGTATTATCATTACCCTTAGCAACTGGTTTCTTTACAATTTGTTCGGCAAAAATATCAAACGTTAAGATATATGAGGTAATCAATGGAAAAATACTTAGTCATATACAATCCATCTTCTGGCAAAGAAACGGTTCAACAAAAAATGTTTCAAATTGCAAAAGAGTTCCTGATAGACCAAAACACCAGTATCACTTTCATTTCCACCAAAAAGCAGGGCGATGCTACCGAAGCAGCCAAATCTGCTTGCGCTGAAGATTATGACTTAATTATTGCATGTGGTGGCGATGGAACCATTAATGAAGTGGTCAATGGCATTATGGCTGCTCCCTGCAAAACAAAATTGGCCATCCTTCCCTCTGGGACGATGAATGATTTTGCTTCCCATATTGGCATTCCGACCACAGTTTCTGAGTTCACTTATATGTTAAAGCAGCAACACACCAAAAAAATCGATGTGGGCCGTGCGAATGACCGATACTTTATCAATGTGGTCTCTGGAGGTGCTTTTACCAATATCCCCCACGAAGTAGCTCATGAGGCCAAATCTATATTTGGTAAATATGCCTATTACTTCCAAGCTGCCATCGAAATTCCCAATCAAATTTTTAAATGTCATCCATTGACCATTCGCACAGATGATGACACCTACAACGTAGATGCCTTGGTTTTCATAGTCAGCAACACGCCTAGCATTGGTGGGATTAAAAAAATGTCTCCTGATGCCAAATATGATGATGGTTTATTCGATGTGGTCATCATCAAAAAAGCGCCTCCTCTGACTTTATTGGAAATCTTCTCAGGATTTGCCAGTGGCGACCATGTTCGACATAGTAGTGTTCAGTATTTCAAAACAAGTCAGCTGACCATTGAGACCAATGAAGAACTGATCGTGGATATTGATGGAGAGTATGGTTTTACGACTCCTCTTACTATCGATATTTGCCGTGGTGCCATCGAATTGATTGTCCCTTAAGGAGTTTTTATGCCTCACATCCGAATATTTCAATGTCTTTCAGCGCCTGACAAACCAGGTAGCTATGTTCTTTACTGGATGCAACAAAGTCAAAGAAGCCGATACAACGATGGGTTGAATTTTGCCATTGAAGAAGCCAACCGGTTAAATTTGCCCTTGCTGGTTTATTTTGGTGTGACCGATCATTTTCCAGAAGCCAACCTTAGGCATTATCACTTCATGATGCATGGACTAAAAGAGCTGCAATTTGCTTTTAGAAAAACGGGAATCCGTTTTGTGCTTTACCATGTGTCTCCTGAAAAGGGGTGCGTTGATCTTATGAAAGACGCAGCCTGTCTTGTTATGGATAAAGGTTATCTTCGTTATCAGAAACAGTGGCGAGAGTTTGTTTTGAAAGCCGCTGCCTCCTCCGAACTGCCTGTTTATGAAGCGGACAGCCACGTTGTTGTTCCTGTCGAAATCGCTAGTGATAAGGAAGAATACGCAGCACGCACCATTCGTTCTAAAATCATGTCCAAGCTTGACACGTATGCTCATTTGCCAAAATCCGCTCAGCTAAAGCATCAAGATTTGGCTATTCCCATTTCCTGCTCTTATGAAATCATACAGGACCCTTTGGATTTTCTAAACACCCTAAACCTAGACCGTTCCGTTAAACCAGCCCCGCGTTTCATCAGTGGAGAACAAGCTGCGCATCAACAATTAAATCATTTTCTTGAACAGGCACTCCCTCATTATTTGGACAGGAACCAACCTGCTTCTGATTTTTGTTCTTTCTTAAGTCCTTATCTTCACTTTGGACAAATTTCACCAGTTGAAATTGTTGTAAAAACCCAGAATAGACTTGCCGAGCAACCCAATCTCTCAGACGCTGTCCAATCATTCTTAGAAGAGCTGGTTGTCCGTAGGGAATTGGCGATCAATTTTGTTTATTTCAATCCAAATTATGACAATTTTGAATCTATGACTTACCCTTGGGCTTATGACACCATGTCCACTCATGTAGATGATTCTAGGGATTTTCTGTACACCACGGAGGAACTCACCTCCTGCAAGACCCATGACCCTTACTGGAATGCCGCCATGAAAGAGATGGTTCACACCGGTTTTATGCATACTTACATGCGAATGTATTGGTGCAAGAAAATCATCGAATGGTCACCTGATTACCAAACAGCCTATGAAACCGCTTTGGAACTCAATAACAAATATTTTCTGGATGGCAGAGATGCCAACAGTTTTACCGGTATTGCCTGGTGTTTCGGAAAACATGACCGAGCATGGACTGAGAGACCTATTTTCGGTAAATTAAGGTATATGAACGACAAAGGACTCAACCGAAAATTTGACATGGCCGCATATTTAAGAAAAGTTGAACAGTGGATAGGAGAAGAACAGTGAAAATAACCATTATATCTGTGGGAAAAGTAAAGGAAGATTATTTTAAGAAAGCCATCTTGGAATATGTCAAGCGGCTATCTGCTTATTGTGTTCTTATGGAAATCGAAACGACTGATGAAAAAGCTCCTGAAAATCTCAGTTCAAAAGAAGAAAACATCGTCAAGGAAAAAGAAGGTGAAAGAATCTTGTCCAAATTGGACCCATCATCTTATTTGATTGCCTTGGATATAAAGGGAAAGCAACTCTCCAGCGAAGCTCTTGCCGAAAAAATCGAGACCCTTAGCGTTTACGGCACCAGCCACATCACCTTTGTTATAGGTGGATCGCTGGGACTGTCAGATGAGATTATCAACAAAGCTGACATGAAACTGTCTTTTTCAAAGATGACATTCCCCCATCAGTTGTTTAGAGTTATTTTACTAGAGCAGATTTATCGAGCTTTTAGGATAATCAAGGGCGAGCCGTATCATAAGTGATTATAAAGTTTAGCTCTGTATAGAATAAATGTTGTTTTAGATAAAATCATAGATTCTAAGACTTTCTAGTTTGTTTTGATAATTGTGTAAATTCATGTTAAAGTAATAAGAGTTAAAGTTTTTTATGACTTTCAAGGAATGACGCATATGATGAAAAATAGGACAGGGGGAATACGTTGGAAAATAAAAAAATGCTATCAGTATCCATTTTAATACTTGCTACAAGTATTATATTTGGTTCTATTTGGATAGGACAATCATTAGAAAAATTCGTTGGTTTGCAAACTACAACTTCTATTTCAACCGCAACAAATAATATGGCATTAACTCTATCTCAAGTAGCTGAGTACATGAATATAACAGAGGAAGATTTTCGTAGTATCATTCAAATTGAGAAGATGGAATTAGAGAAAACAGGAGGTTTTACTGGAAAGATGGTTCCTTACTTCACAATAAATAACAAACAATACTTTTATAAAAATGAAGTAGACGAATGGTTAAAAGATGTTTCAATTCAGGGTAGAGAATACAATACAATAGAAGGATGGCTATTACAGTAAAGCATTATTGATCAACTACACAAATTTCTTAAAGTACGAAAGAAGCCGATAAATGACTGTTTCGCGCTTTTTTATTTATACGAAGTAAATAAGCCTAGCAGCCATGATAACAGATAATTTCACAAATGCCAGGAGACACATTCGTGTCTTCTTTTTTGTCCCTTTAGCCTATCCATTGTGCCATTTACACTTTATACATCCTACAACAATAACTCATTAAATGATATAATAGTAATAATAGAATTACTAGGAGGTTATAATGCCAAAGGGTAAATTAATGGATAAGGATGAATTGTTAAAGATATTTGATTATTTAAATAAACAACTAAAGGAAAATCAGCTGGTATTAGAATTAACAATATATGGTGGTGCTATTATGACTTTAGTCTACGACAATCGACCAGCTACTAAAGATATAGACTGTGTTTTTAACAGTACTAATGAAAATATACTTAGTAATATCTTAGAACTCACGAAATTCACCTTTAACCTTCCCGATAAATGGATAAATGAAGATATAAAAGTACCACTTAAATCAGTATTGAAAGAAGACAAAGAAACTTTTAAAGTATATTCTAATCTAAAAATTCTTAAACCAATACCGGATCAGTTATTAGCTATGAAAGTTTTAGCCGCAAGATCAGAGCCTGCTAAAGACTTTATTGACGCATATATTTTATGTAAAGATTTAAATATAAAAACAAAAGAAGAACTTCTAAATATTTGTTCTAAATACATTCCACTGGAATTAATAGGTGAAAGGCAGATGAAGTTTATACAATATTTAGGAAAGGATTTGGGTTATGATTGGAAATAGCTATCTTAAAGAATTATATGAATATGAAGATACCGATATGAGTCTTAATCAACTCTTAGAGTATATAAAATTTAAGGATAAAGGGTTTATTGAAAGTATATTTTCATACCCTGTAAATTTAGATGACTGCAATTCCAAAGAGATTTTCTTTTTGACTTTAACTGCAGCAATTATTGATTATTGCTTTCAGATAAATAAAATAGCCATTCCTGAATGGATTAGAGATGAAAGATTAGTTTTTGAAGAACCGTACTACTACTCTAAGAGATTGACTGGTTTTGAAAAAATAAAGCTTCAGTTTTCAAATCCAGCTCCTTTTAGAAGAAGGAATGTATATTTTGAATTAGAAGGATTACAGCGAGTTTGACTTAAATAGATACGCGAGGATAAGAACTAACTTAAATAGAATGATGTTTTAATTGATTAATTGGGATAAAGTATCTTGAATCCACACAATATTGTCCGGGTCTTTTAGATCTTGATTTATCCCCAACACAACTTGTTGTTTTCCTTGCTTGATCAATAGGTCCCCACCAAATGTCAAATCCTGTTGGTTCCAGCTTCTTACAACATACCAAGCTTCCTCGTAAAGAGGGTATTCTTGAGAGGCATCTATTAAAATGCCGTTAAACCGAATTCTCTCTTGACAATACAATTTAAATAGAACATCCCCCCACCATCTTGTGCGACTCTCCCACTTCTCGGTCTTTACGCTCAGATCTGGACTGAACTCTCGATACTGGTAATATTGAACCAATGCCAAGCTCTTTGTTTCATTCAACGACCGGTACACCACTTGTTGGTCTTCATCTTTTTGCTCTACTTTTAAAACTACATATGGAGCCTCTATATTAAGGTCATCATCGTTATCTAGTGACTTGATGATCATCGGAACACTTATGCTCATGATTGCAAACACACACACTGCCAATATCCCTGTCTTCGTCACCATTCCAATCTTCCTTCTTGAAAATAATTTCCTGAGTCCCATGCTTATAGGAAAAACCAGAATGAT
>CAZIKK010000010.1:0-72473 GCA_964539975.1 uncultured Clostridia bacterium
TAAAACATCGTATTTACCTTAACCCTTGACATCAATACTACCGTCTCAACGTGCCCTGTCTTGCCAATCGCACTGCTGCCCTCATGAGATCCGATGAAATTACCTGAGGCTGAAGCAGTTGCTGCTAATACATCAAAAGATGCATCCGGTGTGGTCTGATTTCCCTGTGATGAATAGAAATCGTCCATGGGCTTTTTAAGTGCCTTGTTGTGGCCATAAAGGATATTCTGAATGGCTGTTCCAGACGCACCTGTTACAAATAACTCATAGACTGGATTGATGGTGATATGATCCCGTCCATAAGGGTTGTCCAAACTATTTGGGTCAAATCCCTCAGGCATGATAGACGTATCAATCCCTAGCGCATCCAATGCATTCATTTGGCCTAAGTCTTGCGCTGTCGCCTCAACTGCTTTAGTGCCTGTCGGTAATATGCCTGCCGGCACCATCCCCGTCACCATCGTCATTACAAGGATGATCGATAGCGTTTTTTTCATGATCAATTCCCCCTTTTAATTATGATTCCGTGATACAACTAAAAAAGAGTCAAACTTAATTAACCAATTTTCATCAGTTAATATAAGTTTGACTCTTTCACCATTCACAAAAGAACACAAGTGTCTGTTGGAATCCATATTCCCCCCGTTAAGTTTTATGCATAACGGTCTCATCTACAACAATTCATTATACCACATCAGCTTTAAGCTGTATATAAAAAACGTGTCTTCATTTGTATGATTATAAAAAAATATGACCGCTTGGGGAAAAGCGGCCATATTTTCAGGAGTAAATTATTATTGGAGTTTATTGTCTAAACCAAAGACAATGTCAATTATGTTGTGGGGGTTTTTTGGTGTACCTCTTTATGAGGTACTTTCATATTAGCACACTTGATTTTGATTGTCAATGGTATTTGATAATTTTTTTCATTTAGATTTGTCTACATGCCAATAGACCTGTCCTGCTTCCTCGTGCTTAAGCATTAATCCTGCCTTCTCTAGAACTTTTTGTGAAGGGATATTGTCTTTTAGAGTCAATGCCGTGATCCGCTTTATATCAGGTTTTTCTTGTATGAAAGCCCATTTGATCAATTCTGTCAATGCTTCTGTCATATATCCTTTGTTGCGGAACCTCTCTTCTGTCCCAAAACCTACTTCAAGCTCTCCTGTTTCTTGGGAAACACCTTTAAACCCCACTTCTCCAATGATCATCTTTTCTTCTTTTAAGACTAATTGCCAGAACGTGTAAAACAAATAATTCTCTTTGTCTCTTTCTATTTTGTCGATTTTAATCTGGTAGATACTTTTCATCTTATCATCCAATTCGCTTGAATATAACTGGAATCCCAGCTCTTCTGCCAATTGAAGTTTACTTGTCAGTGCACGTCTCAACTCTTCCAACGTTAAAGGAACAAGCCATAATCGTTGAGTCTCTATCAACATTTCATCCACTTCCTTCTATTATTTTTATTTTCTGGTTTACTATCGTCCACTCAAAACCTGTTGTTGGTTTACGTCTTACGTTCATTATACCACGATTAGGCATTTCCTGACAGATGCTCCGTTATTGCTGGTATGGATACTCGATATAATTGGCCGCTTCTTTTGCTTTTTCATATCCTAAAATCTTTTCAATTAAATAGAACGACAGATCGATCCCTGCCGATACCCCAGCAGCTGTCAAAACTTTTCCATTGTCGGTATAACGGGCTTTATGATCAATCAAAATAGAGGCATCTATCTTCTGCAAGCTGTCAAAACAACTATGATGAGTTGTTGCCTTAGCTTGATACAGCAATCCTAACTTTGCCAAAACAAGGGCTCCTGAGCAAACAGACATGACATACTCAGCGCAAGCAGCTGTCTCTTCTATCCAAGTCATTTGCTTTTTCGCTCTCACAACTTGTCTTGTCCCTTTGCCTCCAGGAACAACCAATAAATCTATTTTAGGTAAATCTTTATTGGAAAAGTCATAATCAGGCATAATCCTCAAACCATTGACCGTTTTAATGATTTGTTTTTTTTCTCCAATTGTGAAAACATTAAAATCTCCCGATCCTTCTCTTTGCCCCACAACCGAAAATGCTTCGAAAGGACCTGCAAAATCCAACACTTCTACCTCATCAAATAAAAAAATCCCAACATTTTTCATTGTACCACCTCCATTTTTTATAGCCGTTTTCATCACGCTTTTTTTATTATTATAGGAGATTTGTCTCTGAAACACAATCTTGCATAATCCCACAATTTGATGCCTGTTCTTCTGTTGAAAAGGTGTCTGTTTAATGGTATAATTTTACGCATGTGTAAATTAAGGAGTAACCAATGAAAATAGGATTTGATCACCAATTATATTTAAAAAAACAATCGGAACATATTAAGAAACGCATCTCAGCATTTGACAACAAACTGTACCTTGAATTTGGCGGAAAGCTCTTTGATGACTACCATGCTGCCCGAGTACTGCCTGGCTTCCAACCAGACAGCAAACTGGAAATGCTTTCACAGCTTAAAGACCAAACAGAAATCATCATAGTCATCAGCTCGGATTCCATTGAAAACAATAAAATCAGAGGTGATTTAGGCATTACCTACGATGATGATGTTCTTAGGTTAATCGATGCTTTTCGAAGCAAGGGATTTTTAGTCAGCGGTGTAGTCATCACCCAATATTCTGGAGAAAATGGCGCTTCACAGTTCCGGTCTAAACTTCAAGATTTAGGTATTCAGTCTTACCTTCATTATGAAATTGAAGGGTATCCCAGCAATGTCAATCATATTGTCAGTGATGAAGGATATGGCAAAAATGACTATATCCAAACAACTCGACCATTAGTTGTTATCACTGCTCCTGGGCCAGGAAGCGGGAAAATGGCTACTTGCCTCTCTCAGCTCTACCATGAGAATAAACGGGGGATCCAAGCAGGCTATGCCAAATTTGAAACTTTCCCAATATGGAATCTACCCCTACGTCATCCTGTCAACATCGCCTATGAAGCAGCTACTGCGGATCTAAACGATGTCAATATGATCGATCCCTTTCACTTGGAAGCTTATGAAGAAGCAACGGTAAACTATAATCGCGATATCGAAATATATCCTGTATTAAATACCATGTTCGAAATGATTCTTGGGAAAAACCCATATAAGTCGCCTACTGATATGGGTGTGAATATGGCCGGCTATTGCATCACCGATGACTCGGTTTGCCGCGAAGCCTCCAAACAAGAAATCATCAGAAGGTATTACCAAGGTCTTTGCGACCTGAAGCAAGGCATTGGCTCTAGAAAGACTTTATTCAAACTTGAATTGCTTATGAAACAAGGAGGCATTACCGATGACGATAGAAAGGTTATTCAACCAGCATTAGACAGAGAAGTTGAAACCGGCTATCCTGCCGTTGCCATCGAACTGTCAAATGGGCGGATTGTAACTGGGAAAACATCTGATCTACTTGGATCTTCTGCCGCTGTTTTATTGAACGCAATCAAAGAATTGGGGGGGATTGACCATGATCTGCATCTTGTATCTCCAGATGCCATCGACCCTATTCAAACTCTGAAGACTTCCTATCTAGGGAGCAACAACCCTAGACTTCATACTGATGAGATTTTGATTGCCTTATCTGTCAGCGCGGCTCACTGTCCCACTGCTAAGTTAGCCTTGGAACAACTTCCCAAGCTCAAGAGCTGTCAACTTCATTCGACGGTTATTCTTCCAACTGTGGATGAGAAGATATTTAAGAAACTAGGCCTTCATATAACCTGTGAACCCAAATATCAATTCAATAAAGTCTACCACCCATAAAAAGCCTACAAACCCTCTTTCGAAAAGAGGGTTTGCTTATTGCATTTGCTTATCATTTGTGCGACCATATGAATAACAAAGCATAGGAGGATCATCATGAAGAATCCCAAAACAGCTACCGTAAAAACCCCAATGGGTCAATATAAAGGCCTCGATTTGGGTGGGGTTCATGCTTTCAAAGGTATCCGCTACGCATATCCTATTTCAAAGAATCAAAGGTTTGCTGCTCCTCGCGTGATCGAAGAATCTTCTAAGTTGATTAATGCCACTCGTTTTTCTAAAGTTGCACCACAACCTGGCATTCGCATCTACAAATGTGGCGAGGATTGTTTGTCACTGAATATCTGGAAGAAAGCTAACTCCAAAGGCAGTCGACCAGTATTTTTCTTTGTCCATGGTGGCACTTATATTCGCGGATCTGGTTCAGATGCCTTATATGACGGTCGTTTTCTTGCAGAGACATACGATATAGTGGTTGTGACAATAAATTATCGCCTCGGCATTCTTGGTTTTCTTGATTTTTCATCTTATGATAGTCATTGGGTACCTAATCCAGGAATTCATGACATCATTGCCGCATTAAAATGGACTTATTCAAATATAGCCTACTTTGGTGGCCATGCAAACAATATTACCATTGCAGGCGAATCTGCAGGAGGAACGTTGGTTTCTATGCTGCCTGTTATCGAGTCTACTCATCCGTATTTTTCTAAACTCATTCTATTTAGTGGGTTGCCTACTTCCATACTTTCCAAAACAGAAAGTCAAGCTCGAACAAAATCTTTTTTAGAGACATTGAATCTCTCGGCTCCTGACCAGATTAGCGCCCTATCACTTAAACACCTCATTGCTTCGTCTAGCACATTCATGAAAAAATCTAATCTAGGCTCCGGTAGCTTTCAACCATCTGTTGATCATGTCTTGATTTCTGAACCTCCTATTTCATTATTGGCAAAAGGGCATGGGAAGCCTATTCCAATGTTGATTGGTTCAACTCAAGATGAATTATCTGTCATCGAACACCCTTTATTAAAGCATCACTGGGACTTTTCTCCCGCCCTCCAAGAGGGACTCTCTTTAGAAAACGAGGCCTTTATCCGCAAGATTCAAAGTCTATATAACGACTATTACGGCGCAAAGTTAGGTCGCATACAATTTTTCTCGGATATCTTATTTAAATCTGCAGGGTTGTTTTACGGACAAGCCGCTTCAAGTAAATCTCCTGTTTGGTTTTACCGTTTAGATTACAGGCCTTCCCGAATGGATATGACTCGTTTAGGCGCTTTTCATTCCAGTCAATTGCCTCTTATCTTCGGCAATCTAAAAAAAGGATTGGGGAAAGCCATGTTCGGGCTATCCAGAAAACTTGACGAACCAAAAAGCATTGCTGGATCCATGCAAGAAGATATTGTCCGTTTCATGGAAAATGGCGTTTTGCCTTGGCAGCAAGCCACTCCGTCTCTTCAAGAATCCAAAATCTACAATGATAAAATTCAATATCAACCAATGATTCCCAACAAATTGTATGCCTTGCTTAAGCAAACGGATTATTACAAGAGGACCCAGGATCACACCTACGCCGAAAAGCGTCATCAACTTGCCAAAAAAAAGTGAATGGCCTATAATGTATGGTATCTTCCCTTCGTTTCAACATTTTCAAGCAAATGATTGCTATAACATTATAAATAGAAAGCAGGTGTTTTTTTGAATCTATTCTTCGATAAGCTACGCGAGGTTTTTATTTCGATTCTACCTATCTTCACCATCGTTTTGTTATTAAATTTCACCTTTGTTCCTATTGACACTTTATTAATCTGGCATTTTTTGACAGGGTCTTTCTTTGTTCTGTTTGGATTGACGTTTTTTCTGATTGGTGTTGATCTTGGGATCACACCTTTGGGATCTATTTTGAGTTTTATGATTGCAAAGAAAAATAAGTTGTGGATCGTCATTGTTTCGGCATTCATTCTAGGCATCGTCATTTCCATTGCCGAACCAAGTCTAATGATATTGGGAAACCAAGTTGATAGGGTTACAGGAGGCGCTATCCCAAGCATGTTGCTTATTTTAGTCGTTTCCTTAGGAATCGGTTTGTTTATGATATTCGGGTTTTTGAGACTTGTTTACAATCTTCCACTTCAATACATATTGCTTGGGTCCTACGTTGTGATTTTTTTATTGGGTTTGACAACATCCTCAGAATTCCTAGCCATCGCATTTGACAGTTCTGGTTCTACAACAGGTGTATTAGCCGTTCCTTTTATATTGTCGCTTTCACTAGGAATTGCATCCATCAAAAAAGATTCAAGGGCATCGGAAAAAGACAGTTTTGGATTGGTTGCCATCGTATCTGCTGGCGCGATCATATCGGTTATGATCCTTAATCTATTTGTGGATATCCAAGGGTTTACAGATGTTTTTATCGATCAATCTGTTTCTTCTGCGTCAACCTTTACTATTTTTTTGAACATGCTCCCTAGTTCTGTAAGAGAAAGTCTTATGGCCTTTCTTCCTCTAATCGCAATCCTTATTCTAATCAGCAAATCTAGCGAATTGTCAAAAGAGGAAAGAAGACGAATCTATTTTGGGTTTATTTACTCGCTTATTGGCCTCAGCTTGTTTTTATTGGGAGTCAATGCAGGATTTATGCAAATAGGGGGTGTCATAGGTGGCTATCTAGTCACCTTGGAACACCGATTCATTTTTGTGCTAATCAGCTTTATTCTAGGTGTGGCCACCATTCTTGCCGAACCTGCTGTTTATGTGTTGACACACCAAATAGAAGAAGTTACCACTGGCTATGTCAAGAAAGTCACCGTATTGGTGGCTCTGTCTATAGGTGTCGGCTTGGCTGTTTCTTTATCTGCTTTAAGGGTTTTCGTAAGCGAGATTCAATTATGGCATTATTTGCTACCAGGATACTCCCTTGCCCTTTTACTAACATTTGTGACCCCTAAACTATTTGTTGGTATCGCCTTTGATGCGGGAGGTGTGGCCACCGGCCCCATGACTGCTACTTTTGTTTTAGCGTTTATCAACGGCGCCGCGAACAATGAACCCTCAGCCAGCATCTTAGTAGATGGATTTGGAATGATCGCCATGGTTGCTTTAATGCCAATTATCACTTTGCAACTTTTAGGTGTTCTCTTTAAAATAAAAACCATAAAAAAAGGAGTTCAAGTTGATGAATAATTTAGATTTCTGCCAATCTTATCAACTAAATTTTGTTATCGTCAATCACGGGTTGGGATCAAAAGTTGTTTCCATCGCCAAAAACAACGATATACCAGGTGGAACCATCTTATTAGGAAAAGGAACGGCTAAAAGCTCTTTCTTGAAATTTTTGGAGTTAGCAGATATGCGAAAAGAAGTTGTATTGATCCTTTCAAAAACAACGCACGGCAAAACATTTCTAGAGGCTGTCACTAAAAAACTAAAACTCAACAAACCATATAGCGGCATTGCTTTCTCCATCCCTCTTCTCAATGTGATGGGAACCCAGTATTGCCCTGAAAACAATACCCTCGAAACTAAAAAGGAGAATGAGAACATGATTTATGATTCCATATTTGTTATCGTAGACCGCGGCAATGCTTGCCATGTTGTGGAAGCAGCCAATGAGTCGGGCGCTAGAGGCGCTACTATCATCAATGCACGAGGCTCCGGCATACATGAAACCAGCAAATTGTTTTCTTTTGACATCGAACCTGAAAAAGAAATTGTGCTTATCTTAGTAAAAAAAACAATCACTCAATCTGTATGTAATGCCATCAAGGAAAAGGTTGCTCTTGATGAGCCTGGAAAAGGGATCCTGTTTGTACAAAGTGTAGATCAAGTCTATGGGGTTCTTTAAGGCCTTATTTGTTGTATCAACAAGCTAGCGTTTGGACTCTAAGTGATCCATGCACCTGTAGACGGCTTCCCTCACAGATTTTTCTCTCGGGTCATTTATGCCGTAATAGCCCATTTTTCTTGTGAAGTAGGCATACCCTAGTTCTTTGTCCGGATCCGCAAAAGCAAAAGAACCTGTAGCGCCTAAGAACCCAAAGGCATTGCTATTCTCAGAAAACTTAAAAATTGGATCGGGTTTCATAAAGCCTAGTCCGTATCTGGTTTCCATGTTGATTACTTTGTCACGAAAGCCCTTTTTTGGTTTTTCTGGAAGTGCATTTAAGTGTCTGATGGTTTCTTCTTTCAGATTTAATTGTTTCCCACCATTGGCCAAAACACTGTACAGATACGCCACAGACCTGGCTGTTCCAATCCCATTGCCTGAAGGTTGTTCCACTCGCCATGTTTCTCTGCTGTTGGGGTTATATCCCTTAATAAGCATTACTGATTTCATGAAGGGAGAAGACATGTTCAGCATGGCTTTTCTCATTCCATTTGGCAATTTGTTGGCGTTAAGCAGGAGAAAAAAAGGGTTGATCATCTTGATTTGTGCGATTCTATCTTCAGATACCTCTTCAGGCAAACCTATGTGGAACTCCAAATTTAGTGCGTTGGCGATTTCTTCTCTAAAATACACGCCTAAGCTACGATGCTTTCTGTCAACCCGCCTTACCAGTTCGCCCATGAAAAAACCAATCGTCCCAGCCTGATACCCTTGATACTCTCCTGGTCTCCACATTGGCTTTACTTCGGCGATTATCTCCGCTACTTTGTCCAAATCATTCAACTCTGTCACATCTATTCTGTTATCCAGTAATACCAATCCTCCTTGATGCGTCAGCAGTTGGCGAACGGTTAGGGTCTCTTTACCATTTTTTGAAAACTCAGGCCAATAGGTCGCCACTTTTTCCTCATAATCCAACAAACCTTCTGAATGAAGTTTTGCTAAAACTGTAGCCGCCACACCCTTTGTTGCAGAAAAAACAGGCACCATCGTATCTTCTTTCCAAGTGTCCTCGTTTTTTCGGTAGCCCCCCCACAAATCAACGACTTTTTGTCCCTTATGAAAAACAACACACGCTGCACCTATTTCTTTTCTCTGCAAGAAATTCTTTTCAAACTCTGCCTTCACATTTTCAAATCCAGACATTACGCTTCCACTTACCATTCAACCCACACCTCTTTAGTCTATTTGTTTAATAAGTGTATCGAATCACTTAAATCAATCCATCCGCCCCAAGTATGATTGTCTCTCCACCTCTTGTGCCATTCCACACAAAGCGAATAATAAATTGCGCTTGACAGAAATTGTTCATTGAATTAGGCTAATAGCATCACCTTTTATGACATGAGGTATTTATGAGAATCATTATTTCTCCTGCAAAAAAAATGAAAGAAAACACCCATATCCTGCCTGTCAAACAATTGCCCTTGTTTATAGAAGAAACTAAACAGCTGCTTGATTACATGAAAAGCTTGGATTATGAGACTTTAAAATCAATTTGGAAATGCAGCGACAAGCTGGCTTCTTTGAATTATAAGCGCATTCAAAGCATGAATCTACATGAAGGGTTAACTCCTGCTCTCATTTCTTATGAAGGTCTTCAATACCAATACATGGGCTCTACTGTATTTGACTCAAAAGCATACGCGTACCTTGAAGAGCACCTCCGAATTCTGTCCGGCTTCTATGGTGTTCTCAGACCCTTTGATGGAGTCGTCCCTTATCGTCTGGAAATGCAATCCAAATTAAAAGGGAATCATCTTGACTCCCTGTATGATTTTTGGAGCTCTAAACTAGCCAATCAACTGATGTCTGAGAGCCAAACAATTGTCAATTTGGCTTCTAAAGAATACAGTGACGCTATTTCTAAGCATTTGAGTAAAAAGGTTCATTTCCTTACCTGTGTGTTTGGGGAAATCATCCAAAACAAAGTCGTTGAAAAAGGCACTTTAGCAAAAATGGCTCGAGGAGAAATGGTGCGGTATCTGTCAGAAAAACAAATCCAGGATGTTGAGGCGATTAAAAGCTTCGATAGGCTAGACTATGTGTTTTCACATGATCTTTCGAACTCAACCACTTACGTTTTTCTAAAATACAAATGAAATGTCTTTTCTCAAACGTTGAAATCAACCTTCACAAATAAAAACCTCATTCTTTCCTCTTCTTTTCGCATTGTAAAGCGCTTTGTCCGTTCTGAAAATCCAATCTTCACAAGGCTCATCTTCTTTTAACATTGCTACTCCAATACTAACCGTCACTGTGGGCATGGTCGATGCAAATCTACTTAAGTCCATCTCTTCGAACTGCTTGCGAATTCGTTCAGCAATTCTTTTAGCTTGCTCCCCATCTGTCTTCGGAAAAACAACCGCAAACTCTTCTCCTCCGATTCTACATGGATGATCTTGATCTCTTGTGTTTGACTTAATGACTTCAGCAAGTGATTTCAATACTTGATCTCCAGCAGGATGCCCATATGTGTCGTTAAATACCTTGAAGTTATCAACATCCAAATAAATTAAAGAAACGGATGTTTTTTCTTTTCTCGCTTGCTTACATATTTTTTTGTGTATGCCGTCAAAATATCTCCGATTAAAAAGCCCCGTCATACTATCTGTTAACATCATTCGCGACATTTCAATTTCTCTTTTTTGATACGATTCTTGTTCTTTTCTCATGTAACTGATACGATGTGCCAATGCAAAAGATAACAACAAACCTTCCAAACTTACCGATATTGTCATCGCATAAACAGTTGCATAACTGTGGCTTAACACGCCAAAACCCTGAAGAACGTATACAATAACCGAAGTAAACAAGACCACGGTTGCCAGCAAATAGTAGCGCGCAGTCAAATTTCCTCTTCTAACCGATTCTATCGCCAGAACAACTAAGAAAAAAGGCATAACCGCACCTGGAAAGTAGGCCAAATAATTCGCATAAAACTTCCCTTCCAATAAAACAAGAGCAATGCCTACAAGGCAAATCCCACAGACTGCTAAAATGAATGGCTTTACTTTAGGAAAACAACGAGAAACATTGAGAAAAGAGGATGCAAAGAATAACGCAAACACAATGGAAGCAAACGTGGCAATAATCACATAGTTTTCCAGTGCTTCCCCCCAATGAAAGCTAATAATTTTCAAAAATCCAGTAACTCCCAATTGGTATATTAACATAAAGAGCATATACCCAACATATAAAACATATAGCGAATCTTTCAAGGCAAAAAACAAGACTAAGTTGTACAGTATCATCGCTATCATGATGCCAAAAGCCACAGAAAGTACCAATACAATCATCTGTTGATGCGCAAAAAACTGATTTTTTTCTTCAATTGTGATAGAAAAATTCTTTGAATAATCACTTTTTACATTGATATACAGGGGGCTTTCTTCGTCTAAATTTCCCGGGAGTTCGAAAACCGGGAAAAAATGTCCTGTCTCATTTTGGAAGCCTTCATAAAAAAAACCTCCTCGATAATGATGATAGGTCATTTCTCCATTTTCATTTACTGGCAAAAATAGATTGATCCGCTCAATCCCTGAGTTGTTTAAATAAATGAAATAATCTTTCCAATTTACCAAATGATTTTCTATACCCAAATCATTTATACTAAAAGCAATCCAGTGGGATTCCTGGCTCAAACCAAGCTGGAACACCTCATTAATGTGTTCCTTAAATAAACCTTCTCGTTCATACGTCAATAAGTCTGCAAAACCGATATCATCCTTAGGATCACTCAAATATCTGGCATGACTGCCAACGTTGATTTTTCTCAAGTTATCGCTATAACCTACCTCCCCTTGCCCAAAGGCTGGAAAGATTCCAATAACGAGTATCGTCACAATTATTAAGCTAGCTATCGTTAGTGATCGCGTTTTCATAAATGCCCTCATGTTGTTTCAATTTGTAAATGATTAACCTTTCTATGATATTTTATTACAGGAACCCTAAAATAGAAAGCTCTATTTCATTCATTTTTAATGCATTTATACAAACACACTCATAATAAATCCAATATTTTAAATATTTCGCCGTTGCTAAGGATATCCTTCATGGAATTTCCATAGTGAATATGTCTAATGACACCTTTTTTATCAATCACCATCTGAGCTGGCATTCGACCAAGCTTGATGAGGTTTACCTTTTGACCAAACATATCTGCCACTATGTGTTCTGGATCAGGAATGCCTACAAAAGGCATCTCGTTTTCTATCCAATATTTGGCAAAGGACGATCTATCTTCCGGCCCTACTGCCACTACAATTGTGTCTCTTTCTTGAAACAAGGAATAATCTTGACGCAACTGCGTCATGTGCTTTCTGCAATAAGGTCAAACAAATCCTCGGTTAAAAACCAGAAAAATATTAGCTTTCCCGAAGTGATCAGAAATCTTGAACTCTTTTCCTTGATAATCCAATGCTGAAAAATCCGGCGCTTTTCGATTCAATTCTAGTGACATTCTACCCCTCCTGTACTTATTTAATCAAACACATAATACCCTTTAAGATCATCCGTGGGTATCTATTCGCTTCGTGAAAAGCCACCTCAGTCGAAGGTGGCTTTTCACGAAGATTTCTTAAATCACTTCACTCATCTGAATGATTGGTTGCACATCTGTGTAGTTAGGTGTATCTTTGCCCATTTCCTCAGCATGAGGAAGAAACGCCTTTTGAAACGTTTCCATTGAGTCAAAATACAAATGGGCAATCACCACATACTTTGGTTGACTTCCTGGAGCTCCTCCACTCAATCCATGTTCAATTTCTCCTCTCAAGCACAGATCTCCAAGCATTTTCATCACCATCGGCACATGTTTTTCTTTGTAATACGTCAAATCAAATCTGGATCCCTCTTTATTTGGGTACAATGCAGTAAATTTTATCATCCCATCAACCTCCTTCAAAATATTTCCCAAAAACCTCTTGATCAAACCATATGTGGTCTCAGTAATATTATATCATATCCGTTTATTACTAAATAGACTTTCCTTTATTCTTGTGCCAAGACTTTTGTCAAGTAGATGGTCATCACAGCCATGTTAACTAGAAACACCAATAATCCTTCCAACAACAAAATCCCCATGTATAAGACATTGCTTCCCTTAGACAATCTTATCATCATGCTGTTTAAAGGAATCAAAAACAAATACTCCGTTAGAATCATCCCCATCCACAATATAACCGCCACCAACAAAACATACCCGGCAGACGATACCAAACCCCTTCTCAGATTTAAATCACGATCTATCAACAAAAGTCTCATCCCAAGGGCAAGCACCACATAACCTGCTACAAATACTATCTGCGTCTGAAAAAACATGGGTGCTACCAAAAATAAGCCCACGGATACATACAGATAATAATTCATTTTTTGGCCTTTTGAAAAAATCACAATGATAGCCGGAACAAAACATGCTGCAAGTATGCTAATCGTCCCACGGAATAGCATCAAATTGATAATGGATAAAGCAAGTGCAAAAGCTGATGCGGTCAGGGTGTTAGTAGCATTCAATGTCCGTGATTTTTCCATAACTACTCCTTATTCCTGTCTAGTAGTATCTCTCCTATCCTTCTGTTTCAATTGAGAAAACGTTCCTACGCTTAAGCCCAAACCTAATCCTAGAGCCAAAGCAATCGCCAATGCATTTAAGTCGATGGGGCCAATCATTCTAAAAAGCTTTTCCAATCCTTCTTTAATAGGAGCTCCTTTATTAAGTGCCACCACCAACGCTCCAAAAGGAATCGCCGAGATAGCGCAAATACCAAAAAACCACCTGATGGCCTTTCGCCCATATAAAGAAGCACCTACGGAAGCTCCAAAAATTCCAACTATCATCATAATTGCCAACCCATCCGGTATGCCCGATGTCCCAAATACATCGTATACCATAGATAGGAGCGCTCCTACCCCTTCAAACAAGCCAAACGTTATGATGAGTCCTACTGGCATTGAAATAGCTCCCACCAAAGTCATATTCAACAACTTTGAACCTGCTTTCATTGACAAACCGTACAGCAAGGCTCCTAAACCACCAGAGATCATCATGCCGATAACATAGTTATTTGTTCGTAGAATCACCACACTTGACACTAGACCGCTAATTAGGAATGCCGCCAAACCTTTCAAGGATGACATCACTGCGTATGTGCCTCCTATTCTTTCGTTGTTCAACATATATAACGCCTCCCTTTGGCGTAAAAGTTTCGCTGAACTACGCTGCCAGCAAGAGAATCTATCATTTCCGCAAAGTGATAAATTGACTTGCTATCTATGATTTGATTCTACTCTTTTTTTCATCATAGTTCAATTTATTTCCTCAAGAGCCAAACTTGCAACCTTTTGGGCATGGATCTCTGTCGTATTAAAGATGGGTGTTTTGCTATCGCTTTCATATTGTCTTTCTCTAATAGCTCATCTTGTCCTTCTCTTCGTCTTCTCACTTATTCGTTCTTTTTTGAAGTGCCATCCGTAAATAATATTTGGTTTATATCGTAAATAAAAATCAAATTTTCATACTCTGTATTATATACTTTAACATCATCATTGATGAACTCATTAATCTCTAAAGAAAGGTCCTTATTCATAACTGTTTCACCAGCCTTTACCACATCACTGGTCAAATCGCACTTGACTCTAAGTATGGTTTCTCCAAACATGTCCTGAATGTCCAGGACACCTTGAATGCCTTTGATATCTTTTTCTGTGTGGTTTGTAATGCTAAAATGGAAGGTTGAATAACTACTAAAGATCCACTTATCAGTATTTTTCGGTGTGTTTACTTTGTCAATCACTGCGACTGTTACATCATTTTCTTCAAGTCTCCTTTCCTCCAATAGCTCTCCAATTAGGAGTTCTAGTTCTAGTTTTTCAGACAAGGCAGCATCTCTTTCTCTTTGCAACTCCACTACTTTTTGCTCTAGTGAATCAATCTTCTTTGATGCGTCTTGTAATTGATCCTTAAGATTATTATTCTCTGTTTCAAGTGATCCTATGTCTGTTGTAGCATTTGTACAACCGATAAGAACAGATAGTTGCAACACCAAGATCAATGATAGAATCTTTCGCTTTCCCATTTTTTAACCCTTACCCTTTCAATTCATTTTTTGACATATAACCCATTCTTAACAAAAGTTAATCTAATCCCATTCAATAACTATCTAAATTATAGTTTATAATCTAGCTCTGATCAAGTTGCTGCCAATGTTTGACCACACGTTTTTGAATACCTTTTGTTTCAAATTTTTTATGTTAGACGTTCTCTATTTATTATTATCGAAAATCGTGTATAATATAGTAAAAGTGAAAGGAGTTGAGAGAATGAGTAAAACATTGAAAGGGATGATTCTAGGAATCATTATTGGTGCCGTTTTAATGCTACCCATTTCTTCTTATGCTAGTGCTTTAAAGCAGTATCTCTTAGTCCCTGCACAATATCCTATTTATGTTGACGACAACTTATACGAAGGTGATTTGCCTATTCTTAATTATGAAGGTTCTACTTATGTTCCATTAAGAACGCTAAGTGAACTTCTGGATGTTGACATATCTTGGAACGACCTATCCAGACAGGTTGAGATTACTCATAAGGATTTGACTGAGAATCAAGCGTTTCGTCATATTTATGTTAGCGGTCAACAAGGCAACTATGTTATAACAGGGGAAGCCCGTGTCTTCGAAGCCACTGTGCAGTATGAGGTAGAAGATGGACATTTTGTTTATCTTGAAGGATTTGAGACGGCTAGCGAAGGTGCTCCCAATTGGGGGACATTCAGTATTGAAATAGATATCCCAGAAACAGATTTACCTAAGAACGCAACCTTAATGCTGGTCTTATTTGAAGAGAGCGCCATAGATGGTTCACGCATTAATGAATTGATTGTAGTGCTGGAAGTTTTTCCTTAAGCGAATTCACTTACACCTATACCTGAAAACAATCGCCTTGTCATCAGTAAGCGCACAATAAAAAAAAACCCAGCCCCTTAAGAGCTTGATTACTCTCAAGGCATAAGGTATGCGCCCAAAACCTCCTCCACTGCTTTTGGGTGCATTTAAAATCTTTGGGTGTATTTTGGGTGCAATGATTATCTCTTAAAAAACGAAAACCCGTTGGAATCAACGGGTTTCGATTGTATCAGACATTGTGTTCTTATAGTCAGCTACATTAGCCAAATCACAGATTTGGATTCCGTGACATCTGACCTACTACGTAATCATAGATTACTGTTAGGTCATTATGGTGAAGGCGGTGGGAGAAATCACTTCGCCTTATAGCTCGTGCTTTTGTACGTCACTTCGTTCCTCTCGCTCTGTCCTAAAACCTGCATTTAGCAGCTTTTACTCGGTCGCGCCCTCTCAGGGTTCGACTCCCTTCCAATCAAAAAGTCGATAAAACACCCTTTCAGGTGTTTTATCGACTTTTTGGTGAAGGCGGTGGGAGTCGAACCCACGTCCGAAAGCATTTCCATATGAACTTCTCCGAGCGCAGTCGAAATTCTAATGTCCTGAGATATGACTAATTCCGACAAAGGTCATACTCAGCTACCTCTAATTGTTCCGCATTAGGTCAGAGGACCCCTTATGCAGTTCCCTGATTTGTTTGATGCCCCAGTTTAGCCTACAGGTCGGCTAAGTGAGACAAGCTAGCAGCTTTACGCTGCAAATGCTAAATTATTGTTTGTTTTTGCGTTTAATTTAGGTTGCCACTTTTATCGCTGATTGGCAACAGCGGCTCGCTTATCATACTTCTATACCCCCGTCGAAACCAATTACGCCCCCTTAATAATCTTTAATCCGTTGCATTCTTCTTTCAGCATCTTTTTGGGCAATGTCTTGTCTTTTGTCATACTTCTTTTTCCCAATGGCTACTGCCAATTCCATTTTAACCAATCCATTTTTTAGATATAAGGAAAGTGGGATCAATGAGTAACCTTTTTGTGTAGTGAGTCCCACCAGCTTTCTTATTTCTCGCTTGTTCAACAATAGTTTTCTCTTTCTGACAGGATCTCTATTATAGATATTGCCTTGTTCATAAGGACTCACGTGCATATTGGAAACAAAAACTTCACCATTCTCAACGTGTGCATAGCTGTCTCTTAGATTAACCTTCCCCTGTCTTATGGATTTGACTTCTGTCCCTGTCAAAACCAAGCCAGCTTCATAGGTCTCTTCAATGAAGTAATCAAAACGCGCTTTTTTGTTCTTGGCTATGACTCTTATATTGTCTCCCATTTTAATCACCTGTCCTTAAACAACATATTATAGCAAATAATTTAATTTATGTCAATTTACAGACAAATCAACGTTTGTCATCGGCCTGGATCCCCTTCTCAGTGATACGTATCAATTTTCGTTTATATAGTCTGCCTATGGCCGTTTTGAATGCATTTTTGCTCATTCCAAACTCATTATTTATCACAGTTGGATGTGTTTTGTCGTTATAAGGCAAGAATCCACCAGCTTTTGCCAATTTCATGTAGATCTTTTCTGCATCATCATCCATTTTTTTGTGGGCTTTATCAAAAAGATTCAGATTAAGCTTCCCATCATCTCTCACTTTGACGACCCTAGCATCGATCTTGTCACCTATTCTTTTTCCAAAGAAGTCCTTCTCCTGTATAAGTCCATGGTACTTGCCCTCAACTGCCACTAAAGCACCTAGGCCTCTTACGAGAGAATAGATGGTTCCTTCCACTTTATCGCCTATTTTGTAAGGTGAGTTGGTATCCAATAATTCATAGATATCCATTGTCGCACACAGTCTATCTGATTTGTCCAGATAAACGCCAACTATGTAGCTTTTTCCAACTCTCAACTGCCCTTTTTGCTCTTTGAATGGCAGAAATAAATCTTTGTCTAAGCCCCAGTCCATAAAAGCGCCAATATCAGTCAAGTCGTTTACCTTAAGATAGCCTACTTCTCCTAAAACGAGAATGGGTCTTTTTAAAGAACCTTCAAATCGATTGTTCATTTTATAGATGAAGACGTCTGCAACATCACCTTTATTTAATATTTTTTGTTCTTTTTCTTTCTTGACAAACACTTCTGTTCCATTTTCATCAATAAATATCAAATCTTTCTTGTCAGCCTTGTTGAATCTCAACGATTGCATTTCACCTAGTTTTATCATATTTCTCCTTTTTATCGATCAATATAAAATCAATCTCAGCTTTTGCTATATTTACGTTAATCAATTTCACTTGCACCACATCACCAATTTTATGGGTTCTTTTTGTCATTTCTCCAATCAGACAATAGTTGTTTTCATCGAAATAGTAATAATCGTCGTCCATACTTGAAATATGAACCAATCCTTCAACCGTGTTGTCCAACTTGATGAATATTCCAAAGCTGGTCACACTTGCCACAATCCCTTCAAACGTTTCTCCAACATGTGCGGCCATATATTCTGCAATCTTGATGTCGTCTACTTCTCTTTCTAATTGTTCCGCTTTTCGTTCGTTTACAGAGCACTGATTCGCCACTTCTGGGAGCAGTTTATAAAGTTTTTTTTCTTTTTGTTGCAAATTCCCGTTTAATGTCGCTTTCAAAATCCGATGGATCTGAAGGTCAGGATACCGTCTGATTGGCGAAGTGAAATGCGTGTAATACTTTGATGCCAATCCAAAATGAGGTTGGGCTTCATTGCTGTAAATGGCTTTTTTAAATGATCTTAGCATGATTGTATTGATGACTGCCTCTTCCTTCTTGCCTTTCACGCTTTTGCTAATCCGTTGGTATTCTTTTGGGTGAATATTTCCCATTCCTTTGATAAAATACCCAAAATTCGCAATAAATTTATTGAATTCAACAATGTCTTCGTAATCAGGTACTTCGTGAATCCGGTACAAGAATGGTGCTTTTGCCCAATACATATGCTCTGCAACTGTTTCATTGCATAGAATCATAAATTCCTCAATCACACGATTGGCTGTTCTTCTCTCTTCTTTTTCTATGGCAATCGCCTTTCCTGTATCATCCAGCACAATTTTAGCCTCGTCAAAATCAAAATCAACACAGCCTCTTTTATCTCTTTTCTTTGTCAATATTTCGCTTAAAGCTCCCATCAGCCGAAAGTCTTCAACGAAACCCTCATGTTTTTTCGTTAGATCCACTGCTTGATTTTCCAAAATATCTGAAACTTCCGTATATGTCATTCTTACCTTTGACTGAATCACACTTTCATGAAAATTATAATGAATCACTTGACCTTGTTGATCAACTTCCATCACAACGCTCATGGTCAGTTTGTCTTCGTTGGGATTCAAGCTACAAACGCCATTTGATATGTTCTTTGGCAACATGGGAATAACTCTTCCCGGCATGTAGACAGAAGTACCTCTAGCGTAGGCTTCTTTGTCGAGATCCGAGTTTTCCTTCACATAGTGTGCCACATCAGCTATATGAACACCTAACTCATAATTGCCGTTTTTTAATTTCTTAATGTGCACCGCATCGTCCAGATCTTTTGCATCTTCTCCATCGATGGTCATGATGGGGTAAGACCTGAAATCTTTTCTGCGTTTCAACTCCTCTCTGGGTATTTCCCAGGAAATGTTTTCAGCTTCCTCTCTCACATTGGCAGGAAATTCTACTTTGATACCATGTCTTATTAAGGCTGCCGTTATATGTGTATTGATATCATCACCTCTACCTAAAATATCAGTGACAACACCTTCTGGATTCTTTCTTTTTCCTGGAAACTCCGTGATTTTTACCACCACTTTGTCTCCTTCAGTCGCTCCATTAAAATCTGACTTTGAAATAAATACGTCATGGGATAATCGTCTGTCATCTGGTAGCACAAAAGCAAAATGTCGTGTCTTTTGAAAGGTACCTATTATTTTCTTGTTTGCCCGTTCAATGATACGAATTACTTTTCCTTCTGGTTTTTTTACATCGTAGCTGGCTTTTTTCATGGGCCGAACAATAACCAAGTCTCCATTCATAGCACCATTCAAGTCGGAAGGAGCAATAAAGATATCCTCTTTATCGGAGTCTTCAGGAATAAAAAAACCAAATCCTTTGGGGGATCCTTGGATAATGCCTTTATAGAGATTCATCTTTTGAGGAATGCCATATCTTTCGTTTCTGGTTTTGATTACCTTGCCTTCAGCTTCCAACTCAGATAATATCCCCAAAATTTCTCGTTTCATATCTTTCGATGTATTCAGCTCTTTTAAGATCTCACCGATCAGCATCGGTTTGTAGGCATCTTTACTCATGAAAGACACGATCTTATCTTTTATATTCATCCCATCACCTTCCCGATTTATTTTTTACTCCTTTTGCCATGTTTTTCAACAAGTCAACGTCATATGTATGGACGTTGTGAGCCCTATCTGCATAATTTTTTTCTGCAATGTCAATAAGCTTGGTTATTAATGATGAGAATGAGATCCCCGATGGTTCCCACAAATAGAAGGCAACAGAACCTGGAATCGTATTGATTTCATTCACATATAGCTTTCCTTCTCTATCATCATACAAGAAATCAATTCTGGCCACACCTGAGCCATCAATGGCTTCGAATGCTTTTTTGGACATTTCTTGAATACTCTTGGTTGTCTCTTTCGGTATGGTTGCAGGTATCCTGCGTTTATCAGCATGGTTGCCTGTCTTACTCATTCTGTCACCCATATACTTATCTTCAAATTTCAAGAAGTCTTTCCAACCAATCGGCTCCTCGCACAAAGATACGGTGTTGTCTTTTTCGTAACCAAGGACGGCACAGTTGATTTCCCTAACACTTTCTAAGCATTTCTCTACGATTATCTTTTTATCATAATACATGGCCACTTCTATGGCTTCTCTTAGTTCTTCTTTGTGAGTGGCTCTTGTGATCCCAATGCTAGATCCTAGATTCGCTGGTTTGACTATTAATGGGTAGGAAATCACTTCCAATTCCTTCAAAATATTTGTGCTATCTGAAAGGTAATCATTTTTATAAAACCACCTATAGGGAACGATGGGTAGTTTCTCTGACTCAAACACCTTTTTCATCAATACTTTGTCCATGCCAACAGCAGAAGCTTTTGCTCCAGAAAAACAATAAGGCACACGACAATAATCAAGTAACCCTTGTAATGAGCCGTCTTCCACCATTGTTCCATGAACTGCAGGTATGACCACATCTATCACAAACTTGTCTCTTTTTTTGCCAAAAATGGACTGTTTGGCCTCTGGGTCTGGATATAACGCCAAGCCAGAATCGCTTCCTTTATTACACCAAGGCACCACGACCATTGTCTCTTCAAATCTATTTTCTTTGTAGGTGGCTATGTTGGTGAGTGTTTCACCTATCCTCCACTTTCCTTGTTGATCGATGTATATGATGGTCGGTTCAAATTTGTTTCTGTCGATGTTTTCAAAGATTTGCAACCCAGTGATAATGGAAACTTCGTGTTCAACCGATTCGCCTCCAATAATTATGCCTACTCTTTTCATCTCTTTCTCCTTAAGATACTGCTTGTTATTCTATTGTTTAATTTTCATTGTAGGTATCTGGCAAATCATTCTCAAATAACACCACATCGCCAGGTTTTAAAATTGTTTGCAACACCTTTTGAGAGGCTTCTAAGGATTGTACCACAATAATGTCTTCTTCCGAAAAATGCTGCTCTAACAATCCTTCTTGTATTGGTTTGGTACGCTTCTTTCCAATTAATACGACTTTATCGCACACTTCCGCCATCTTTTGTCCAAATTTGAAATTTTCTTCGTATTCCATTTCTCCCAACTCTACCATTCCTGGAGTAACGACGATTCTTCTTTTTTGCTTAAAAGACTCTAAGACTTCCAATGCCGCCATGGCTCCATCTGGATTTGAGTTGAAGGCATCATCGATGATGATCACCCCTGTTCCTGGGTCAAGAATCTGGAGTCGATGAGGCACTGGTTGAATTTGTTCAATTCCATTGGCTATTTGAACCAGACTCATACCCATGGCATATCCCACTGCGGCACCTGCCAAGATATTTAAGATATTGTGTTTGCCAAGTAGTTTTGTCGTACATTGTACGCTTCCTTTATCTTTAATATGTAAAGTGAAGGTAGATCCTTCTGAACTTGTCGCAATCTCGTCGGCGTAAACATCTACGCTATTTGTTCTTTTCAGTCCATACAGCAGCTTCTTCGTATATGTCATATCCGCTAGCTTTTTGACACAGTCGTTGTCATAGTTGAAAATAGACCAACCTTCTTCACTCAATTCTTCGATCAATTCATATTTTGTCTTCATAATATTGTCGATGGTCTTAAAAGTTTCCAGATGACAAGGTCCTATGGATGTAATAATGCCAATATTTGGTTGAACCAATCTAGCCACCTCTTTAATCTCTCCCATCCGTTCAGCGCCTAGTTCTGCCACAAATACGTCATACTGATCCGTCAATTCTTCATTGATTGCCTTGCTTAATCCCATAGGGGTGTTGTAACTACCGGGAGTTTTATAGGTCTTGAATTTTTGCTCCAAGATAGTGGCTGTAATAAATTTTGTGCTGGTTTTTCCATAACTGCCGGTTATGCCTACCGTTTTAAGATCCTCAAAAGATTCAATTTTATTTTGAGCCAGTTTATAGTACTTTGCATTAATGGATTTTTCTAATGGTTTAAGCAACCACAGCCCTCCAATGATATAGTAGGTTCCAAAATGAATAGACCATGCCAACACGAAAGCTGCTACAGGAAGATAGTGAACCGAACCTGCTATCAATCGAATCATTCCCACTACCACTACAAAATCCAAAACGGTCAACAAGAACGTCCCCATCAAAAGACGTTTTGCCCGTTCTGTTAACACCAATGGTTTTTTAGATTCATGATGTTTAAATGCATAAGCATATAACGATGTAGCCATCCACACCACCGTGAAAGCACCTATGTGAAATGGCCTCAGCAAATAGATTGCTGTTAATGCCGTAGCCACGACTATAAAAGCTTTCGTTTTTTCCGTCAGGACTTTCCCCTTGTTGCGTCGAAGCCATTCCATGTATTTCTCAAGATCGTATCCTTGTAATTGAGCTATATGCAAGGAATACATCACTCTGTGGTATAAATGCACTCCCCACATTATAAAAATTAAAATCAACCAAATAGACATCTGTTTCTCCTTCTATTTACTAACATTCAAAAAACTCTCTATTACTACCTTGAAAAGAATAAAGTCATCGACATAAGCGTAATGCCCGCCATTTTTAACTGTTACCAATCCCGCATCTTTAATCATTTCTGCCATCATTTGTCCCATATAAAGCGGTGTTGCATCATCTTTTTCTCCCCAGAACAACAGCGTAGGTGCTTCAATTTTAGGCAGTAAATGTTTCAAGTCATCATGTATCACTTTCACCATCGTTTGCCGCATCACCCCTTGAGCTTGTTGGTAATCTTCTGACCCAAACCGCTTGTAAAAAGCTTCCATCCTCTCTTGTTGTCGTTCTTTTGGAGTCATTAGCATGTACATGTTTTTAAGCTTTTTGAAGCAAAATACTTTTAATTGGCTGCCCAAGCTTTTCTTGGGCACGATGCCCGCACTATCTATTAAAACTAGTTTCTGTATGCCCAACTCCAAGTCGCTTGCCAGTATGATCCCAATCCTCCCACCGTGCGAATGTCCCATCACAATGGGATTGAAAAGTTCAAGGGTTAGGATGAAACACTTCACCACATGAGCATAATCGTAGGAGTCATAAGCTTTTTCTGGTAAATCGCTTTCTCCAAATCCAGGCAAGTCCAAAGCAGTCACACAAAAATGTGGCTTCAAAAAGTCTACAATAGGCCTAACTGTTTGTACAGAGCCACCCCACCCGTGGAGGATCAGGACATCTTGTCCTTGTCCTTCTTGGATATAATGGATGCTTTTTCCTTGAATATCTGCTATCATATCTTCTCCATGTGAGTGTTCAAGCTAACCTGATTATAACAGATCAATCTTGTTTTTAAAAGTAAAAAAGCCCCTTTGAGGGGCTTCTGGCTTCGTTCTTTACTTAATTAGAATTCCTCCGATGTCCGCAATCATTGGTCCAAAGACCAAAGCTACTATGGTCATCAACTTAATCAAAATATTGATTGATGGCCCGGAAGTGTCTTTGAATGGATCTCCCACTGTATCTCCTACAACAGCTGCTTTATGAGCATCGCTTCCTTTTCCACCGTGGGCACCGCCTTCAATGAATTTTTTCGCATTGTCCCATGCACCACCTGCGTTTGCCATGAAAATAGCCATTAGGACACCTGTAACCAACGCGCCTGCCAACAAGCCTCCCAAAGCTTCTTTTCCAAGGAGCAACCCGATCACTACGGGTACGATAACAGCCAACAGACCTGGAATCACCATTTCTTTCAATGCGGCAGCTGTACTGATGTCTACACATGTTTTATAGTCAGGCTTAACGGTTCCTTCCATGATACCAGGCATCTCACGGAACTGACGTCTAACTTCCTCAATCATTGAAAAGGCAGCTTTCCCAACTGCTTTCATTGTAATGGATGAGAATAGGAAAGGTAACATACCTCCAATCAACAACCCTGCTATCACTGTTGGTTCTGTTAGATTAATCACTGAAAGTTGAACTACTTGTGTATATGAAGCAAACAATGCCAAAGCTGTCAGTGCAGCTGAACCAATAGCAAATCCTTTTCCAATAGCTGCAGTCGTGTTTCCTACTGCATCTAGCCTATCCGTTATTTCTCTAACTTCTTTAGGCAGTTCGCACATTTCCGCAATTCCGCCTGCATTGTCCGCAATTGGTCCATAAGCATCAACTGCAATGGTCATCCCAGCAGTTGATAACATACCAACAGCTGCAAGGGCAATGCCGTATAGTCCTTTTGCCGTGTCCGCTGTTCCCCCAGAAGCATAGAAGGCCACTAAGATTCCAACTGCCAAAACAATCAATGGTAAAGCAGTTGATCCCATGCCTACTGACAAACCACTGATAATGTTGGTTGCAGGTCCTGTATTGGATTGATCTGCAATCTCTTTGACTGGTTTGAAGTCTGCTGAAGTGTAGTATTCTGTAATTTTCGCAATAATGATCCCTACTAATAATCCTGTAATAATTGCAATAAATGGTTGTATTGAATCAAGCACAAATCGGCTTAAGAAAAAAGCTGCCACGATAATGATCCCTGCACTGACATTTGTTCCCATATCCAACGATTTTTGTGGATTTGATTTTTCATCGCCACGTACAAAGAATGTCCCAATAATTGAAGCCAATATCCCTATCGAAGCAAGCATCAACGGAAACAAAGCTCCCTTCTCTCCATATGCTATCAAGCCAAGGGTAATGGCAGAAATGATAGATCCCACATAGGATTCGAATAAGTCTGCACCCATTCCAGCAACGTCTCCAACATTGTCTCCAACATTGTCTGCTATAACTGCTGGGTTTCTTGGGTCATCTTCTGGAATACCTGCTTCAATCTTGCCAACCAAGTCAGCACCGACATCTGCCGCTTTTGTGTATATTCCACCACCAACACGGCCAAACAATGCAATCGAAGAGGCTCCTAATGAAAATCCTGTTACAATTGCCGGGTCTTCAAACAAAATATACAGCGTTCCGACACCTAACAAACCAAGTCCTACAACAGCCATACCCATGACTGCGCCACCTGAAAAAGCAACAGACAGAGCTTTATTCATGCCTCCTTCTTTTGCAGCATTTGCCGTTCTTACATTAGCTTTCGTTGCCACTCTCATTCCAAAAAAGCCGGCAAGGGCTGAAAAAATTGCTCCTACCGCAAAACATATTGCTGTAAGCCAGTTAATCCCAAATCCTAAAATCAAGAATAACACACTTGTGAAAACAGCAAGTGTCTTGTATTCTCTACTTAAAAAAGCCATGGCTCCTTCTTGAATGTAAGACGAAATCTCTTTCATCCGTTCAGTCCCCACGTCAACTTTATTGATTGTCACAGCTTTATAATAAGCATATAATAAAGCGACAACACCCAGTATAGGTGCTATAATAAGTTCCATCTTCAGTTACCCTCCATTACGTTCATATATTTATTGTATTGCGGCCAATACCAATGATACCACAATAAAAAGCACTGCAGATACCGTTGTCAATTTTTCTAGCAGCCCCTCATAACTTCTTCCTTTACTTTTTCCCCAAAGTGACTCTGCGCCTCCAGCTATTTCACCTGATAGTCCGGCTGATTTTCCTGATTGCAACAGAATACTGGCGATCAACACCAAACTTGCCATTATTAAAACGATCGATGCAAATATTTTCAACTAATACACCTCCTTATCTGATTAACAGAAGTATTTTAACATAGCCCGGATTTAAAATCAACAAAAAGAATCTTATAAAACATCGAAATAACGAGGTGCTCCTGAGAGCACCTTGCTTTTATTGATTTAAGTTATAGAAAGTATCCAGCCCCTTGTATTTGCCTGCAATTCCCAACTCATCTTCAATTCGTAACAGCTGATTGTATTTTGCTACACGATCAGATCTAGAGGGTGCTCCTGTTTTGATTTGCCCAGCGTTGACCGCTACTGCCAAATCCGCAATAGTAGCATCTGACGTCTCTCCTGAACGGTGTGAGATAACTGCTGTATAACCTGCTTGTTTTGCCATTTCGATGGCGTCTAGCGTTTCTGTGATGGTGCCAATTTGATTTAGCTTAATCAGAATTGAATTGGCAATGCCATTGTTGATGCCTCTTGACAATCTTTCTGTATTGGTAACGAACAAATCGTCTCCAACCAATTGGATGCGAGTGCCCAGTCTTTCTGTCAGTAATTTCCAACCTTCCCAATCTTCTTCATCCAAACCATCTTCAATAGAAACAATGGGATATTTATCAACCAATTCTTCGTAGTAAGTTACAAAAGCTTCTGGTGTGAAGGTTTTTCCTTCTCCTTTAAGCTCATAAGTGTTGGTTGTCCTGTCATAAAGCTCTGTTGCCGCCACATCCAGTGCCAACAAAACATCTTTGCCAGCCACATATCCTGCTTTGTCTATTGCTTCAACAATTGTCGCCAAAGCTTCTTCATTTGATGTGAGGTTTGGTGCAAATCCACCTTCGTCTCCAACAGAGGTATTCAATCCTTTTCCTTGCAACACTTTCTTTAAATTATGAAAAATCTCTGTTCCCATCCTAAGGGCTTCTTTAAAGGATTTGGCTCCAACAGGCATTACCATAAACTCTTGAATATCTACGTTGTTATCAGCATGTTCTCCACCATTTAAAATATTCATCATGGGGACAGGCAGGGTTTTGCCATTAGGCCCTCCTAAATATTGGTATAAAGACAACCCGCGATCATTAGCGGTTGCCTTTGCACAAGCAATGGATACTCCAAGAATAGCGTTGGCTCCTAAATTGCTTTTATTAGGTGTCCCATCAAGATTGATCATCACATGATCAATCACCGCTTGTCTGGAGGCATCCATCCCGATAAGTTCAGGCGCAATCACTTCGTTGATGTTTTCAACAGCTTTTTCGACTCCTTTACCCAAATATCGATCTGGGTTGTTGTCTCTTAACTCCACGGCCTCAAAGGCTCCCGTTGAGGCCCCTGAAGGAACTGCTGCACTGCCATAACCGCCACTCTCCGTCCATACTTCCACTTCAACCGTAGGATTTCCTCTGGAATCTAAAATCTCTCTTGCATAAATATCGCTAATAATACTCATTCCTTTACCTCTCATTCGTCTTTTATTTTAATAATGGATCTACCTGTCATTTCTTCTGGTTTATCTATTCCCATCAATGTCAATAAAGTTGGTGCTATATCAGCCAATCGGCCTTCTCTAAGCGTAATCTTCGGATCTGAAGTGACTAAAATCAAAGGCACTTCATTTGTTGAGTGTTGCGTTAAGACCGATTGCTTGCTTTCGTCAATCATTTCTTCCGCATTTCCGTGATCAGCTGTTATGATCATATTGTAGCCCTGCTCAATCACATGGTGGCTGATCTCTCCTATACACTGATCTACCGTTTCAATCGCTTTTATCGTTGCTTCCAGATCACCTGTATGTCCTACCATGTCTGCGTTAGCAAAATTCAGCACTACAAGATCATAATATTCTCTTTTTAATTGCTCCAGCATAGCTTCTTTCACTTCATAAGCGCTCATTTCCGGCTTCATATCGTAAGTCGCTACCTTTGGAGATGGTATCAACAGTCTGTCTTCTCCTACCACTGGCGGTTCGACCCCTCCATTGAAAAAAAAGGTGACATGGGCGTATTTTTCTGTTTCCGCCAAACGAAGTTGTTTCAATCCATGGTTGCTGATGACTTCTCCCAATGTTTGATTAAGGTATTGTGGCTCGTAGGCAACCGAAACCCCTTTAATGGTCACATCGTATTGGGTCATCGTTACAAATTCCGTTTCGATGATGTCTCTTTCAAATCCTTTGAAATCGACATCCACAAAGGCACGTGTCAGTTGTCGAGCTCTATCTGGCCTGAAGTTCACAAATATAATGCTGTCATGATTTTCTATCTTTCCTTGAGGGTCCACAATAATGGGCCTAATAAATTCATCGGTCACTCCCATTGCATAAGATGCTTCAATGCCTTCAACCGCATTTGCTTGTTGGTAACCTATACTTTCAGTCAAAGCCAAATAAGCCTCTTGAGTTCTTTCCCAACGATTGTCTCGATCCATTGCATAGTATCTCCCCATGACCGTAGCGATTTTCCCCTTACCGATGGCTGTCAATTGTCTTTCCAATTCTCCTATAAATCCGGATCCACTTGTTGGGGGTACATCTCGACCGTCCATGAAACAATGTAAAAATATTTCTTCGACACCAGCTTCATTAGCTAGTCGAATAAGTTGGTAAATATGCTCATTATGGGAGTGTACTCCTCCGTTTGACACCAGTCCCATGATATGCAATTTGCTGCCATGGTTTTTAACATTATCGAATGCCCTCTTAAAGGCAAGATTGTTCTTGCCATTCCCCATTTCTAAATCTTGAGTGATGCGTGTCAGCTCTTGGTATACAATTCTGCCAGCCCCTATATTCATGTGTCCTACTTCAGAATTGCCCATCTGCCCTGGAGGTAATCCCACATCTAATCCGCTTGTCTTGATGCTGGTGTGGGGGTACTCTTTGATTAGTCGATCAAAGTTTGGTGTGTTTCCTTTGAAAATAGCATTTCCTTCATAAGGTCGTCCTTGTCCCCATCCATCCAAAATTGTTAAAATTGTTGTTTTCATTTGGTTGCTCCAAAGGTCATCAAACGATAAAAATCCTCTGCTTTCAAACTCGCACCACCTACCAAAGCACCATCGATGTCTGATTCTGCCATCAATTCATCAATGTTAGATGGTTTTACACTACCACCATATAGTATCTGTATGCTTTCCGAGACTTTTTTATCATATTGCGACGACACAACCTCTCTTATGAAGCCAGCCATTTTGTTAGCTTGTTTGCTAGTCGCTGTTCTCCCGGTGCCTATTGCCCACACTGGTTCATAGGCAATCACCACTTGACGCATGCCTTCTTCATCAACATCTTTTAAGGCTTCGATTAATTGACTTTTTACAATTCTCTCATGCATGTTGCCTTCTCTTTGGGCCAGTGATTCTCCTACGCATAAGATTGGATGCATGCCTTGTTTAACAGCCATTTTTACTTTTTCATTAATAGATTTATTGGTCTCATTAAATAGTTGCCTTCGTTCCGAGTGACCTACAATAACATAAGCCACTTGAAGTTCTTTTAACATTTGAGGTGATATTTCTCCTGTATATGCACCCTTTAATTCGTGATGCATATTCTGGGCACCTAAAACGATAGGTGTCTCTTTGATTCTATCTCCTACTAGGCTTAAAGCTGTGTAAGGCGGACAAATAACATATTCTCTATCTGCTGGCAAAACTCTTCCAACAAGGGCATCTATCAAGCTTTTACTTTCTATAAGGGTGTTGTTCATTTTCCAGTTGCCTGCTATTAATGGTTTTCGCATGATTTCTCCCTCCTATAAGTCTTCTATCGCTTCTATTCCAGGCAGAATCTTGCCTTCCATAAACTCGAGTGAAGCGCCGCCTCCAGTGGAAATATGCGTCATCTTCTGTGACAGACCCGCTTTCTCTACTGCTGCGGCACTATCTCCTCCTCCAATAATGGAGATGGCTCCAGAGTCTGCAATTTTTTGTGCAATCTCATTTGTTCCCTGACAAAAGTTATCAAATTCAAATACTCCCATGGGACCATTCCATATGATCGTTCCTGAATCCTCAATGGCTGCTCCAAAAAGAGTGATGGTTTTATCGCCTATATCCAGTCCCATGCAATCTTCTGGTATCTTATCATAATCAACCACTTTGAAATCATCTGTATCTAAAAATTCTTTAGTTGCTTTGAAGTCAAGAGGTAACAATAGATTGGTTCCTGTCTCTTCTGCTTTTTTCATCAATGCTTCTGCAAGGGCCACTTTGTCTATTTCTAGCAATGATTTCCCCACAGGATAGCCTTTTGCTTTCAAAAAAGTGTATGCCATCCCTCCACCGATAAGCAAGTTATCGGCAATGTTCAATAGGTTTTCAATCACCCCTATCTTGTCAGAAACTTTTGCGCCTCCCAATATTGCTGTCAATGGCCTTTTAGGGTTTGTGAGGGCGCTTCCTATTGCCTCTAATTCTTTCCCTATCAAAAGTCCTGCTGCCGATGGTAAAAATTTGGCTACTCCAACGTTTGATGCGTGGCTTCGATGAGTTGTGCCAAATGCATCATTGATAAAAATATCACCCAAAGATGCCAACGATCGAGCGAATGCCTCTCCATTCTCTGTTTCTTCTTTTCTGAAACGAGTATTTTGAAGGAGCATTACTTCTCCAGGTATCATTCGATTAGCGCTTTCAACAACTCGCTCATTGACCACTTCATCTTCGTCTGCAAAAACCACTTCTTTAGACAACAAATTTGCTAGTCGCTTTGCCACTGGTTCCAATGAATACTTTGTGTTAGGCTCTCCTTTTGGTCTGCCAAGATGAGACATGAGAATTACACTTCCCCCTTGGTCTAATATTGTATGAATCGTAGGCAAAGCCTCTTTGATTCTAATATCATTTGTTATGTTACCTTCTTCATCCAGAGGAACATTAAAGTCACATCTGATTAAAACGCGTTTCCCTTGAAAATCACAATGCTTTAATTCTTTTTTCACAAAATCCTCCTCATCTATTAAGACTAGAAAGTGCTGTAGGTTTTCTACAGCACTCCATTTTTATATGGTGGCCAGATATTTAAGTGTTCTGACTAATTGAGCTGTATATGACATCTCATTGTCATACCAGGCAATGACTTTAAACATTTTCTTGCCATCCACTTCCAATACTGCTGTAGAAAGAGCATCAAACAAACTTCCGAATTTTGTTCCAATAATATCGCTAGAGACAATCGGATCTTCTGTGTAGCCAAACGACTCATTTGCTGAATTCGCCATGGCTTCATTAACTGATTCAATCGTTGCGTCTTTTTCAAGTTCCACGACCAAATCAACGACTGATCCCGTTGCTACAGGAACTCTCAAAGCAATGCCATCCAACCTACCATTCAATTCCGGCAAGACTTTACCCACTGCAGCTGCCGCACCTGTTGATGTTGGAACAATGTTTGCCGCCGCTGCCCGTCCTCTTCTTGAGTAAATGCCTGACTTGTGAGGCGTGTCCAATGTAGCTTGATCATTTGTATATGCGTGTACGGTTGTCATAAATCCTTTCACAATCCCAAATTGGTCATGAAGCACCTTTGCAACAGGAGCTAAACAATTTGTTGTGCAAGATGCGCCTGAAACCACTTGTTCACTTCCATCCAAAACATCATGATTCACGTTATACACGATGGTTTTCATATCTCCTTTTCCTGGTGCCGACAACAAGACTTTTTTAGCACCTGCCTTCAAGTGTTTTTCTGCATCCTCTTTTTTTGTAAAAAAGCCTGTGCATTCCAAAACCACATCAATACCAAGTTCTTTCCAAGGTAAGTTTTCTGGGTCTCTTTCCGAATAAATCTTAAATTCTTTACCATCCACGTAGATCTCATCATTTTTGTGTGAAATGTTGTCTGTCTTATATCTACCTTGTGACGTATCATACTTCAATAGATAAGCCAATGTTTCCGCATCTGTCAGGTCATTGATGGCTGCAATTTCGAAACTGCCATCGTCAAACATTTCCCTGAAGGCCAATCTCCCAATTCTTCCAAAACCATTGATCGCAACTTTAATACTCATAATCGTCTCTCCTTATAAATTTAATATTTCTCTTGCGGTTACTTCATCTGTAACCAGTGTATATTCTTTGTGATACTTTGAAAACGCATAAATCGCTTCTGCCTTATTGGTACCTGCCGCCACGCATATGGCATGTTTGATATTTTTCAAATCTGTCAGTGCCAGTCCTACTGTATCTGTATGGGTCACTGGCTGTCCTTTTTTGTTGAAATAATAGCCCAAAGACTCTGCAAAAGCTTTTTTTAGAAACAACTCGCTTTTCTTTAGCTCAGACAAGCCTCTCCTTTGCGCCATTTCTTCAGCTGTTCCAATTCCAAAAATAATCATGTCAATTCTTTTAATTTCATTCAACACATTTCGAATTTGCTCATTTTGCTTAAGCGCTTCAAGCACTTCAGAGCCAATATTGTCTGGTATGTGAAGTAATTTGTAAGTTGCTCCAATCCGATGGGCCATTTTAGCCGCTATGGAATTCGCTTGGATTTCTAGTTTTTCTCCCAATCCGCCTCTTCCGGGAACGATCATAACATTGGAAAATTTTTTGTCCATTTTTATTTCATCGGCAACCAAAGCCATTGTTGTTCCTCCCATGATGCCTATCCTCATATTGTCTGTCAAATGGTCCTCAATAATTCGAGCTGCTTTTTTGCCAAGATTTCTCCGTATGAAATCACTTTGATTATAATCCCCTTCAACGATGCTCACTTTCTGAATTTGAAGTTTATCTCTGACTTTCAATTCCAAATCAGTGATTCCTTTCATGGTGTAGATCAACGATTCCACTTGTACGATTACTTGTTGTGCCGATTCTGTTAAATGCATACCTGCTGTATCGGACTCAACGAGAGAAAGTGTCCTTAACTTATCCGTCTCTGATCTGAGGGTTCGTTCGGACATTCCCATAGCCGATGCTAGCACTCTTCTTCCTACCGGTTGCAAGTTGTCGATCATTTTCATGATGTCATATCTTCTTAGGATTGTTTCCATCATCTCCGGGGCAATTGTGTTTTGTATGGTTAGTATTTTTTCAAAATCCACCTGTACCTCCGGGTCTTTTTTTATCCCATATATTCATTAAATGTCCCTTATTGATTATACTACTTCCTCTCCCAAATAACAAGTCCCATATGTCATACTAAACCATTCATTTCCTTTATAAAACCCAGCCTTAGCTGGGTTAATACCGCTTTCGCATGGATGAAGAGGCTATTCCTAGTTCTTCTCGATATTTTGCGATGGTTCTTCTAGAAATATCAATCCCTTTTTCATTTAAAGCATTCGCCATTTTTTGATCACTCAATGGTTTTCTTTCATTTTCATTTTCAACCATTTCCTTAATGAGTGTTTTGATGCTGGTAGAGGCCATGCCATCCATTTCTCCTTCTCGAGAAATAGAGCTTGAGAAAAAATATTTTAACTCAAACAAACCTCTCGGTGTTTGAACATATTTACCGTTGGTCGCTCTGCTGACAGTTGATTCATGAACTTCAATGTCTTCTGCCACGTCTTTCAAAACAAGGGGTTTCAAATACTTGTCTCCCTTTTCAAAAAAATTAATTTGATGCTTTAATATGGACTCCGCTACTTTATACATGGTATGTCTTCTTTGTTCAATGCTTTTTATCAGCCACATAGAAGCGTTGAATTTATCATACAGGAATTTGTTGGTTTCTTTATCGTCCACGCTTTTCATGATATTTTTGTAGTAATTGCTGATTCGAAGCATGGGGACATCACCATCATTCACCATGATGACGTACTCACCATTTACTTTTGTAATGGTCACGTCAGCTGTAACGTACCGAATATTGTCATCGTCTAAATGAAATCCTCTAGAAGGTTTCGGCTCTAAGAAACGAATCATGTCACAAATCTGTTGCGCCCGCGTCACCGATACATCTAATTCTTTTGCAATGCATTGCAACTTGTTGCAAGCTAAGTTCTCTATATGATTGTTGACCACCTCGTACACTTTTTCATCAAAGACACCTTTTTCTTTCAATTGTATGTTAAGGCATTCCTTCAAATCCCTTGCTGCAATCCCCGCAGGATCAAATGTGTGAAAAATCTCCAATACTTCTAAGACATCGTTTTCAGAAACACCAAGTTGATCGGCTATTTCCATAGTTGAAACCGCTAAGTAGCCTTTCTTATCTAATGAGTCAATGATCCTTTCTCCAATCATTCTGTCTTTTTCTGTATTGACTGACAACCCCAACTGGGCATGCAAATGATCGCTTAAAGACCGTTGCTTCGATGTATAAGATTCGAATGTCTGCTTTGTTTCTGAATGATTTTGAGTATAAGACTTGTAGCTAATGTCATCATATTTTTCAACTACTTCGTGCCAGTCAATTTCGTCTTTTTTCCCTTCATCCAATTTATCTTTTTGTTCAAGCGTCTCCGCAGGTTTTTCAGCAGCAGTCTCCGCACCTTTGTCCCCAACTTCAAGGAATGGATTTGTTTCAATCTGCTTTTCAATGAACTCTTTTAACTCCATTGTATTGTATTGAAGAACTTGAATTGCTTGGCGCAATTCTGGGGTCATTATTAATTTTTGAGTTTGTTGCAGATTCAGTTCAAAACCAATTTTCATATTATCCATAACCCTTACATTCAAGATTCGTACCAACTTTTTAATTTTGGTCCGTTGTCTTTATAATTTTACCAAATTTTTACAAAAAAATAAAGCCCTATTTAAGACAACACCGGTTAATCCACTATAATTACTCCGGTGTTGTCTTTTTTTAGTGCTTTAAATACTACCTAGTTGATTTATCGTAAGGAATCCCTTCAGCTTTTGGTGCTCTAGATTTTTTTGAGGTCAAAGCTAGAACGACCATTGTTGCCACATAGGGTAACATTTTGTAGTAGTTTTGATCGATTCCCAATCTATAAAGAAACGGGATCAACGAAACCGAATAGGCAAGCGTTCTTAAAAAAGCAAAAAATAATGCTGCCAACATAATTCTCAAAGGTTGCCATTGCCCAAAGATCATCACTGCTAAGGCCAAGAAACCAAATCCAGCTACTCCTGTGTGCCCGCTTATATTGCCATCAGTAATGCCCACCGAATAAAAGAAACCGCCCATCCCAGCCAATATTCCAGAAATACTTACTCCTGCATATCTCATCTTATACACGTTGATGCCGACGGAATCAGCTGCATGGGGATGTTCTCCACATGCTCTTAGACGCAATCCAAACCTTGTTTTATACAGCAGAAAAACCGATAGAATCAAAAAGATAAATCCGATCATCACGGTTAGATAAGTTCTTTGAAAGAATAGTTGCCCGACAATTGGAATGTTTCCCAGAATCGGAATTTCACGAATATAGAAATTCACATTTGTTGTGATGCCATCGCTATTGAAAGACATCTTTGAAAACAACAATACCAATGCAGGTATCAACATATTCAAAGAGGTTCCTGTAATCACTTGATTCGCCTTCATATTGACGGCCGCAAAAGAAAGAAGTAGGGAATAAACCAAACCTGAAATAGCAGCCACCGTCATTCCCATCAACAAAATCCACTGAGGCGGAATAGAGCTGTTTTGTACACTTAAAACAAACAAGGCACCAAAGAAAGCACCGAACAACATGATTCCTTCAAGGGCAATGTTGATCACACCACTTCTCTCACTGAACATCCCCCCTAGGGCGACCAATAGTAGAGGCATCGCTACCGGCAGCATGTTTTGTACCAGATAATAGACTACATCCATTATTCAGATCCCTCCTTAATCTCCAAGTCTTTCTTGTCCTTTTCAATTCTTTTCTTGACAAATTTTCCTAATCCTGTATTCATGATCATTGCAAAGGCAGAAAAATAAATAATGACTGCCACGACCACATCGATAATTTCTGGTTTGTAACCTACTAGACTTGCTAGCGTACCCCCCCTTTGAATATGAGAAATGAATGTGGCTGAAAAAATTATTCCTATTGGATGGGCATTTCCCAATAAAGCTACTGCTATTCCATTAAAACCCGCCGTCGCAATAATATTGATAGGTTCGTAAGTCATGCTACTTCCAACTATGGCAGAGGGTGCCAAGATCGCAAAGGCACCTCCCACACCAGCCAAACCTCCCGCGATGCTCATCGTCAAGATTATATTGCGTTTCCCTTTCATGCCGGCATATTCACTGGCGTGTTTATTAAACCCCGTTGCCTTTAATTCATATCCAAAGGTTGTTTTTTCCAATACAATATACAACACAACTGCGATGATGATGGCAAATACAATACCAAAGTTGACATTGGAACCATGAATGCCGAGTGCTGGAATTTGAGCACCTGAAGGTATATAACGCGTTCTTGTCATTGCAGGGTTATACATGGCTGCATTTTTCAATACCAACATATCCACCAAATACATGCCGATGTAGTTGAACATAATAGAGGTGATGACCTCGTTAACATTCATCAGCGCTTTGAAAATTCCAGGAATAGCTCCCCAAACCATGCCTCCTACAAATCCAGCCAATATAGCCACTACCCAACTCAGACCATCTGGTAAATCCAACATAAACACAGCATAAAGAGCAAAAAACATGCCCATTGTGTATTGGCCAGAAGCACCAATATTGAACAATCCCATTTTAAATGCAAAGCCTACAGCCAAACCAGTCATTAGAATTGGTGTCGCGAAATAAAAAACATCTCCAATTCTGCCAAGGCCTCCCAATGTCACATATCTTATGCCTGGAACCGCACTGCCTGGTCGTGCTATCAACATAACTAGAAATCCAAAAATTAATCCCAGCAGTATCGCCATTAAAGCAGCTGCCAAAGATGAGAATCCCTTAGATCCGGTGATCTTTTTTACGATGCCAATTGATTTAGATGACTTTTCTTGTTTATTAGCCATTGAAAGCCTCCTCACCCTTATTTCTTTTAGCACCAGCCATATATAAACCCAGTTCTTGGACCGTCGTCGTACTAGGGTCTAGTTCTCCCACTATTTCTCCTTCGTACATGACCAAAATCCGATCGCTAAGATTCATCACTTCTTCTAGCTCCAATGAGACTAACAAAACTGCTTTTCCTGCATCACGAATTCCCACCAACTGTTTGTGAATAAACTCGATCGCCCCCACATCCAATCCTCTGGTTGGTTGAACAGCAACCAATAATTCATGATCTTTATCAATTTCTCGAGCAACAATTGCCTTTTGTTGATTCCCTCCAGACATGCTTCTTACAACAGTTTTGGGCCCTTGACCACTTCTTATGTCATAAGATTCTATCAGTCGTTCTGCGTATTGTTCGACCGCACGAAATCTTATGAATCCGTTTTTTTGAAAGGCCTCCTGCCAATAGCGTTGCAACACTAAGTTTTCTGCCAAAGAATACTCTAAAACCAGCCCGTGTTTGTGTCGATCTTCTGGTATATGACTCATGCCGCTTATGGCTCTTTTTCGAATTGAAGCCTTAGAAATGTCTTCACCACAAAGTGTGACTTCTCCCTGAATCATCTTGTCTAATCCTGATAAGGCATGAACCAATTCTGTTTGTCCATTTCCATCTATTCCTGCAAGACAGACAATTTCTCCAGCATGCACATCGAATGACACATTTCTTACAGCATTATTTTTATGCGTTTTAGAAGCAACGGTCATCTGTTTCACAGATAACACCTTTTCTCCTGGTTGACTTCTTTTTTTGTCGATTGTAAAGCTGATATCTCTGCCAACCATCATTCGCGATAATTCTTCCTTGGTTGTCTTGTCAACATCTACCGTGCCAACGCATCGTCCTTTTCTCAATACCGTACACCGATCTGCAATTTCCATTATCTCATTGAGTTTGTGGGTAATAAATAATATAGATTTGCCTTCTTCTGCCAAATCTCTCATGATTTTAAGCAGTTCCTTTATTTCTTGTGGTGTCAGTACAGCGGTAGGTTCATCAAAAATAAGTATTTCATTGTCACGGTACAACATTTTTAAAATTTCAACTCTTTGCTGCATGCCCACCGAAATATCTTCAATAATTGCATCTGGATTCACTTTCAAACCATATTTTTCGCTTAAATCAATAACTCGATTTCTGGCTTCGCTTTTTTCTATCAAGCCTTTTTTCGTGGGTTCTACACCTAGGATGATATTTTCCAATACAGTAAAAATCTCCACAAGTTTAAAATGTTGATGGACCATCCCTATCCCCAACGCGTTTGCATCATTTGGATTGTTGATTTTCACAACTTCTCCATTTTTTTTGATAACACCTGTCTCGGCTTGATAAAGCCCAAACAAAACGCTCATCAAAGTCGATTTTCCTGCTCCGTTCTCTCCCAATAATGCGTGTATCTCACCTTTTTTCAATTTTAGAGTGATATCATCATTGGCTTTGATCCCGGGAAATTCTTTTGTGATGTCCAACATCTCAATTATATAGTTTGCCACCCTTATCACTTCTCCCGTTGTAATGACCGCACTGTCTTATGACAGTACCGATTTTGATTTGAAAATAGGGAAAACTCTCGCTTTCCCCATTTTCTCCACCTTTAATTCAACAAGATGGTCCTATCTATGTGTTATCGTCTAATTCTTACAGTTACTTTTTCTAGTCCAAGTTGAGCAACCAACTCATCTGCTGTTGCATTTCCTGCCGCATCGGCTACTTGGATTTCTCTAATAATTCCTAGATCTCCTGCGGCTACTGCGGCAAATAGCGCATCATAATCGGCTTTCCCAAATGTTTCAAAGCGATCAAACGCGTCTCCATCTGGATTGTCTATTACGATAGTGGGTAACCCAACACCATCATTTGCCGCATTAAAATATGTAGATTTCCCAGAATAAGTGTTCCAGCTGTCTGTCTTGTAAATCGATTCCAACACATCAATAACCGATGTAGCCAATCCTTTCATTGCAGAAGTTATGACCGTTTCGCTGTCATACCTTTGGTCCACATCCACGCCAATTACTTTCCCTTCTGCTTCCGCTGCTGCTGACATAACACTCTTGCCAACTGCTCCTCCAGCTGCAAAGATCACTTCCACACCCTCTTGATACATCGTTCGTGCAGTAGCTTTGTTCGTATCCGTCTCAGCAAAATTACCTGTGTAATGATAGGTAACTTCTATCGCACCATTTGCCAATCCTAGGTCGTTTGCTGCAGCTTCAGCCCCTTGTAAAAATCCATATCCAAAAGCTTGCACTGCAGGAACAGGCATACCACCCATGTAACCTAATTTCGTCATGCCATCCATCACAGCTGCGTATCCAGCCAAATAAGCAGACTCTTCTTCAGCATAAAAAATACTGGCAACATTATCATCTGTCCTAAAATCCGAATAGTCCGCTGTTCTAGGTGCACCATCCAACAATATGAATTTCACATCTGGATATTTGGTTTGCGCCTCATAGATAGCCACTTCGAACAAAAATCCCGGCGTCACAACCACTTTTGCTCCACCTGTTACCGCAAGATCTATCGATGCCAGATATCCCGCATCCGAATCGTCTTCAGGTTTGATGTAGGCATGTGGAATGTTTTCCGCTGTAGCGAATTCAACAACACCTTCCCACGCTCCTTGATTGAACGATTTGTCGTCAATGTTGCCTTTATCTGTAATCAATGTGATTTCAGCACCTTGTGTTGCGGTATCCCCTGAACATCCTACAATACTAGCCATCACCAACATAAAAACCATTACAATTACCCATGCTTTTTTACCCATTATTACCCTCCTATTCTATCCTTGGTATTACTTAATCTATCTTATGATCTATTAAGCCCTTTCTTATTCTAAGCTGTCTACGTACTTTTCTGCTTGAACAGCCGCTATTGCGCCATCTGCTGTTGCTGTAACCACTTGTCTCAAAGATTTTCTCCGAACATCTCCAGCCGCAAAAACGCCTGGTATATTTGTGTGCATGTCTTCATCTGTCACTAGATAATGGTTCTCCATATCCAAAATGCCTTCAAACAATTCTGTTATCGGGTCGTACCCTATAAACACAAACACACCCATAATACCATCTGCTTCTTCTGCTTTGTATTCTGTCAGCTTCTCTGTCTTTCTATTTCTAATGACTATTTCATTAACCAAACCTTGTCCTTTGATCTCTACAACTTCAGAATCCCATATGAAATCAATCTTCTCATTGGCAAACGCCTTTTCTTGTATGGATTTCGCCGCTCTCAGTTCATCTCTTCTATGGATAATATGAACTTTTCTTGCAAATTTTGAGACGAATATAGCTTCTTCTACCGCCGTATCGCCACCACCAACAACAAATACTTCCAATCCTTCAAAAAACGCTGCATCACAAGTTGCGCAATAAGAGACTCCTTTACCAATGAACGCTTTCTCTCCTGGACATCCAATCAATCTTGGTCTAGCCCCGGTGGATACAATTACTGACTTAGCTCGGTACTCATCCTTGTTTCCTTTTAGCACTTTTATCGTGGAGGTCAAGTCCACCTCGTGAATTGTATCTAAAACCCTTTTTGTCTTGAAACGATCTACTTGATCAATCATCTTTTGTATTAAAGATGGCCCTGTTTCTCCTTCTGAAGATCCTGGATAATTTTCAACTTCTTCCGTTTGAATAATTAAACCACCTTCTTTTTCTTTTTCGATCATAAGGGTATTCAACCTAGCTCTTCCTGCGTATAAGCCTGCTGCCAAACCTGCAGGTCCACCACCAAGAATAATAACATCGTATACTTCACTCATTTTCATTACACCGCCTTTCTATTACTGTGATCTAATCCTATTATATTCAAAACCATCCTTAAATGAAACCTATAAATCCAATCCTTCCTCCATTGTTAATAAAATATAATAATTAATGGTCTCCTTTGAATTCATTAAGTACTGCCCGCTTATTGATTACTTCCACTATGGACTCTGCCATATTGGTTGAATGGTCTCCAATTCTCTCAAGGTTGCTGATGGTATCTAGAAAGACAATTCCTGTGCTTGTCATGCATAGACCATCGTTCAATCTTGCCATATGATTTTTTCGCAATTCCTTTTCCATAGCATTAATTTTCTTTTCTTTCTCAAAAACAGCCATGGCCATATCATTATCCACCGTCTTAAATGTTAAGATAGCCAATTTATAGGTTTCATGAACCAGTTCCATCATTTCAGTTAATTCCTGCATGGCATTCTCTGAGAATTGATCTCCGTTCTCTATATTGTATAAGGCAAGCTCTGCAATATTGTCTGCATGATCCCCTACTCTTTCCACATCATTAATTGTATTCATAAGCGTTGTGACCTTGTCTCTTTGATCTCCTGTCAATGAAAGCTTTGAAATATCGACAATAAAATCAAGTAGCTTTTTCTCCATAACGTTCACTAGCTTTTCTTTTTCGAAAACAGCATGGGCCATCGCCTCGTCCCGATTAATTAAAGCATACTGAGCATCCAACATTTCTTCTTCAACCATCTTAGCCATTCTCAATACTTCTCTTGAAAATTGCGCTAAAGCAATGGAAGGTGTTGCCAACAATCGTTTATCCAAATATTTAAATGCACCAATTTGATCTTCATCCTCACCCTTGATCACTTTCTCAGCCAATCTAACTATTCTATTTGCAAAAGGATACATGATGATAACAGTAATGATGTTGAAAAATGTATGCGCATTGGCTATCTGTCTTTCTATGTTCACTGGTGAAAGCCACTCAACAAAAGTCTGAACAGGAATTCTCAAAAACATCATAAATAGCAATGTCCCCGTCACATTGAAAATCAAGTGCATCAAAGCAGCGCGCTTAGCCGTTTTATTGGCCCCTACCCCTGCTATCATCGCGGTCACACAAGTTCCAATGTTTTCACCAAATAGAATGGGATACGCCATCTCAATCGTCAGATGCCCACTCCCCGCCACTGCTATTAAAAGAGCTGTGGTTGCAGAAGAACTCTGAAGCACTGCTGTAATCACAAATCCTGCAAATATGCCAAACAAAGGATTGTTAAAATTCATTAATAAGTCCATAAAAATAGGAGATTCCCGCAATGGCTCCATCGCACTTTTCATAAAATCCATCCCAAGAAACAAAATTCCGAAACCTATAAATATTTCTGACACTTCCTTAACCCTTTTGTTCTTGGATCCATAATAAAAGGCAACCCCTATCCCCACAAACAGAGGGGCTATGTCGGTCAACTTAAAAGCCACCATTTGAGCCGTAACCGTAGTTCCGATATTGGCACCCATAATCACACCGATTGCCTGAGTCAAATTCATCAATCCAGCATTGACAAAGCCAACAGTCATAACGGTTGTAGCCGAAGAGCTTTGAACAACAATGGTAACCAACCCACCAACAAAAACACCTAATACACGGTTGTTGGTCAATGCAGCCAATATGCCTCTCATTTTTGATCCGGCCGCCTTTTGCAGAGCGCTACCCATGTAATTCATGCCGAATAAAAACAGCCCTAATCCTCCAATTAAACCAAATGCAATACTCATTGATCCTCCTAATTTTATGCTAAAATTTCAGTCTTGATACTGTCCGGACAATACTCATGGCATGTGCGCCTATCCGTTCTAAGTTCCCCAAAGCATCTAAGAAAACGACTTCTGCTTGTGTGTTGTATTGTTGTGTTCTTGTTCGTTCCAAGTGATTGATCTGAGATGTCTCCAAAAGCCTATGAGTATCATCCAAGACTTGGTCCATCTCGATTTTCAGATCCATATCCTCTGATTTATATATCTGACGTGACGTTTCAAAAAGAATGGTTGCTTTTTCATAAAGCTGTGTCAATTCTTCAGCTGCCTTGTCTGAAAGTTTTAATTGATTGTCTTTCATGATGACTGCTAACTCTGTTTGGTTCTCAGCTAAATCAGCGACTCTTTCCAAATCCGTCACCGTCTTTGACACGGTTGTGACTTGTCGCATTTGTCCTTCATTTAAATTCTGTCCTGTCAACTTGATAATGAATTGAAACATCCCTCCCTCGATCTGGTTGATGTATTCTTCGTTTTCGAACACAGTGCGACAGATTCTATCATCATATTGCATCAGTGCTTTTTTTGATAAATTCAATTGTTTTTCAACCAATCCAAACAAAGCCAATACTTCTTTTTTCATCTGTTGAATGGCAACATCTGGCGTAAAGATCAAATCATCGTTCACATAAGTTAAGTGACCTTTTTTCATTTTGTCCTGTCCTCTCACCAATTTATGAGAGAATTTCACAATTTTGTCTGAAAAAGGGTAAACCATCAGCACCGTCATCACATTGAAAATCGTGTTGGCATTTGCGATTTGCCTTTCCACACGCAATGGATTCATGGTTTCAACTAATGATTGCAAAGGAAATCTCAAATATGCCATAAAAAGAATGGCACCTATTACTTTTATAGTCACATGAATCACAGCAGCTTTTCTCGCCGTTTTAGTTGCACCTATGCTAGATAACAACGCCGTAACACACGTTCCAATATTAGAACCCAGCAATACAGGAAAAGCCATATTAATATTCAATAACCCGCTTCCTGCAATCGCAATTAGAATCCCTGCTGTAGCGGCCGAGCTTTGAAGCAATGCTGTCATTACCAAGCCAACTAGCAGGCCGATGACTGGGTTGCTCAAATTAATAATCAAATCGATAAATACGGGTGAATCTCTCAAAGGGCTAATGGTTTCTTTCATTAGACCCATCCCCAAAAGCAATAGGCCAAATCCTATAAATATGCTTGCAATGTTTTTTTGTTGCTTATTTTTTCCTAATACGTAAGCTACCACACTCAAGCCGATAATCAGAGGAGCATACATCTCAAAATTGAAGGATATCAGTTGAGTCACTACGGTGGTTCCAATATTTGCGCCCATAATGATGCCAATCGCTTGGTTTAAGCTTAGAATGCCCGCATTTACAAAGCCAACTGTCATAACGGTTGTAGCTGAAGAACTTTGAATCAAAATTGTAATGAATATACCCACTAAGACAGCGTAGATTTTTTTCTTTGTCAGCGCGGCTATCCAATCCTTAAGCTTTGATCCTGCAAATTTTTGCAACGCATCGCTCATGTAGATCATTCCAAATATAAAAAGACCAAGACCCCCAGCCAAACCAATCATAATTGTCATCCAAACACCTACCTATTAGGTTAATCCCGCGAATTCATTTTGACGCAAGGCTTCATACAAAACAATATTAGCAGCATTGGCCAGATTCAAAGACCTAGCCCTTTCATTGGGAACCATTGGTATTTTTATCCTCTGACTTTCATACTTTCTATGAATGTCATCCGGCAAGCCTTTTGTCTCTTTCCCAAAAACAAAGAAGTCGCCTTGTTCGTAAGCAATGTCTGAATAATACTGTGTTGCCTTTGTTGTAACAAAGAAAAACCGTTGACTTTCTTTTTCGTCAATTAGTTCATCCAAACTGTTATAGTAATATATGTTAACTAAATTCCAATAATCCAAACCTGCACGTTTCAAATATTTGTCGGATACTGAAAAACCCAAAGGTTTTATCATGTATAAATTAGAACCCGTTGCCGCACACGTGCGAACAATATTCCCTGCATTTTGAGGGATCTCAGGTTCAAACAGTACCATGTTAAAGGCCATCTTTTCACCACCCTATCTATTATATCACACTTTAAACACTGGCAAGTGCATTGGCTATGACGCCAAGCCAATCTTTTCACATTCTTTTTCCACTGGGCAAACTTCACACATTGGTTTTCTTGCTTTGCACATCCTTCTTCCGTGAAAGATGAATAAGTGATGTGCCTTGATCCACCAGCTTTTGTCGATTCGCTTCATCAACTCATTAGAAACCTTGTCTGGTGTTTGCGCTGAGGTTAAACCAAGTCGTCTTGTGACTCTGAACACATGCGTATCCACTGCAATCGCAGGTATCTTGAATGCTTCAGCCAATACTACAGAAGCAGTTTTTCTTCCTACTCCGGGAAGGCTCATCAAATCCTCTTCATTGCTTGGCACCTCTCCATCAAAAGCTGTTTTTAAGACACGGCAGAGATGATAAATGTTTTTTGATTTGTTTCTATACAAACCAATCTTTCTGATTTTTTCTTCTATCTCTTTTTGTGACATTTTTAAAAAATCATCTATTTCCGGATACTCCTCAAACAAAGACGCTGTCAATTTATTCACACTCTTATCCGTTGCCTGGGCACTCAACATAGTTGCTATCAGTAACTGAAACGGCGTTTGATAATTCAACTCGCAACCTGCATCAGGGTAAGTCTTTTGCAAAATCGATAAAATTAACTCTATGTTTTTCAATAGACATACCTCTCAATATGGATTATTTCTACCCGAGAATCTTTTTCGATAAAACCAATGACTTTATCAATGGTCTTCTCGCTTGGTAATTTGGCATTGGAAACGGTAACTACTGAAATTTCACTCCGATTCCATTTATCAAGATAATCGGTCTCTCCAATCGCTACATTGTATCTTTCCTTGATTCTATTGATAATGCTCTTGATTACGTGTCGCTTATCTTTGAGCGAGTTGCTGTTGTAGATAATTAATTCAATTTCACAAGCTACAATAATCATATACCCCTCAATCACAAAAAGAACTCATCTGAGTCCTTGTTTTTTTATTCCACACCATAAATTGATTCTACCAACTCAACCACTTGTTTTGGGTCATGTACAAAATAGGATACCCCTTCTATCATTGTTGCATGGCCTGGCAATGTTTGTGTGGTCATTTTTTCTGTTGAAAAAGTTATCGCATCTCCTGCAAGCAGAAGCATGTCTGCCAAGGTCAAATCTGTTCTGAAATAGGGGTAGATCTCTCTGATGACAGCAGGCAATCTAAAGCTCATTGCTTTTCTCGCTGCATTTTTAATGAAGGTCTGTTGGGCTTTGATTCTCCCCAAATCACCGTCTGGGTATCCGACGGTTAAATCATTATTATGTCGAAACCTCAGGTACTGAAGTGCTTGATCACCATCAAGTATCTGAACCCCTTTTTTGATATCAATCTTCAGAGGAGGTGTGGCATATGGGTCTTCGTAATCCATGTCAAATGGCACCTCCACTTCCACACCGTTCAATACATCCACCGTCTTTTTCACAGCTTCAAAGTCCACGGTCACAAAATTATGAACCGGTATTTTCAACAGATTCTCCAACACCCGCATGGTTCCTGTGGCTCCTGAAGCACCATATACGGCATTTATCTTCTTTTGTCCAGGGTTGTCATAGCCTTCTCTGTGAAAGAATGTGTCCCGAGGGATAGAGATAATATCGGCATGTGCTGTCGCTCGGTCAAAACTCACCAGCATAATCGTATCGCTTCTTGTCCCTTCTAAGCCTAATACTAGCACATTGACACGTTTTGAATACCTAATAGCCATCTCAAGTGGTGTTAACGTCTCTTCGTCCACTTCCTCAAAGTCTCTGTACCATGCCGGATTTTCAACTTGTGTATAATCAATGCTTTCATCAGGATTAAAGAATCTTGCATAAGTATATATTCCTGCTCCGATCATGAGCATGAAGCAAAGTAATGAAATAAAAAATACTTTTATAAAATGTTTCATTTTGACTCCTCTCATTGCTTTGAAAACCACTGTATTATAACACCATTTTTGAAGCATTTCAATTCAAACTTGCCAAGTTATTTTTGTTTCAATTCATGTGCCAAGGCTTCATATCCAGGTTTCCCTAATAAAGCAAACATATTTTTTTTATAAGCTTCTACACCTGGTTGGTCAAAGGGATTAACACCTAAGACGTATCCACTGATACCACAGCTGAGCATAAAAAAATACATCAATTTACCAATTGTAAAACTACTAGTATCCTTTATTGAGATCACACAGTTAGGGACTCCTCCTTCGATATGTGCAAGGCTCGTTCCTTCCATCGCTTTATTGTTCATTGCATTAAAGGAACTTTCGCACAAGTAGTTCAATCCATCTAGATTGTTTTTATCCATTGGCATATGTAGATCTGCTCTACCTTCTCTAACATGAACTACCGTTTCAAATAGAATTCTTTCACCCTCTTGAATGTATTGACCCATCGCATGAAGGTCAGTTGTGAAATCCACCTTGGCAGGATAAATTCCTTTTTCCTGTTTGCCTTCGCTTTCGCCGTAAAGCTGTTGCCACCAAGAGGCTAAGTAGGATAAGTCCGGTTCGTATGTCGCTAATACTTCGATTTTTTTACCTTGCCGATATAGGCTGTTGCGATAAGCCACATAACGATAACACGGGTTTTCATCCATTGTATTTGCCTGATAATCCCTGTAGGCCTCTTTTGCGCCTTCCAAGTATTCATTTATATCGATTCCTGCAACCGACATGGGCAACAAACCAACCGGTGTCATAACTGAATATCTGCCACCAATATGATCTTCTATGACGAACCTTCTATAGTTTTCCTCTTTGGCCAATGTCAATAGAGCGCCCTTGTTTTCATCGGTTGTTGCAAAAATTCTTTTTGACGCTTCTTTTTTACCGTATTTTTTTTCCATAAATGCTTTGATGACACGAAATGCTGCTCCAGGCTCTGTCGTTGTGCCAGATTTTGATATCACATTGACACATACATCTTTATTTTCTAAAATACCCATCAAGTCTTTTAAGTAGCTGCCACTTAAGTTGTTCCCCATATAATAGATATTTGGAGAATCCTTGGGCAGGTCATTATAAAATGATCCTCTGATTCCTTCAATGGCCGCTCTTGCCCCCAAATAGGAACCGCCTACACCCACCACTACAAAAGCGTTGCATTTTTCACGAATTTCATCAGCTGTTTCTTTAATCCTGTCAATTTCTTTGGCATCATAAATAATGGGCCAATCTACCCATCCTAAAAAATCAGAGCCTTGCCCGCTTTTATCTAATAATCTTTGGTGTGCCTTTTGAATGTCTTTGAGTAATTGTTTATGCATAGTCGCCTCAATTTGTGGCCATTTAATTGTTACATCAATTGACATATCTCCTCCTAAATCACTTTTATATCTAACAGTGCCAAGTCGTCATTGCCTTCACCTTCGAAATTCTCGATATATGTCCCGATGGATTGGATAATATCCGCCCTTTCTTCAAAAGCTTTCCACAGTCTTTCCTCACCAAAAAAAACTCCAGATGCATTTTTCATCTCAGTGATTCCATCTGTATAAAACAGAAGGTTGTCTCCTTTCTCTAAAGAGATGACATGTTCCTCATATTCTATCTTGTCAAAAGCATTGCATATAGGATGCCCTTTTGCCTTTAACTTTTTTATTCTTCCATTCCGCTTCAATAAAGGTTCACAATTATGTCCCGCATTGACATAATGAAGCGTTCGATTAGGTTGATCAAAAATAGCCATAAAAATTGAAAAATATTGGTCATCTTCAAAGTTTAATGCTAGAAAAGTTTGATGCAATTCTCTCATTGTATGATTCAAATCGTCTTTCTTTCGGCAAATAGCTCTCATGGTTTGCTTGACATACATGCTGATCATGGATGATGATACACCATGTCCCATCACATCACAAATGTATAAAACGGTATGAAAAGGATCTATGTTGAAAACATCAAACATATCTCCACTCAACAGCTCTGAAGGTCGATAAAAGTAGTTGACTTGCAAATCATAGTACTTGCCTTTAAGAGGCAACATATTTGCCTGCATTTTTTGTGCGAACTCTATATCCTTTCGCATTTTCTCGTTTTTTTGGAGCAAGGAATCTTCCAATTCCTTTTCCTTTGTTATGTCCCTGAAGACTTCCACAACCGCGTTTATGTTTTGGTATCGATCATAAACTGGCGATGTGATCACCAAATAGTGCCTTCCATTGATTGTTTCGTACTTCTTCTCTGTTGCTCCAGTTTCAAATGTTCCATCAGCGATGCAGGCCTTACATACTTCTCTTTTGCCTATCCCTTCATAACACTTTTTCCCAATTGTATGAGCCACCATGTTTTCTTCAACATATTGATTGGTATGAATCACCACTTTATACTTATTGATAAGACGCACACCATCCATCATGCTATCCAGTATTTTAAATTGGGGCGAATTAGGCGAAACATTCAAATCATTTTGTGACATAATTACCACCTTTTAACATTCGAATTAGATACTTTTTTTGCAATTTATCCTTAATTCTTTTTCATTTTTCATCATTATATCATACTTTAAATGATTTTAAATAAAAAGCAGTGATCACTGCTTTTTCAATCCATAAAACTGGAAATAGTTGACTTTCACATTTCCGTTAAATAGTTTTCTTTTTCTTGAAGCCTTTTTCCCGTAATGTTTCTCAAACTTTTCGTCGGAAGTTATAACATAGTTGGACCAAGTAGGATTGCTGCCAAAAACTTTCCCTATTGCCTTTGACAATTCATCTACCATTTCCCCATCACCGATTCGATCTCCGTAGGGTGGATTTGTTATCATGACGCCATATTCTCCAGGCAGGTCGACTTCTTGTACCGGTTTGATTTCAAATCGAATATGCTCGGAAACACCTGCTCTTTCCGCGTTCTTTTTTGCTGAAAAAACAGCTTCTTCGCTGATATCTGAAGCATAAATCATTAATTCCGTATCTGTCAACACTTTAGACTCGTAATCGCTTCTGATTTTATCCCACATCATTTCCGGTAGTCGATTCCATCTTTCAGATGCAAAAAAACGATACAACCCTGGTGGTGTGTTGGTTCCTATCAAGGCAGCCTCAATGGGAATGGTTCCACTGCCACACATAGGATCCATCAAAATTCTGTCTTTGTTCCAAAAACTCAATTGAACCATTGCCGCTGCCAGTGTTTCCTTAAGTGGTGCTTCCACTGCATTCTTTCTATAACCTCTTTTGAAAAGGCCTTCTCTAGAACCTGTGGTATCAATGGTTAAGATAGCCTGGTCCTTGTGAATTGAAATTTGGGTTGTGAATTCTGCGCCTTTTTCAGGGAACCATTCTTGCTTGTAGTGATATTTCAATTTGTCAACAATCGCTTTTTTCACAATTGACTGGCAATCCGGCACACTGAATAGAGTTGATTTTATTGACTTGCCATTCACTGGAAACCTGCTATCCTTTTCAATCCATTCATGCCAAGGCAGCGCGTACGTCCTGTCATACAGGTCCTCAAAAGATTTTGCTTCAAATTCACCCATCACCAACAAAACCCTTTCAGCAGACCTCAAGTTTATATTCGTTTTTATGATATCCTCTAAACCACCGTGGAAGAACACCCACCCGTTTTCAACCTTTAGATCTTCATAACCCATATGCATTAATTCACGTTTCACAATTGCTTCTAATCCAAATGCGCTTACTGCTGCCAATTTTAATTGAGACATATTAATCATCCTTTTTTAAATTTACTCTATGGAATGTTTTCTTTCCCTTTTTGATAATCAACTTACCTGAATCAAAATCACTTAGGGTGACAACCTTTGAAAAATCTTGGACCTTATCTTCATTCAACACTACGCCCCCTTGTTGAATAAGCCTTCTGCCTTCACTATTTGTTTTGATCAATCCTGCCGTTTTCATCAACTCTATGATGGAAAAGTCGTCTGTCAGCTGATCTATATCGATTTCTGTTGTTGGCATGTTTTCTGAATCAGTCCCTTTTGTAAACAAAGCTCTTGCTGCTTCTTGTGATTTTTCTGCTTCGTTTTCACCATGGACCAACTTCGTAATCTCATATGCCAAAACTTCTTTTGCTTGATTGATCTTTGAACCATCAAGGCTTCCCAATTTTTCAACTTCTTCCATTGGCAAAAAGGTCAACAATGCTAGACATTTTTTCACATCTGCATCCCCAACATTTCGCCAGTATTGGTAAAACTCGTACGGCGATGTCTTTTCTGGGTCCAACCACAATGCGCCTTTTTCGGTTTTACCCATTTTTTTGCCTTCGCTATTTGTCAGCAAAGTAAAGGTCATTCCATAAGCACTTTCCCCTCTTTTCCTTCGAATCAAATCCACTCCTGCAATGATATTGGACCATTGATCGTTGCCTCCGAATTGCATTTTACAGTTGTATCTTTCATTCAACTCTAAAAAGTCGTAGGCTTGCATCAGCATGTAATTGAATTCTAGGAAAGTCAATCCTTTCTCCATTCTGTTTTTATAGCAATCTGCTGTTAACATTCTATTAACTGAAAAATGAACGCCTATTTCTCTTAAAAACTCGACATAATTCAATTCTAAAAGCCAATCACCATTATCCACCATAAAGGCTTTTCCTTCGCTAAAATCAAGAAATTTTTTAAATATGACTTTAAATTTCTCTCCATTTTCCGCAATCGTCTCTTTTGTCATTAAAGATCTCATACCCGTTCTATCACTTGGATCTCCCACCATTGTTGTTCCGCCTCCAATAACAGCGATAGGACGATGTCCATGTCGTTGCATATGCGTCATTACCATGATTTGAATGTAATGTCCAATGTGCAAGCTATCTGCTGTGGGGTCAAATCCAATATAGAAAGTCACTTTTTCCTTTTCAAACAAAGATTTGATTTCATTTTCATGAGTGCATTGTTCTATATAACCTCTTTCCATCAGTACGTCAAATACATTTTTCGACATCTTTCTACCTCACCTAGTCTTTATTTTTAAACAAAAAAATCCTTGACTAATTATCAAGGACGAATGTTGATCCGCGGTACCACCTTTGTTTACTCCGTCCATGCTTGACGAAGCCTCTAATGCCTCTATCGCTTGCCTGCGCGTGTTTCCACGTGTGCTCCAGAAATGTAATTTCACCCGCCACTTGTCAACCCTCACACCTTCCGGGTTGCTCTCTTCGTTTCAAGTAATCGGCTACTTTTTTCCTTCACAGCACTCAGTTTATTCTTATCCTGAATGATAGTCTATCCATCATTTTTTGTCAAGAGAAATCTGAAGATGCTCTCCAATAATCTCAGCCATTTGAACAATTCCCACCTTGTCCTCTTCGTCAAATCTGCTAAGGAACGGGCTGTCAATATCGATCACCCCAAGAAGCGTCTCTCCTTTCATAAAAGGAACCACCAATTCAGATCGCGAAGCAAGATCACAAGCAATGTGACCAGGAAATCTATGAACATCCTCCACTAAGATAGGTTGCTTCTTTTTAGCTGCTGTCCCACACACCCCTTCTCCTAATACAATTCTTGTACATGCAGGCTTCCCTTGAAACGGTCCGAGTATAAGTTGATCTTCTCTAAAAAGATAAAATCCTACCCAATTAATATCTGACAGGACTTCATTTAAAAAAGCTGTAACATTTGACAGATTTGCCAACCAGTCTGTTTCATCTTTCAATAATGCTTTGATCCCTCTGTTTATGAATTCATACTGCTGTTTTTTGTCATCAAACACTTTTTTTTCGATTGTAATCATTCTCTTGCCTCCCGTTCGCTCTTAATCTCCTGTATCGACTTGGTGGTCACCTGATCTGGATTCAAACCTAATAGTTTTAGGGCACGATTCAAATCTTGTGACTGCGTTACTTCTATTTCCAAATAGGGCTCAGGGTAAGTGCCTTGATCCCAAGTATCTATTTCAAACAGCATCTCGTCAATTTGGTAGGATAGACGATGTTTCTGCCCACTATGCTTTAACACATAACCCAAATCTTCTAGTATGAGCGCCATGGCTTGCTGATCTGGAATAGAAATCTGATGTTCTATGTTTGTCCGAAGACCTTCTTTTGATTGGTTTTTCTTGACAGTAAGATAGGCTTGTGTCCGTTGATTAATAAGATCTTCTATTACACGTATTCGAGCGTATCCCTTTGACGATTTTTCTAAATACCCGTCTTCTGTGTCATATATTCTATTTAATTGGTTCTCTTCCTTCACCTTCTTTGCACCTAACTGTATCAGTTTTTTTTCAATCGCTTGAGGGTCAATCTTGAGTACCTTGACTTCCATTTCTTTCATTTTGTAACCTCACCTATCTCTTTCAGTTCAAATGCTAAATAATCTGCTGCCACACAAACAAATCTAGTTCCACCTATTGTTGTTTCCTTTATTCTTTTATGTGCCTCTAATCCATGCAAATGGCCGTAAACACAAATATCTGTAGCGTATTCCAGAATTTTTTCACCAAAATCATTCAATCCACCATTTCCATCAATAGGTGGATAATGTATCATTGCAATTTTTAAGCTATGTCTATGCAAAGGAGCTGATTTGATGGAATTTTCAAGTCTAATCAATTCTCTTCGATGAATCACTTCGTCTTCTTTTTTGAAGTCCTCACTATTTTGAGAGATCCATCCTCTTGTTCCATAAACCTCAATGTTTTCACAACTATAGCTATTATTGTGCATAAAAAATATACTCTGAAGTCCCAGTGCTCTTAGTTTTCTCATCGATGACCACCAAAAATCATGATTTCCTTTCGTTATAACCTTTCGTCCCGGCATGCCATCAATTTTCTTTAAATCTTCTTCTGCATCTCTTAAAGCCAAAGCCCAAGAAATGTCTCCTGGCAATAAAACAAGATCTTCTTCTTTTACAACCTTTTGCCAATGGTCAAATATTTTTTTGTCATGATCCATCCAAATTTCTCCAAAAACATCCATTGGCTTTTCATTTCTAGCGTCTAAATGCAAATCTGCAATACTATATATCTTCATTTTTATACCTTTTAAAGTTGGATAAACTGGAATTCTTTGTTCATTTCTTCCAACAGCTCTTTTTCGCGCTTGTGACACGTAAAAAGAAGGATTTGCCGGTTTTCTGAAATTTTGGACAGCAATGCCAACGCATTCTTAAGCCTTTCCTCATCGTATTGAGTAAAGCAATCATCTAGAATCATGGGAGCAGACTGGTCTTTTGACAACATCTCTATCAAAGCAACTCTCACTGAGAAGTACAACTGATCTATGGTACCTGCACTGAGACTCTCCACATCGACTGTTTTATCTGAATCCGCATTACATAAGCTGATTTGGTAGTTTGAGTCTATCATGATTTGTTGGTATCTTCTGTCTGTCAACTTTTCCAAATACACACTAATCTTTCGTATCAGCTTGGGCTCGAAATCTTCTTGTACCATCTTGGCACTAGCCATCAGTTGATTTTTGGTTTCTTGAACCATGCTGAATTGATTTTGAAGCCTCTTTTTGTGATACTCCCCATATTCAATTGCTTCTTCAATTTCAGCAGAAGTAGGCAAAGACTCCTCATGATGCCTTAAAGCATTTTTAAGTTGTTGAATCTGTTGAGCGAAAACATCTTTTTCATCCATAACAACAGCTCTTAATTGGAACACTTCTTCCTTACTATTGAAAGGCATCTGCTCCAAAGATTTTTTTGATTTTTCAATCTTTGATTTCATCTCAACGACACTTTTCCCATCCAATAACGCTTCTTTTTTTTCTACCTTCTCTTTTCTCAAAGCAACTTTATCTTGCAAATCTTTCTGCTCTCTGATCCGACGCTTCAACTCTGAAATTGAATCCACTTCATTTTTGGTTAATAAATCTTCCACCATTTTAAGATGCTCATTTTTTTCTCTATCCATTTTTTTCAATTCAAACTGAAGCTCTGACACATTTGCTTCAAAGTTTTCCAGCTTTTCAAACTTTTTCTGAGCTTCTTGGATTCGAATGGTCACATCTTCAATGACTTCATCATTCAAAGCGTTGTATCCAAACGGCCTTACCTGTTTCATCAGGTATTCAGCTGTCTCATCTCTTTTTCTTCTTATGAAATCATATTCTTCTTCTATCGTTTCGAGGTTCTTTTTTTTCTCTTCAACTTGGTTCAACTCGCTCAAGGCTGTGGCATATTTCGACTTGAGCTCATTGAAGTTGCTGCAATCTGAATCAATAATTAACTGATTGTTTTCTTCTACCAAATATGCCAAATGATTTTTACTGCTTGTTTTTTCCTCATTGACAATATGTTTCTCAAATTTTAAAGACCTAATGAGTCGCGTACTTCTTGTTGTGCTTTTGATGATAGCTACAGGCAAGATTAATGCCAGCAGACCTAAATAATAACGAGGATCCTGAAAGAATTGTGTCGCCCAATAAGCGCCATAACCCACACCACCTGCCAATATGACGGCTAAGATACTTATTAGACACCTTTTCCTTTTCTCCACCTTCATCTTTTGTGACATGACATTCAATATGTCGCTACTCAACAAGCCTTTTAAATAACGGATCTCTCCTAAGTTCTCATTGAATTTCTCAAACGCCTCTACGATATTAGAATGGTTTTTTGATTGGAAAACGCTTATTTCTTCTTTGATTGCGTCAATTCTTGACGATAACCTGTCCAACATACCTGTTTGTTCAAGATACAATTGATAATCTGTTGGGATGCTTTTCAATGACTCTTCCCCATTGTTGATCTGATAATTATTCCGAATGTCTGATACTTCCTGTTCTATTGCTATTTTCTTCACTTGCAATTCGTTTTCGGCTTCTTCTAATTGCTCAATTTTGGTAATGCTACGTATTAGCTTTTCATATTCATCCATGTTAATGTCTAAAACCGATTCTGAAGTGCCTATGGCCTCATTTAAGTCTTGAATTTCATCTTCCAGCTTCAAAACGGATTCATAAGTTTCGATCAAACTTTCATTATCAATTTCTTCAAGAATTTCATTTATTTCTGATAGTTTTTGCTTTCCGTCTTTCACCTGTTTTTGAAGAATCTCAATTTTCACCAGCTTTCGGTACAGCTTCAGATTGTGCTGTTCTCTTATTTTCTTTTTATTTTGAAGTTCTTCCAATTCATTTTCATTCTTTTCAAGCTGTGTCTGAATCGATTCTTCATCATTTAGACCACTTCCTACCTTATCCAGTGCATCTAAAATCCTGGACATATTTATGCTGTCATCCTTGGTTTTTGTTATATTTTCAATTTTTTTCTTGATTTCGACTAATAACTCTTCTTCTGTTCTGCTTCCTAATTGGTTAATGCTGAAAGTATTTCTAAAAAACCTTCTTCCTACACCAAATAACTTTTTGCCTGGTTCTATTCTATCTGTATCATCTGATACATACGATTGATTCAAATCTTCTCCTGTTATAGAATCTTTCATTGAAATTGTCTGTTGATTATAATCTCTTTCAATTGTTACATTTTGATTGTTTTGCAGAAATGACAATTCTCCATGAAACTCTGTCCCATCCCATGGCTTATATTTATCAAAAGGGTCTAATCCAAAAAACTGACCTTCTATAAAACGGTGAAGCGTGCTTTTCCCTGCTTCATTATTGCCATAGATCAAATTGATCCCTTCTTTCAATTCGATCTGTTTATTACAGAACTTTCCAAACCCTGACAAATTCAATTTTTTAATGATCATCTGACCTCTCCTTACTTTCCATCAGAAGGTTCAACCCTAACAAAAAGGATTTTTGCATTTCCAAGGTTTTTAATCCTTTCTCTTGGTACTGTTTAATGTATTGGCCTATCAGTGAGTCTTCCTGTCTTTCGGGCAATTGGTCTGAATGAATATCATATAAATAGTTCTCTTCAAATCCAATATGCTGAAAGTAGTTGGATGCCTCGTTTAACAACCTATCCATATCAATCCCACTATTTACGCTTCCTGTCAAAATAATTTTGAAATAATCTTTTGAAGCTGAAATGTAATCTCCCGAATACTTTATAATGTCCAGAATTTTTTCTGAACTAAACTCTGGTTGCAAAAATATCTCTTTGGTAATGAATCTGCTTTTTGCAACGGGTACAAACATTTTCTCAAAATTATCTTTTCCTAATCTCCCGTACACGACACCATGCTGTCCTTTTTCTGTAAAATCAAGAGGTTCTGGTGTTCCTGGATAAATGATTCTATCTCTTATCTCCGCGTACTGATGAACATGCCCTAAGGCTACATAATCAAACTTGCCACTGATTCTGTTGAGATCTACTCTAAGTGCTCCTGAGTCTTTTTCTAGCACATCTGCATGGATCAGCAGAACGTTAATTCTATTCACATCCACATCCACATCGTATAGGCAATCTCTTTTGTTTGGCTGTTCCATTGAACTAATGCCAATTGAATAGACACACAAGTTTTTATCTTCAAAATGCAGTTCTTTTACCTGGTTTGTTTCATCAATCCAATGAACATTAGGAGGCCAGCTCATGTATTTGTATAAGTTGTGAGTTGTCCACGGATCTTTATTGCCCGGAACAATGACCACTTGGGTTTCCTTGGCTTCTTCAAACTTGGCCACCAATCTCACGATGTCTTCTACCTTGCAATACTGGGCTTCCGTCATGTCACCTGCAATAAATAAAAACTCCACTCGGTTTCGGATGCATAATTCAATTATCTTATCAAAAGTCTCCCACAACTCACGCCTTCGTACCTTGCTTTCCTGTGGTGTTAAATCCGTGTCGAATTTTTTGCCGATATGTATATCGGCTGTGTGAATAAAAGATATACTCATCCATTCCTCCTGGCGACAATTTTATAGTTAATGGCCTCTTCTACCGTTACAACCATAATCCCCAAAGCTTTCCAGTCATCACAATCACCGTTATGGCCAGTATGATGCGTATGGGTTTCTCACCTTTGCTGACCGCAAAATGGCTCCCAAGAAATGCTCCTGTTCCATTTCCCAAAGCCAGCACCAGACCAATCCCCCAATCGATTCGGCTATTGGTCATAAACACTAATAAAGCAGCCAAAGTGTAAACAGCAACAATCAATGTCTTTAGTGCATTGATTTTAATCAAGTCCATCCCTGTCAGAAGTGCCAATGCAACAATCATCAAAAACCCAACTCCAATTTGAATAAATCCACCGTATAACCCTACGAAGAAAAAGGCTATCATTGCAATGATTTTTCTTTTGCCCATAAACTCCATGATTTCAATGCCTGAAAGAAACTTTTTCTCAGGTCTTACTAAAATCAGTCCCAAGACAACCAACATGATGATTCCTAAGACCTTATTGAATGCATCATCAGAAATACCAACGGCAATGAATGTCCCAATAATTGATCCTATAACTGCTGGAATTGATAGCATTAGCCCCATTTTAGGATAAAAATAACCCTTGCTCTTGTATGTCAATGTTCCGGATATGGCTTCAGCCATTATGGCTACACGATTTGTTCCATTAGCGACCACCGGTGGCAAACCCAGGAAAATCAGTATGGGTACTGTGATCATCGACCCTCCACCACCTATCACATTTAAAAAACCCGACATCACACCAGAGATGTAAACCAATAAATAAGTCATTCTGCCACTCCTTGATTTATTTTGCTTTTTATCTTATCATATCACCAACCCTAAGTCAGTTCAATTTCTTTATAAATTCACTTAATAAAACGCCCGACTCTTTCAATCGGGCGTTAGATTCTGCAAACTATCTTTTCGAATATGCTAATAATCCTTCCTTAATAACCCTCATGGCTTTCACCAGGTCTTCTTCTTTCAATACATAAGAAATACGCACTTCGTCTCTACCCATTCCTTTAGTGGCATAAAAACCTTCTGCAGGTGCGATCATTACCGTTTCATTGTCGATGTGGAAATCAGTCAGTAACCATCGGGCAAAATCTTCCGCATCTTCTACCGGCAATTTTGCCGTTACATAAAAAGCACCTTTGGGTAATTTGCATAATACGCCTTCCATATCATTAAGTGCATTATAGACCACCATTCTTCTTTTGTTGTACTCTTGAAAAGCCTCTTGCATATATTCTTTCGAAACGTCTACCAGTTTGGCGGCTCCCACCTGCTCCAAGGTTGCAACACAAAGACGACTTTGGCATAATTTTAAAATTTCTTTTGTGATGCGTTTGTTCTTCGTTGCCACACACCCTATCCTAGCACCACAGGCACTGTATCTTTTTGATATGCTGTCTGTCAAAATGACTCTATCTTCTATCTCTTTCAATTGTCCGAAGCTGACAAATTCCATCCCATCATAGACAAACTCTCTGTACACTTCATCTGCCAAAATATACAAGTCATGCTTCATTGCTAAATCTCTAATTCGGTAGACTTCTTCCTTCGTAAAAACTTTCCCGGTCGGATTTCCTGGATTTGCCACAAGGATTCCTTTTGTTCGGTCTGTTATTAACTTTTCTATGGCTGTCGCATCTGGCAAATCAAAGCCATTCTCCGCCACCGTAGGTATAGGAACAATTTTAACCCCTACCGCCTCACAAAACCCATTGTAGTTTGTATAGAATGGTTCTGGTATCAACACTTCATCTCCAAAATCACAAATTGCAATCAAGGAGAATAGAATGGCTTCACTGCCACCGTTTGTTATTAGAATGTCGTCCTTATCGTAATCTATGCCATAATTTCTGTAGTATTGTCTGAAACTGTCAATCAACTCAGGTAATCCTTGAGAATACACATAGGACAAAACTTCTTCATCAAATGCCTTCACCGCTTTGAAAAACTCATCAGGTGTTTTAATATCTGGTTGGCCAATGTTTAATTGATATATTTTCTTGCCCGCTTCCTTTGCTGTAATAGACAGAGGTACCAATTTTCTTATCGGTGACTCCTGCATGGCTTGAATTCGATCGGATACAAACATCTTATACCTCCCTTAAGTTACTAAGTGTGTCCATCCCTCTGGTCCTTCCAAATCCCCAAATTGTATGCCCACTAACGTATGATAAAGCTTTTGGGTAATAGGTCCAACTTCGGTTTCTGAATGAAATACGGTTTTTTTGCCTTTATGCATAATTGCGCCTATAGGTGTGATGACAGCTGCCGTTCCACAGGCTCCTGCTTCTTTGAACTCTTCAAGTTGATCTACCAAAACGTCCCTTTCTTCAGTTTTGAGCCCAACATAGTTTGCCGCTAAGTGAAGCAAAGAGAGCTTGGTGATACTTGCTAATATGGAGGGGGATGTCGGCGTCACAAATACATCATCATGAGTGATGCCATAAAAATTCGCTGCTCCTACTTCTTCAATTTTCGTATGCGTGGCTGCATCCAAATAAATACAATCTGCGTAGCCTTCGTCCGCTGCCAATTTATGGGGATACATACTCGAAGCATAATTGCCGCCAACTTTCACCGCTCCTGTTCCCATCGGTGCGGCTCGATCATAATCTGTGGTAATAAAGTTCACAGGACTCATCCCACCTTTAAAATAAGCTCCCACTGGCAAGCAAAAAACGCCAAATATATATTCCTGAGCTGGTTTGACACCAACCGTATGTCCTGTTCCAAAAACGAAAGGTCGAATGTATAGTGTTGCGCCTGTTCCATAGGGTGGTACATATGCTTCATTTGCCTTGATCACCTGCTCGCAAGCATCAATGAATTTTTCCACTGGCACTTCAGGCATGAGGACCCTTTGACAACTCCTCTGCATCCTCTTGGCGTTTTCTTCTGGCCTAAACATTTGGATCTTACCATCTTGTCTCCGATAAGCTTTCAGTCCTTCAAAACACTGTTGCCCATAATGAAGGCCTGTGGAGGCTTCGCTGATGGTTAAATAATTGTCCTCAGTCAGTATCCCTTCGTCCCATTGACCATCCCGCCATTTCGAAATATAGCGCTTATCCGTTTTTATATAACCAAATCCAAGTGTTTCCCAATTGATATCTTTTTTCATATCAGTTTGCCTCCTACTTTATTCTTGTAAATTATATAATAATTCCTGCATGATTTCAATCTTACCTAGTTGTCATAAACCGTTAGTTTTTGTCGACAACTCTCTAGATTTGTAATATGATGTATAAAACAGAGTAGAGAAGATGCGTTAAGTGTTAAGGGATGGGATGTTGCCCTTAAACGAAAGGATTTCCTGCGGTGTCTTCTCGCTTCCGCTGTCAAAGTAGATCAGCTATTTTATTGCGGGAGTATTGCTCATTTAGGAGGTTTATGAATTATGAAGAGTAATACTCTAAGAAACAAAAGTTTTATGAACACAAGATCTTTGGTCACCATCAGCCTCATGACTACCTTGAGCATCGTCTTGGCTAGGATATTAGGACTTCTTATCCCCATCGCTGGGTTACCGGCCCTTAAAATCAACTTTTCAGGTATTCCATTGATTCTCACCGGTATTTTTTTTGGTCCTGCAGCTGGTTTCATGGCTGGAGCTGTAGCAGATATCATTGGGTATATGATCAATCCCATGGGGGGTGCTTTTTTTCCAGGATTCACATTAACAACCGCATTGACTGGTGCTATACCAGGTTTTTTGTTCAAAGTATTCAAGAGAAATGCTTTCTTAACTAAAAGAAACTTCAATTATTACAACTGTCTTTTCATCATTTTGATGACGATCGGTTTGCTTTACGCATTATACTTGCGGGGGGTTCTTAGTTTTGATGGTGGTCTCCACTACAATGGCAACCCTGTGAGTTTTGTGGTCATTTTCTTTTTTCTCATTGCTGTGACTCTTTATGCGGTGGTTCCTTTTGTTATCAATCAATTCTTAGGTACCAAATATGGTATTTATACATTCGACAAGCTGTATTTCACAGTCAGTACAACACAGTTTATCACTTCTCTTCTTCTAAACACCTATTTTTTATCTCTACTGTTTGGAAGAAGCTTCATTGTTTTTCTACCCACAAGGATCATGACCACCTATTTCATGATTCCAATTTTCACTTTCTTGTTAATGACATTGATAAGAATTCTTAAGTTAGACCGACAAGCTTATCATTGACCCTTGTCGGTCTGTACGATTTTATGGATCTTCTCATGTTTGATTTTATGCGATTCGCATAGGCTCAAAACCTTTTCTTTTAAATCACAATCAAACCGGCCACATAAACCACATGAACTGCTAATACTTCTTGGAACAGGTATCAGCCTTATCTTGATATTATTATCCTTCATGACTTTTTCGAAACGCATCGCATGGGATATTGATAAAAAAGTTATCACACAAATGTCCGTTGTCATTAGTTATCCTCCTATCTTGATCATTTTATTCTATTATAAAAATACCCACCTTACAAACGATTTTTTCGTACTTTAGCTTGTTTTTATATATCTATATTTCGTTACAATGCGAAATATATTCCTTTTTATTCTTCTTTTATTGACTATTATGACGCATCTAGTTAGAATGTAAATGAATTCATTAATATTAAATAAAAACAACAAGGAGAAAGAAATGGAGAAGTTTTTTAAACTCAAAGAACACAACACCAATGTAAAAACTGAAGTCCTCGCAGGAATCACCACATTTATGACAATGGCTTACATCCTCATCGTCAACCCGTTGATGCTTATGGATGCTGGAATGCCTTTTGGAGCTGTATTCACAGCCACAGCTTTGTCATCCTTGATCGCAACCTTAGTCATGGCTTTGTTTGCTAATCTACCTTTCGCTCTGGCCCCTGGCATGGGTTTGAATGCATTTTTTACCTATGTGGTTGTCATCGGCATGGGAAAAAGTTTTGAATTTGCTTTAACAGCTGTATTTTTAGAAGGAATTATTTTTATAGTTTTAACATTCTTGAATGTTAGAGAAGCCATCATCGACAGTATCCCCCTTAACATAAAAAAGGCAATTTCTGTTGGTATTGGTTTGTTTATCGCTTTTATCGGATTGGTCAATTCAGAGGTCATTATCCACCAGCCTTATTCAACCATTATTGAACTTGGCAATGTGATTGAAGGAACCGCTTTGTTGGCATTGGTCGGCCTTGTGATCACTGGAGTTTTGTTGGCTCTGAAAATCAAGGGAGCTTTGTTAATCGGTATTATTGCAACCACATTGATTGGAATCCCTATGGGTATCACCACAGTTGGAGAAGAATTCAAGCTCTTATCCGCACCTCCATCTATGTCCGATACTTTCTTTAAGTTTGAGTTCTCGCAAATTTTCACTTTCGATATGTTTATCGTTCTATTCACTTTTCTTATGGTTGATATGTTTGATACCGTTGGGACACTAGTAGGTGTTGCTACCAAAGCAGAAATGCTTTCAGAAGACGGAAAAGTGCCTAATTGCAAAGCAAGCTTTGCTGGCAGATGCAATTGGTACAACAGTTGGGGCATTGTTTGGCACAAGCACTGTAACCACTTATGTTGAAAGTTCTGCCGGTGTTGCAGAAGGTGGCAGAACCGGTCTAACCGCTCTATCCACTGCCGCCATGTTTGGTGTTGCTTTGTTTTTCTCAGATGTATTTCTTCTCATTCCAAGTGCTGCCACAGCGCCTGCTTTGATATTGGTGGGACTATTCATGATGTCACCTATTAAAGACATTGATTTTGAAGATTATACGGAAGCAATCCCAGCCTTTATAACTTTCTTGTTCATGCCTTTGGCATACAGCATTTCAGATGGTATTGTATTTGGTATCCTCGCATATATTTTCTTGAAGGTTCTGACTGGAAAAGCTAATAAAGTCAATATTTTAACTTATATTGTCGGATTGATATTCATTGCCAAGTTGCTCATTGGCTAACCTCTAATCCTAACCACATAGCTCACTTGCTATGTGGTTTTTTTATGACTTTTTCCATCTTTTATTGTAATCTCATTTTCATGTGCTATAATAATAATGATTTGTCTTGTATCTAAATAAAGAACGAGAACAAGGAGGAAAACATGAATTCAATAATGAAAGACACACGCAAACTCACTTTTTTAGGAGTTATGCTGGCACTGACAGTCGCATTTGTGGCTATCACCGCCATTCCCACCGCTTCAGCAAGCATGGCTTTGCTGATCTTTATTCCGACCATTGTCACAGGCATCGTTATGGGGCCAAAGGCAGGTGCACTGATGGGTTTTTTCGCTGGTGTGACAACGCTACTTAGAGGGCTATTAGCTCCTTTGTCACCTTTTGATTTGCTCTTCATCAACCCACTAGTCTCTGTGTTGCCCAGAACTTTTATCGGTGTGGTTGCTTATTTTGTCTACAAAGGACTAAGCTCAGCTTTATCAAAAATGCCTCAAGGAGATAAAGTGGCCATCTTGATTGCTGGTGCTTCTGGCGCCATTACCAATACAGCCCTAGTGATGACCATGCTCTATTTTGTTTATGCACAAGATATCGTTGAAATGGTAGGTGCCTCTTATCGAGTTTTCTTAATTTCCATTATCACAACGAGCGCGGTTTTAGAGGCGGCCGTCGCCGCAATTCTGACTTTACCTGTTGTGGTAGCATACAGGGCTGTCAACAAATAATCACAAGGAGCCTACTATGTTTTTAGCCATTGATGTAGGAAATACGAACATAACACTTGGTGTTTGGGACGAGACCACGCTTCATGGTCCTTGGAGAATGACTACTAAACAACCACGCACATCTGATGAGTATGGTTTGTTTATAAGAAATCTACTGGACGTAAACGGCATTGATGCAAGCAAATTAGAAGATATTATCATTTCTTCAGTTGTACCCAACATTATGCATTCTTTCATGAGGGCACTGGAAAAATATCTCAACCGAACACCCATTACTATTGGGCCAGGCACAAAAACTGGTTTGGCCATCAAAGCAGAGAATCCGAAAGAGGTGGGTTCTGATAGAATCGTAGATGCAGTGGCAGCATTCGAAATATATGGCGGCCCTGTCATCGTCATTGATTTTGGTACAGCAACTACTTATGATGTTGTGACAGAAAATTTTGAGTTTGTTGCAGCCATCACCTCTCCAGGCATACAAATTAGTGCAGATGCTCTATGGAGCAGAGCAGCTCAACTACCAAACATAGCGATAACAAAGCCTAGTAGCATCTTGGCTCGCAACACCATCACAAGCATGCAAGCCGGCTTGGTATATGGCTACATTGGACAGGTAGAATACATTGTTAAAAAAATCAAAGAAGAAATGGAATGTCCCAACATGCACGTCATCGCAACAGGCGGTCTTGGAAATATCATCTTTCCAGAAACGGAAGTCATCGATGTATTCGATGTCATGTTGACACTCAAAGGACTAAAAATCATTTACGAAAAAAATCGCAAGGGCTATTAAGCCCTTGTATTTTTGCGAATTAGGAGGTACTTTTGAACTTAGTTAGAAGATTCTCAACTTATTACATTCCACACATCAAACTGTTTGTTTTAGATATTTCCTGTGCTACGGGAATCGCCGGTCTTGACTTGATTTTTCCTCTATTATCCAGAAGTATCCTCAACAACCACATTCCCGATAAAAATTTGCGAGCCCTCATCACAACCATTTTGGTCATGTTGGGACTCTACATTCTACGGGCTCTTTTATATTACATTTTAAGCTATTGGGGACATATTTTAGGTGTTCGTATCGAATACGATATGAGAAAAAAACTCTTTAACCACCTTCAAACATTAGACGTCAGTTTTTTCGATGGAAGTCGTGTCGGCAAACTTATGTCTAGGTTGATCAATGATCTTAATACCATTGCTGAGCTTGCCCATCATGGTCCGGAAGACGTCTTTTTGTCTGTTCTTTTACTAGGAGGTTCTTTCTTTATACTACTTAATATCGAATGGCGTTTGACTCTAATCCTATTCGCACTCATCCCCATCATGTTGTTATTCACCATGAAAAAAGGGGTTGTGATGCGCAGGAAGTTCCGTGATGTCCGTGAAAAAATCGCCTCTGTAAATGCTCAAATTGAGAATAGTCTTTCCGGCATTCGTGTGGCAAAGGCTTTTACCAATGAAAGCTTTGAAAACGAAAAATTCGATCACGGCAACATGACATTTAGAGTGTCAAAATCTGCAGCTTACCTGACGATGGCCGAATTCCACACAGGCATGAATTTGTTTATGAACATTCTGACATTGATCACTGTTGGTATTGGAGGCTACTTCGTATACACAGATGCCATGACTTACGGGGATTTGGTTGCCTTTATTCTTTTTACCAACTTTTTTCTGGATCCTATTAAACGTCTAACTAATTTCACCGAACAATTTCAGGATGGCATGTCCGGTTTCGAACGGTTCAATCATTTGCTAGACATCTCACCAAGAATCAAAGACATTGATGATGCCATTCAACTTGAAAATGTAGCTGGTAACATCACTATAGAAAATGTGTCTTTTTCTTATGAGGACAATTCTGAAAACAAAGTCCTCAGCCATGTTAATATCTCAATTGAAGCAGGCAAAACAGTAGCTTTAGTCGGTCCATCAGGTGGAGGAAAAACAACTCTGTGTCACCTCATTCCTAGGTTTTACGATGTCTCTGAGGGAGAGATTAAAATAGACGGTGTAAATATTAAAAACTATACCATTCAATCTCTCAGAAGACATATCGGTTTGGTGCAACAAAGTGTCTTTCTGTTCACAGGAACCATTAGGGATAATATTCTTTATGGTAATATTGATGCTTCCCATGAGGAAGTCATAGATGCTGCAAAAAATGCAAGCATCCACGATTTTATCATGTCTTTGCCCCAGGGCTATGATACCCACATTGGCGAAAGAGGTATAAAGCTGTCTGGTGGGCAGCAACAAAGGCTCTCCATCGCTCGAGTATTCTTGAAAAACCCACCCATACTGATCCTTGACGAGGCGACTTCAGCTCTTGATAATGCGACAGAAGTCATGATTCAAGCATCCTTAGAAAAGCTCTCTAAGGGTCGTACGACACTGGTCATTGCCCATCGCCTCTCCACAATCAAGAATGCAAATGAAATTATTGTGATTGATGATAAAGGCATTCATGAAAGAGGCACCCATGAAGAATTAATCCAAGATAATGGTGTCTACGCTAATTTATATCAGCATCAGTTCAAATCATTAGTGGATTCTGAGGAATGATCTTTCTTGTTTTGTATGTCTAGTTGTCCATCGACAACGTTGACAATCAGTTCATCGTTTTTTGATAGACTTCCTTTCAAAATTTCTTCTGACAGTTTATCCTCAATCCGCTTTCTGATTGTGCGTTGCAAAGGTCTTGCTCCAAACACAGGGTCGTATCCTTCTTCTGCCAGCAAGGCTTTTGCTTCCTCTGTTACTTCAATTTTTATGCCTAACTCCGACAACCTCTTCTGAAGGTTCATGATCATCAAACTGGCAATCTCTTTAATGTTATCTTTGCTGAGGCCGTGAAACACAATGATCTCATCTAGTCGGTTCAAGAATTCTGGTCTAAAGGTCTTTTTCAATTCTACCATCACATTTTCTTTCATCTTTTCATATTCGTCTTTTTCTTGATCTTGACCCGTTGAAAAACCTAGGGTCTTTTGTTTTTTGATGGTGCTGGCCCCTACATTGGAAGTCATAATGATTAAAGTGTTTTTGAAGTCAACCGTCCGACCTTTAGAGTCTGTCATTCGTCCGTCATCTAGCAATTGTAACAAGATGTTGAAAACATCAGGATGTGCTTTTTCGATTTCATCAAATAAAATAACAGAATAAGGCTTTCTTCTAATTTTTTCAGTCAATTGACCGCCTTCCTCGTATCCTATATAACCTGGCGGAGATCCAACTAATTTTGATACAGCGTGTTTTTCCATGTATTCCGACATGTCAATTCGGATAATGGCATTCTCGTCGCCAAACAAAGCTTCTGCCAATGCTTTGGATAACTCTGTCTTTCCAACTCCAGTAGGTCCTAGAAACATGAAGGATCCAATGGGTTTATTAGGATCTTTCAATCCAACCCTCGCTCGTCTTACGGCCTTTGCTGCCGCTTCAACAGCTTGCTCTTGCCCAACTAGACGTTTGTGCAACAGATGCTCCAAATTAAGCAGTTTTTCGCTTTCTTCAGAAGCCATTTTTTTGACAGGCACGCCTGTCCAAGAAGAAACAATCGATGCAATTTCTTCATATCCTATTTCGCTTTCCGATGCTGATGCTTCTTGTTGCCATGTCTTCTTTCTGTTTTCCAGCTCATCCTTAATGGCTTTTTCTTTGTCTCTCAATTTTGCCGCCTCTTCAAATTTCTGATGATGGATGGCTTCCTGCTTTTCTTTTTCAACGGTTTTAAAGGATTCTTCTAGATCCTTTAGCTCTTGTGGTGCCGTTACTGTTTTAATTCTTTGTCTTGAAGACGCTTCATCAATTAAATCGATGGCTTTGTCCGGCAAAAATCGATCTGATATATACCGGTGGGATAGTTTTGCAGCGGCATCTATTGCCTCATCTGTTATTTTGATCTTATGATGGGCTTCATATTTGTCTCGCAGCCCTTTCAATATGGCAATGGTCTCTTCAACTGTTGGTTCGTTTACCATCACCGTCTGAAACCTTCTTTCCAAAGCCGCATCTTTTTCTATGTGTTTTTTGTATTCATCAATTGTGGTGGCACCAATGGCTTGAATCTCACCTTTAGCAAGGGATGGTTTTAAGATATTTGAAGCATCAATTGCTCCCTCTGCGCTACCTGCTCCTATCAATGTATGTAATTCATCCAAAAATAGAATCACATTTCCATCTGTGACAATTTCTTCCATCACCTGCTTCAGTCGTTCTTCGAATTCTCCTCTGTATTTGGCACCAGCAACCATTCCAGCCAAATCAAGCGTTACAACCCGTTTGTTTTTCAATATTTCAGGTACGTTCCCCTCAACAATTGATTGTGCTAAACCCTCTGCAATGGCAGTTTTCCCAACGCCAGGTTCTCCAATCAAAACTGGATTGTTTTTAGTTCGTCTGCTCAGAACTTGTATCACTCGTTGGATCTCCTCTTGCCTCCCAATCACTGGATCAATTTTCCCTTTTTTTGCCAACTCATTTAAATTTTTCCCGTATTTCTCCAATGCTTTTTTACTGGTTTCCTGGTGTGGTTCACTTGTTGATTGATTATTTGTTTCCATGCTTTGTTGTTTGTAGTGCGCGCCTTGTTGTATGTCGCTTTGAATCATTTCAGGGGTCATCCCAAATTCTCTCAACAGCATAGCTGCAATGCCTTCCCCTTCTGCTACAATCGCCATCAAGATGTGCTCGGTTTCAATAAAGTTCAAACCAAATTGAGCCGCAAATTGACCTGATATTTCCATAATGGTTTTGGTTCTCGGACTTATAGACAAGGTTTGCCCAGCATGCTGCCCCTCACCAACAGATTTAATGATTCCATTTCCCACACTCTTTGAATCAAGTCCTCTATTTCTAAGTATTTTTCCCGCTAAGCCTTCCATCTCTGACACAAGACCGAACAGTAAATGTTCTGATCCTAAAACGCCGTGCTTTAATTCAATCGCTTTTTTTTGTGCAATTTCCAGTACTTTTTTACTGGATGCGCTAAGTTCTTTTCCTAACATATCTTCACCTCGTATTATTCTTATTTGCTAAAAACTATTTCTTAGCAACTCTGCTCGTTTTACATCTCTTTCCATATTATCCATTTCCTGTCTCTGTAAATATTGTATGCTTGCAGGTTGAATATCCACGTAAAGCCTATCTATTTCATTCATGGTGCAATCCGTGATCAATTCAAGGCCCACTCCCAGTTTGATTAGCGACATCAGTCGGACAGCTTCATCCGCTGTAATGGATCTGGCATGCTTGAGTATGCCATACGCTCTAAAAATTTTGTCCTCCAACAACACTGTATTACGCTCAATCAGTCTTTTTCTCGTCTCTCTTTCTTTTGATGCAATTTGTCTTGATAGGTTTTCTATCTTCTTGATGATGATCTCTTCGCCGTCACCAAGAGTTGACTGGTTTGATATCTGATAAAGCGATCCCAAAGCTTTAGTTCCTTCACCATAGACCCCCCTCACTGCAAGTCCAAATTGAGAAATAGTCATAAAAACTTTATTGATCTCTTTGGTCATCTCCAATGCCGGTAGGTGTATCATCACAGATGCTCTCAACCCTGTTCCTAGATTTGTTGGACATGCTGTCAAATAGCCAACTTTTTCATCAAAGGCATAATTTAACTTTGACTCCAATCGATCATCCAACTCATCTGCCTGATCCCAAGCTTCTCTTAAGGAAAGTCCAGAAGTGAGCGTTTGAATCCTTATATGATCTTCTTCATTGATCAATACCGATTGCGATTCGTTTTGATTCATGGCAAATCCACTCAATTCAGGTGTTAGCGTGAGAGCTGGGCTGATAATGTGTTTTTCAACCAACATGTTTCTTTCTATTTCTGGAATATCTTTCAGTCTAAAGCTCTGAAATGTTTTATGCTCCAACGCTTCACTTATATTTTGATAAACTTTGACCGCGGTGGTGGTTTCCATTCTTCCCGGGAAAAAACAACTATCTAGATTTCTAGCTAGCCTAACTCTACTACTTACTATGATGTCTCGTTCCTCACCTGTTTCTTTCAGCCAATTTATCATATTTTCACCTCCTAAACTTCCTTTTCCAACTCTTTGATTTTGTCTCTGATTTCCGCCGCTTTTTCGTATGCTTCCGTTTCTATTGCTTCGCTTAGTTGGTGTTTCAATTTTTCAATCTCTTTTTTCTGTTTCAACTCCGAACCTGCTTTCTCAGGTATCTTGCCACGATGGCTATCATGGCCATGAATGCTTCTGATTAATGGTGACAAATTCTTTTTGAATGATCCATAACAATGACTACATCCAAATTTACCTGATTGTTTAAATTCATCGTATGTCATGCCACATTTCTCACACTGAAGTTTTTGAATTGTTTCTTGTTTATGAAAATCGGACAACCATCCAGACATAATGTTTTGCAATGAAAAAGGCCCATGAAATTGAGAATGTTTTTTTGCACATTGCTCGCATAAGTTCATCTCGATCATTTTACCATTCACTATTTTTGTCAAACGTATTTTCGCATTGTTCACACCGCATTCATCACAAGTCATACTCTCACCTTCCTATATTAATATTAATAACATTTCTCTTAACAAATCTGCTCGAATTGTATTCCTATCCCCATGAAAAATCTTTCCTAAAGCTCTATCACTCAGTGCTCTTAGCATCACTTGCATCTCTCTTTTGCTTACAATTTTTTTGTCCATCAAGCTATTGAGGATACTTTCCGCTTGCCCTTTCGTAACAGATTCACCTATGACTTCTCTGAGGATTGTATCAATATGTTTATCTGGGTTTGCTTTAATCTTATAAATCCTAACATATCCGCCTCCACCACGTTTGCTTTCAACCACATAGCCTCTCTCATTTCCAAATCGCGTTGTGAGTACATAATTGATCTGTGAAGGAGCACAATTGAATTTTTGAGCTAAGATATTCCTTTGGATTTCTATGCTGTCGGTTGATGCTTTATCAATGATTGCATTGATATGTGCTTCTATAAGATCACTCAGCTTGGCCAATGTCACCACCTCCAAATCTGACTTTGACTTTCTTTGACCTTCTTAGCATTATTATAGCACTTGATTTTTAAAAATCAAGTGCTATCCCTATCTTATTCGGCCAGAATCTCCAATGCCTTTTGAAGTTGCGTATCTTCCTCAAGGTTTTCTGGTCCATACAATGCTTCATCGGGTAATTCCACATAAACATTTGGTTCAATACCAATGCCGTGTATGTTAATGTTGTTTGGTGTGAAATATTCTGAAACAGTCAGTTTAACCCCTGAACCATCTTCCAACGGCATGATTCTTTGGACGATTCCTTTTCCAAATGTTTGAGTCCCCACCAAAACACCTGCATCAGTGTCTTTAACAGCTCCCGCTAAGATTTCTGAAGCACTAGCGCTTCCTTCGTTGATTAATACAACTAAAGGCATCTCTAAACTGCTCTTACCAGAATGGTAATATTCTCTTTCGCCACCTTTGGTTTCCGTATAAGTAATAATGGTCTCGCCCAACAACATATCGGCGATTTCTGCCACTGATGAAACCAATCCACCTGGGTTAAATCTTAAGTCAACAATCAAACGCTCCATTCCCATTCTTTTCATCTCGTCAATTGCTTTTTCAAAGTCTTCATCTGTTTGTTGGTCAAAAGTTGTAATTCGAACGTACCCAATGTCCTCGGTCATCATTTCATGTTTGACTGTTGCAATTTTAATGTTTTGTCTTGTGATAACCACATCAAAGATGTCCACTCCACCGTCTTTTAAAGGGCGGTTGATGGTGACGGTCACATCGGTTCCCGGTTTGCCTTTCATCACGTTAACCGCATCCGACAACCGATCCCCAGTGTATTCTTGACCATTTACTTTAACGATATAATCCCCTGTTCGAATTCCTGCTTTATCCGCTGGTGTGTCTTCAATTGGTGCAACGACAATGATTTTATTGTCTTCCGTGACTGATACATAAACGCCAATGCCACTATATTCTCCTTGGGTTTGTTCAATCAACGAGTTGAAATCGTCCACTGTCAAGTATTCTGAATAGGGATCTTGTAACACATCTAGTATCCCAGAAAATGACCCTTCCATCAAATCTTCCTTATCAACATCGTATAAAAACTGACTGCTAACATAATCTATGATGTATTCATGTTTAGAATATTTGTTTTCCAACTGGCGCAACTCATCGTATCTCGACATGGTGATGATGATCCGATCATCATGTTTGAATCCTACATATAAACTCCCTGCTAATGTCAGTGAAAACGTCAGTAACATTGCAACAAGCGTCATAAGAACTGCTCTTTTTTTTGATATCATATAAATACTCCTCGCCCAACGTCCATATTAGATTGCTATATTCTATCACAGGAACCTTTGGTATCATTTAATTAATGATGTTATCAAACTTTTTCTTGATTTAATCCTCTTATCTATTTATAATAGTATTGTTGCCATGCACCTATAGCTCAACTGGATAGAGCACCGGTCTTCGGAACCGGGTGTTATGGGTTCGAGTCCTATTAGGTGCACCA
>CAZIKK010000010.1:72573-75299 GCA_964539975.1 uncultured Clostridia bacterium
TCCAGTGGCGTATTCTTGAAAAGCCTCATAAAAATCCATTTTGAACTGCAAGCGTTCATCTCTTTGTTTGCCATTTGGAAAATATATATTCATTAGAACAAAATCTCCAAAATCCATATTGATGGTTCTGCCTTCATTGTTAAATCTATCCTCGGGCAACCCATACCAAACCGAATCCGGTGTAATTTTTGTATAGATCGCCGTCCCACTGTACCCCTTTTTTTCTGCTGAATTGAAGTAAGCTTTGTATCCAGGTATGTTTAACAGTGTTTCATCCAGTTGTTCCTCTTGTGCCTTTGTCTCTTGCAGACAGAGTATGTCCGGGCCTTCTATTTGGATCCACTCAAGAAATCCTTTTTTCGCTACCGCACGAATGCCGTTAACATTCCATGAAAATATTTTCATTCTGTCCTCCTCGTTGATTTACTGCTTTTTTTATCATACCATACCTTGCGCTTTTTTCAACTAAAAAAGACTGCCTTATTTGACTTTTTGACAACAGCATACTATTATATTAAAGTTGAAAGTAAATATTATTAGTAGGAGCGTCATGATGTTATATTCGAATAAATTGCGAAAAACCCTATCTGTTATCGTAATCGTGATGATTATCGTCGGACTTGTGGTTCCTATGCTCAGGTGGTGACAATGGATAATAAACATGTCGAAAAAACATTGGTCCTAATCAAGCCCGATGCTGTTCAAAAAAAATGCGTGGGTAAAATCATTGCTCTGTATGAGGAAAGCCGTTTAACTTTGGAGTCCATTAAAATAATGATTCCTGATGAATCATTATTGGAAAAACACTATGCCGAACATAAAGACAAGCCTTTCTTTCCCCACCTTATCCGATTCATGTCTAGCGATCGAATTGTTGCTATTATTCTTTCTGGAAAAGATGCCATTGAAAAAGTTCGGAAAATCAATGGAAAAACAGATCCTGCCAACGCGTCTGAAGGTACTATCCGCTATCTTTTCGGAACAAATGTAACTCAGAATGCTGTGCATGGGTCCGCAAATACTATCGATGCAAAGCGTGAAATTGACATTTGGTTCACAGAAAACTCCCGGCCATAGACCGGGAGTTTTTTTTAGTACTTCATTTCTGCCATTCTTTTATAGGATGCGTATCTTTCATTAGCATCTTTTTCTGCTTTTTCAAACAACTCTTCCGCTACATCTGGGAATTGTCTCTGCAAAGCAGTATACCTTACTTCACTCATCAAGAAATCTCTGAATGATTCTTTTGGTTCTTTTGAATCAAGAATAAATGGATTTTTACCTTCTTCCTTAAGTCTAGGATCGAAGCGATATAAGTGCCAGTATCCTGAATCAACCGCTCGCTTCTCTTGGTATTGAGTTCTTCCCATTCCTTCCTTGATACCATGATTGATACATGGTGCATAAGCAATAATTAGAGAAGGTCCTTTGTAGCTTTCGGCTTCTACTATTGCCTTCATAAACTGATTCTTATTTGAACCCATTGATACTTGAGCTACATAGATGTACCCATATGTAGTCGCGATCATTCCCAAGTCTTTCTTTTTAACATTCTTGCCTGCTGCAGCAAACTTAGCTGTTGCCGCTGTCGGTGTTGCTTTAGATGATTGTCCTCCTGTATTGGAGTAAACCTCTGTGTCGAATACCAGCACATTTACATCCTCTCCGCTAGCAAGAACATGGTCTAATCCACCATAACCGATGTCATATGCCCAACCGTCTCCACCAACAATCCAAACAGACTTTTTAATTAAGAAGTCTTTTTTCTCAAGAATGTCTTTGATTTCATTTTCACAGCCATCACAAGTCTTCATTCCTTCTAAGGCTTCGATTACCTTATTGGATGCAGCTTTTGAGCCATCTCCATCTTCCATGTTGTCAATCCAATCTTTGAAAGCTTCTTGAACATTGGCTGGAACACAGTCTTTCTTCAATAGCGCCGTCATTTTTTCCTGGATGCCTTTTCTTATCTGGTTTACACCCATTAACATTCCATATCCGTATTCTGCATTGTCTTCGAATAAGGAGTTTGCCCATGAAGGCCCTTTTCCATCTGCATCTTGACAATACACAGTTGATGGTGCTGATGCACCCCAAATAGATGAACAACCTGTTGCATTGGCAATCATCATACGGTCTCCATACAACTGAGTGATGACTTTGGCATATGGAGTCTCACCACAACCAGCACATGCTCCTGAGAATTCAAGATATGGGAATGCAAATTGACTCCCTTTGAGTGTCTTTTTATCCATCAACGTATCTTTTATACTTACATTGTTAATTGCGTAGTTCCAATTAGGAATCTGTTCCTCTGTTTGCGATGCGATAGGTTTCATGATCAATGCTTTTTGCTTCGCAGGACAGATATCGGCACAATTGCCACAACCTGTACAATCCAATGGTGAAATCTGTATTCTATATGTCAGTCCGTCAAATCCTTTCCCAGTGGCTTTAATCGTTTCAAAGGTTTCAGGTGCGTTCCCTTTTTCTTTCTCATTCACAAGGAAAGGTCTGATGACCGCATGTGGACACACAAACGCACATTGGTTACACTGGATACAGCTATCTTTTTGCCATTCCGGAACGTTAACTGCAATGCCTCGCTTTTCGTAGGCAGATGTCCCTTGTGGGAAAGTTCCATCTTCTCTTCCAACAAATGTGCTGACTGGCAGATCATCTCCCTCTTGTCTGTTCATTGGCTCTAAAACATTGGTGATAAATTC
>CAZIKK010000010.1:75399-80265 GCA_964539975.1 uncultured Clostridia bacterium
GGTGACCACAGCGTATTCAATAAGAAAGTACCGCCTTTTTTCAATCCTTTAAGTAGGTTGTACTTATCTACATACGACTGTTGTGAACAAGAGATGAAATCTGCCTCGCTTATCAAATAAGTTGATCTGATTGGTTTGTCCCCAAATCTCAAGTGAGAAATAGTCACACCACCAGATTTTTTGGAATCATAGGAGAAATAACCTTGTGTGAACAAATCTGTATTATCTCCAATGATTTTGATTGCGCTCTTGTTAGCACCAACTGTTCCGTCTGAGCCAAGTCCCCAGAATTTACATCGAATGGTTCCTTCTTGTGAAGATTCAATGGCTTTAGAAATGGGCAATGACTTAAATGTAACATCATCCACTATCCCAATTGTGAACCCATCTTTTGGCTCATTGACATCTAGGTTTTCATAAACAGATACTATTTGTGAAGGTGTCGTGTCTTTCGAACCAAGTCCATAACGCCCACCCACAATTAATGGTTGTTCTTTTTTGTTGTAGAACATAGCTTTCACATCCAAATACAAAGGCTCACCAATAGAACCTGGCTCTTTGCATCGATCCAAAACCGCAATTTTTTTAACTGACTTTGGCAAAACATCAAAGAAATATTTCTCAACAAAAGGCCTGTACAGGTGTACCTTTACCACACCCACTTTTTCACCTTTCGCCATTAGGTAATCAATGGTCTCATCAATGGTTTCAGTAACTGATCCCATTGCTATGATTACTTTTTCAGCATCCTCTGCTCCATAATAGTTGAACGGCTTATAATTTCTGCCTGTAATCTTATTGATATCGTTCATATAAGATTCCACCATGCTTGGCAATGCATCATAAAATACATTTGAAGCTTCTTTCGCTTGGAAGAATATATCTGGGTTTTGTGCTGTTCCCCTGGTCACAGGACTTTCTGGTTTCAAAGCACGATCTCTAAATGCCTTCAACGAATCATAATCTACCAATTTGGACAATTCATCATAAGGCATCACTTCGATTTTTTGGATTTCATGAGATGTTCTGAATCCATCAAAGAAATGCACAAATGGTACTCTTGATTTGATCGCTGTTAAATGTGCCACTGCAGCCAAATCCATTACCTCTTGAACGCTACCAGATGCCAACAAAGCAAAACCAGTTTGTCTAGCTGCCATCACATCAGAATGATCTCCAAAAATAGATAAAGCGTGACCTGCAACTGCTCTTGCACTCACATGAAACACACCTGGCAACAATTCACCAGCAATTTTGTACATGTTCGGAATCATCAACAAAAGACCTTGTGACGCTGTAAACGTTGTTGTCAACGCACCTGCAGCTAATGATCCATGTACCGCTCCTGAAGCACCGCCTTCGGATTGTAGCTCTGTTACTCTAACTTCTTGACCAAAAATATTCTTCTGACCATTTGCAGCCCATTCATCAACCAGTTCCGCCATCGTTGAAGATGGAGTAATTGGATAAATGGCCGCTACATCTGTAAATGCATACGCAACATATGATGCTGCCGTATTTCCGTCCATACTTTTCATGACTTTTGACATGAGATATAACCCCCTTGGTTAAATTGTATACAATATGCAGTATCGTCAATGACTAGTATAATATGCCATTGCGCTCTCGTCAATAGGAAAAGGTTATTATTTTGTGAGAGCTCCCCTGGCAGACACCTTAATCCATTGCGTCAGCTCATATTCTTGACTGTTCATCAACTCAACTACATTGTTAAACCTTGTTATTTTAGCCCTCATAAAATTGTACTTCAAAAATACAATTTTAATCGTTTGATTGTTTGTTCACTTTTGACATTTCAACTCTTCTATTGTATTCTTCCTCAATTGAATAGCCCAGCAACTTCTGTCTTAGGTTCATTGCTGCCACCTCGACAATAGTGGCAATATTTCTTCCAGGCCTTACCGGTATGCTAACCCGGTTAATATTGACATCAAATACTTTCTCGTATTCATCATCAAAGCCTAATCGATCATAATAGGCAGTTTCAGACCAATCTTCCAAGTCAACTATCAGAATCAATTGTTGCTTGATCTTAACCGACCCAACGCCATATAGGTGTTGCACATCAATGATTCCAACTCCTCTTATTTCAAGTAAATGTCTAGTCAAAGGCTCTGATTGGCAAAAGATTTCATGGTCAATTTTTTTCACAACCACAGCATCGTCGGCCACTAGTCGATGCCCTCTCTTAATGAGTTCCAATGCTGTTTCGCTTTTACCAATGCCGCTTTTACCACGGATCAAAACACCTACACCGTAAACTTCCATTACCACACCATGTACCGTTTTTTCTGGTGCCAACATCTCATCCAAGTGATGCACGAGTTTGCTACTGAATTTTGATGTTTTGTCTTCACATCTAAATAAGACCCTGTTGTGTTTTTTGGCACAATAAATCATCGTCGGATCAATTGGCAAATCCGTGGTGACTATAACAGCCGGTATTGGATACGAAAAAACTTTGTCCAGTCTGTTTGCTTTTTGATCCCCATTCAATGTCTCAATATAGTTGGTTTCTGTTTTTCCTATGATCTGAATGCGTTCAAAAGCAAAAGTATCAAAAAAACCCGCCAACTGTAGTCCTGGTCTATTCACTTCACTATTTGACAGCATGATTTTACAATCTTTAGGCATATGTATGATTTCAAGTTTCAAGGTTTCAATGATTTCGTTAATAGATATGGCTTTCATTTTTCCCCCTTGTTTTTTTGTTTGAAATAGGTAAATACTGCTTTTGCAACTTGCTGGTTCAAAGTAGGTGTATCCATTAATTCTTCCATTGATGCTTCTGATATGCTTTGAACTGAACCAAATTTTCTTAGTAGTGCCAACTTCCTTTTTTCTCCCACGCCTTCTATATCATCTAAAACGGTTTTGAATACACTTTTTTTTCTCAAGTCCCTATGATAGTTGACAGCAAATCGATGGGCTTCATTCTGAATGTTGCTGATCAAACGATACAGTTCCGTGTTCTTGAGCAACAAGATTTCTTGTTTGTTGAATATTAGGCCCTTCGTCATATGTTTGTCATCTTTGATCATGCCACAAACTGGGATCTTCAAGCCATAATTGTTCAAAACTTCCAACACAACTCCAACCTGCCCTTTGCCACCGTCCACAAGAATGAGATCAGGCATTTTTACAAACCCTTCCTGTCCCTTGCTTTTGCCAATCATAGTCATTCCTCTGTGAATTCTTCTGTCCAACATTTCTTCCATGCTCTTATAGTCATCTTGTCCACGGAAAGACTTGATTCTAAATCGCCTGTAATTGCTTTTGTTAGGCATCCCTTTCTCAAACACAACCATTGAACCCACATTCTCAACTCCTTGAAGGTTTGAGATGTCATAAGCTTCTATTCGGTTTGGTGGGTTTTTCAGACCAATAAGTTGACCTAATTCAGCCACGGCTTCCAAGTTCTCTGACTGCTTTTTCTTGATCCTTTTGACATCCTTGCTAAGTTTTTCTTCCGCATTCTTCTTAACCATTTTAAGAAGCATGTTTTTCTCGCCTTTTAAAGGAACTCTAATTTCCACCTTGTTACCTCTTTTGGACGAAAGCCAGCCTATGACCACATCCATATCTTGAAATGGAACGGCAACATGAATTTCTTTTGGCACATAAACCGTTCCAGCGTAAAATTGCTTGATGAAACTCGCCAATATTCCTTCTTCTGAGTCTTCCAGGTTCACATCCAATAAAAAGTCCTCTTTCCCCATGAGATTTCCACCTCTGATGAAGAAAATCTGCGCTACCGCATCAGAGTCACTACTAGCGATTCCTATCACATCTGTGTCATGAATGCCTGTCTTGGAAATTTTTTGTTTTTCACTTAGATTTTTGATCGCCTGTATGCGATCTCGGTAAGTGGCGGCTTGTTCAAACTGCTGAGAATCTGATGCTTCTTGCATCCTTTTTGAAAGTACTCTCAGTAATTCTTCCTCTTTCCCATTTAATAGATCTATCACTTGATCAATGATTTTTTTGTATTGGTCATTTTTAATCTTGCCAATACATGGTCCATGGCACCTGTTGATGTAATAATTCAAACACGGTCTCGATTGCTCTTTCCCTGTGATGATTTTCAGGTTGCAATCTCTGATTTTAAAAATGTCTCTTATACTATCAATGCTTTGTTTTACAGCGTATGCGCTAGTATAAGGCCCAAAATATCTACTTCCGTCTTTCTTTATTTCCCGTGTCTTAGTCACCCTAGGAAAAGGATCCTTTGTCGTGATTTTGATATAGGGGTAGGATTTGTCGTCCGTAAGTCTCGTATTGTATTTAGGCCTGTGTTTCTTTATTAGATTGGATTCTAGAATCAACGCTTCAATTTCTGAATCTGTCATGATGTAATCAAAGGAGCGTATCCCTTCAATCATTTTTACTATCTTGAAAGCATGGTTTTTTGATTGGAAATACTGCTTGATTCTTTTCTTGAGGTTTTTAGCTTTTCCAATATAGATAATCTGGTCGTTCTCGTCTTTCATCAAGTAAACGCCTGATTCTTGAGGAATGCTTTTTAATGCTTCTTTTATATCGAACATACCGCTCCGCCTCACTTAAGTAAAAAGCTCCAATCGTTCATCCCATTGGAGCCATTCCATACATCCTGAAAATATCTTTGCTTCGTCTAATTATATAATAATTGGAGGGTTTGAGCAACTAATGAATGACCTTCTCTAGGTATTGACCTGTAAAAGATCCTTCAGCTTTTGCAACTTCTTCAGGTTTTCCAGTAGCCACAATTAAACCGCCTTTATCTCCGCCTCCAGGTCCAAGATCAATGATGTAGTCTGCTCTTTTGATTACATCAAGATTGTGTTCAATCACCACAACTGTATT
>CAZIKK010000011.1:0-75866 GCA_964539975.1 uncultured Clostridia bacterium
GTGAAGAATTGGCAAGTCAAGCAGAGATGTTAAAAGAGATGCTGGCTATGTTCAAGTTGAAAGACCATCAAAAGAATACCGCTCCACAAAACAACTAAAATATGGTAATATAAGTGAGTTGGCAACTTCATTTGCGGTTGCCAGCCCACTGTAATATCAGAAACGTCATAGACATCAAGTACGAGGTGTAACATGATAAGAATAACAGAGAGAGAATTCAGTCATCTGATTCACTATATAAAAAACACATATGGAATTGATTTAATTAAAAAGAAGACACTAGTAGAAGGACGTCTGGGAAATGTCATATCTGATAAAGGATTCGATAGCTTTTCGGCTTATTTTGACCATGTCTACAGTGATCAATCAGGAAAAGAAGCCACTTTTCTCATTGATCGATTAACAACCAATCATACATATTTCATGAGAGAATCGATGCATTATGAATATTTGCAAAAGACAGTATTGCCCTATCTTGAGGAAGTAGCAGAAGATAAGGACTTGAGAATATGGAGTGCAGGATGTTCAAGTGGAGAGGAGCCCTATACAACAGCTATGATCCTACAAGAATACTTCAAACAGGATTTTATGAAATGGGATGCTAAGATATTAGCGACTGACATATCAGTTTCTGTGCTAAACATGGCACGGCAAGGAATATATAGTGGGGCAAGTCTTAAAAACCTCCCAGATGCATGGAAAAAAAAGTACTTCCATCAAGAAGATCAAGAGGTGTATCGCATTGCCAACCGCATTAAGGACGAGGTGATTTTTCGATCATTTAATCTAATGAATAAAAGATTTCCATTTAAAAAGAAGTTTCATATCATTTTTTGTCGCAATGTGATGATCTACTTTGACAGACAAACTAAACTGGATTTGATAGACCGATTTTACAATCAAGTTGAGTGGGGAGGCTATTTGTTTATTGGCCATTCCGAGTCGATTCCAAAAGAAGATACTAAATTCAAATACATCATGCCGGCAATATACAGAAAGATATAGGAGACGAGATGAGAAAGAGAATAAAAGTATTGGTTGTCGATGATTCCTTGTTATTCAGAAAAACTCTAGAACAAGTCCTGTCAAAAGATGTAGCGATAGAAGTGGTGGGAACGGCTGTTGATGCTTATGATGCTAGGGACAAAATTATTGAGCTGAATCCTGATGTAATGTCTTTGGATGTAGAAATGCCAAGAATGAATGGGATTGAATTCTTGAAGAGGTTGATGCCTCAACATCCCATGCCGGTAGTGGTGGTCAGCTCAATCAATGACAATGTGTTTGATGCCATTAACGCGGGCGCAGTTGACTTTGTAGAAAAGCCAAAAGTCACAAAACCCGAAGATCTGGATGATTTTTTCAGAGAGTTGACGCTTAAGTTAAAAATTGCATCGACAGCTAGGTTGGAAAACAAAAAGAAACCAGTGTTGACTGGAAGAAAAAAGCCATTAAGAAAAGAAGGACTGGGAGCTTGTCAGTCTATTATTGCAATTGGGGCTTCCACAGGTGGAACAGAAGCTGTATCAGAAATCATCAGAAGTTTTCCACAGGACATGCCACCAACATTGGTGGTCCAGCATATGCCGCCTGTTTTTACAAAACTATATGCAGAGCGATTGAACAAACTATGCCAAGTTGAAGTAAAAGAAGCAGAAGATGAAGATTGGTTGTTGCCAGGAAGAGTAATCATTGCCAAAGGTGGTTTTCAAATGAAATTGGTAAAAAAAAGCAACGGGTACCAAGTGCAAGTCTACGAAGGGGATAAAGTCAATGGACACTGTCCTTCAGTAGAACCTATGTTCGAAACGGTGGCAGAATTATTTGGAGAACAAGCCATAGGCATTATTTTGACAGGTATGGGGACGGATGGTGCAAAAGGATTGCTAGACATGAGAAAAGCAGGAGCGTTTACGATAGGTCAGGACGAAAAAACCAGTGTGGTTTATGGCATGCCCAAAGCAGCCTACAATATGGGAGCCGTAATGACTCAAGCATCTTTGCAAAAAATCCCGGAAATCATATTTGACCACCTAAATAAGATGAAAGGACGATAAAAATGCGAGTACTGATTGCTGAGGATGATAAGATTGGACGCAAATTATTGGAGAAATTTTTTGACCAATATGGAGAATCAGACATTGCAATAGACGGAATTGCCGCTTTGGAAGCTTTTATCAAATCTGTTGAAACCAAATCATACTATGATTTGGTTTGCCTAGACATCATGATGCCCAAAATGGATGGACTTAAGGCTTTAGCAGCAATGCGTGATATTGAAAAGAAGCAGCAGGTGAAAAAGGAAAATCAAGCAAGGATTGTCATGATCACAGCGCTGAATGATAAAAAGACGGTAGATGATGCCTATAGATTGGGTTGTGACGCATATGCCTGGAAACCCATTCACTTGGATCGGTTTCGAGAGGTTTTGGAGGAATTGTCCTTGATTGAAGCTTAACAAAAGGAGCCACATATGACGGAAGAATTCTATAGTGAAATTATTCGTAGCTCTCCAATAGCTTACGCCTATCACCAATTGATACTGGATGACGAAAAACACCCAGTTGATTTTATTTTTTTGGATGTTAATGAGGCTTTTGTCAAAGAGACGGGCTTGGAAATGGATACCGTCCTTAACATGAAGGCAACTGATATTTTCCCATTGCTTAATCAATATTCGGTTGATCTAATCGATGATTTTTATAAGGCGTGCAAAAATAAAGAAGTGACAGAATTGAAATATTACAACCTGGATTTGCATAGATGGTTTAGGGTGCATATAAAGGGAGAGGAAGGCTTCAGATTTGCCACTTTTTTTAAAGACATCACGGAAGATATGCGATTGTATAAGACCATGCAAGAGGAAAGAGAGAAAACATATCGAGATCTTCAAGAATTGGAGAGAGAACGACTCAAGAATGAAAGACGCAATTTGGTTATCATCAACTTGCTGAATTATAATGCCAACTCAATCAATGATTACTTGGAATATACTTTGATTGAGCTTAAGAAAATCACAGAGAGTAAAGAGGGTTACATTGCCCTATACAACGTTTATAAGAATCAAATCACTTATGGAACCAAAGATTTCATTTCAAACATGACAGAAGATCAAGAAATGAACCTGTCTTTGATGGCAAAAAAAATGAAACCAACCACTCAAAGAGTAGCTGGTGATAACTATTTGTTTATACCTGTTATGCTTAGCAATGAAATCGTCTCAATCATTGCCTTGGGAGGAAAACAAAAAAAATATACCCAAGGCGACATCCAACAAATTCAAATTATTATGGAAAACATTAACAACTCGATTAATCGAGGTATGCTTGAAGAAGAACTCTTGCAGGCAAAACAAGAAGCGGAATCTGCCAACATGGCAAAAACTCAGTTCTTAGCGAATATGTCCCATGAAATCAGGACACCAATGAATGGTATATTTGGATTTTTGAGTTTGCTATCAAAGACGTCTTTGAATAAAGAACAAGAAGAACATCTTGAATACATCAAACTGTCCGCAGACACGTTGTTGAATGTGCTGAACAGCATACTCGATATAACGCGGATTGAATCGGGAAAAGAGCGTGTTAAGAAGAGAGCTTTTAATATTAGAGACCTAGTAGATAGACTACTGTCGCTTCATGAACCTCAGGCAAATGAAAAAGGAATCGGTTTACATGGGTGGCTAAACCCTGAAATACCAGATGTTTTCTTGGGGGATAGTGAAAAGATTGAGCAAGTATTACGGAATTTAATCAACAATGCATTAAAATTTACAGACTCAGGTCATGTTTTGTTGTCCATTGACCTTTTATCAAAAAAAGAAAGCATGATTACGCTTTCTATGAAGGTTCAAGATACGGGTATTGGGATTGAACGAAAGAATATTGACAAGTTGTTCAAGCCATTTTCTCAAGTGGATGACACCTCAACAAGAGACTACGGTGGTTCGGGGTTAGGTCTATATATATGTAAAAAAGCAGTGGAAACAATGGGTGGGCAGATTCACGTCTCTAGTGAGTTTGGCAAAGGGACTGTTTTTGATGTCAATCTTCCACTACAGGTTTCAATGACTAATGTTCAAAAAGGCAAGCTATATGCAAATGAGTTGAAAGGCTGTAGCATATTGTTGGTGGACTACGATAAGATTGCGACGCAAATCATCAAAAATTATTTAGAACATGTAGGAGCCAATGTTTATTTACTAAACGATGTAGAGAGCTTGACCAAAGAAAGCATCAATGAAAACAGCATTAGGTGCATCGTGATGGTTGACCAGAACGATGCAATAAAATGCAAGTTAGAAAAACAGCTAAAAACCCCTGTAGTTGTGATAAACAAGGATAAGTCAGTAAGGCAAGGGGATTTATTGAAAACTATTGCTAGCACATTGAAACGTACTTAAGAATATACGAATAATGCCGACATAGAAAGCTAAGGTATTAATTTTGAAGATTGACAAGGGGCAAACATGACACATGTCACAATTGATAGCAATCCACTAGATGTGTTTTTTATTCAATATGTATTCGCGATTATCAATTTTATTCTACTCTTAACACTGATCCTTGTGATTTTGATAAGTCTGAAGCTGGTTTTGTTGCATATGAAACGCAACCATTTGGATCAAGAAATCCTAGTGGAAAAAAAGAGAGACGAAGAAAAAGAAGACCTGTGGGAGATGACTTGGTTGCCTGAGACAGCGACCTCAAAAACGTCTAAACGGTTGAGATTTATTGATCAATTCACGACGAAACGTGAGTTAACACACAGGAATAAACAAGAAGACTCTATAGATGTTTTAACAGGGTGTATTGGAAGGAAAAGTTTTAAAGATCTGATCAGTCCTAGTGGGAGTTTGATTTATTGCAACGTGAATGGCCTCCGGAAGGTCAACAAAGAAAAGGGTTTTCTTGAAGGAGATCGGCAGTTGGTTTTGGTATCTGAAATAATGAAAAGGAACTTGCCACCAGAAACGGCTTTGTGCCGCATTAATGGGGACGAATTTGCGGCAGATTTGCCTCTGATGGCAAAAAGCATGGCTGAAGCTTTGATTTCAAAGATAAATAAAGAAATTGCCATGCAAAAAGAAGCTTATGTGGATCTGGCTGTAGGTGTGATAGATAAACGGGAATTGGAAAACAAAGAAGCCGAATATGTGCTCACAAAAGCTGAAGAAGATATGCAAAAGAACAAGCTGATATCCAAGAATAGTCGGAGAAGCCAATTGATATTCAGTTTGTTACATGCGTTGGGAGAAAAATCTTTTGAGACGGAAGAACATGCTCTAAGGCTTAGGGACCATGCTTATGAAGTTGGGAAACGCATGAGGCTAAGTCCAAGTGAAATGAATGACATTATTTTATTGGCATATTTGCATGACATCGGAAAGATGAGTATTCCAGACGCTATTCTGACAAAACCAACAAAACTATCATCCATAGAATGGGAAACAATGAAAAGACACCCAAAATTGGGTGCTGATTTTGTGGGGCGCATACCAGATCTTAGTTCAGCGGCGACAGGCATACTATATCACCATGAAAACTGGGATGGTAGCGGTTATCCAGAGGGGTTATCTGAAACTAACATTCCATTGGTGGCTAGAATTATAAGAGTGGTGGATTCTTTTGACGCTATGACAAACACGCGTAGCTATAACCGAATAAAGACGAAAACAGAAGCGCTAAACGAAATTATTAATTACTCAGGTGTCCACTATGACCCGGAAGTGGTGGACGTGTTCTCAGAAATTATCCGAAATGAAATCGAAGAAAACCGCAAAACTCAATCAAAAAATACTGAAGAAAAACAGCACAAAATTGTCCGGCTCTACTAGCCGGACAAATCTTTCAGGATACGTGACTTGAATGAATCATATTTTTCAGAAGCAGCTTCGATGGTTTCATCAATTACAACAGTTCTTAGATACTTTTTATTTCCTTCCATAGTGGTGACATCATTCAGAATGATAGGAATGATGCCGCAGTAGTTGGATTGAGCGCCTTTATAAAGATGATCACCACAATAAGACAAAATCTGATTGAACAGATGTGGACTATTTTTAACAGCGTTGGAATAGGAAAGCCCGTAACGGTTTTGCCCTGACATCTCGCGACTGTGATGGATCAGAGACAATAATGGAGTCCCCGCCGTGAACCGAGCGTTAGGATCGATGTTGTAACCAGTGACTTCTTGTGACAGCAAATTTTTTGACAATAAAACATCGATGGTCATGAATCCTCGGTAACCTTCCTGGTGAATTGCTTCTAAAAAGGGCTGTGCGGTTTCTTCTGCGATAGAAGTGAACGTCTCTGAGTAAGGATCAATAAGGCTCCCAACATACTTTCCTTGACGACTTTCTTGGCGAACGCAACCGACAAAAGTGATGGAGTTTTCCCCAACAACTGCTTCCACACCCAAGTTGCATACTTGAACTTCATTAGGAAGAGATTCGACATCCAATTCTAGGACCAAAGGAAGATCATAAGTGAGATAATTAAAATCCATCTCCAATTGATCAGAAAAGGCAAGAATGTGTTCAGACAGGGCAAGCACATTCTCGGACGTGAAACCTGTGAAACATTTGCTGCCATTACCGCTTGTTTGAGATTCGAATTTACACCATATCTTGGCCGTTTGCCAAGGTATTTTTTTATCAATCAAAATTTGCTTCAATTGTTTCATAGCTAGATCCAAACGGCTTAGCCCTTTAAAGGTAACCCCGGGGAGCATATTGAAAGAATAATGGCTATCGAGATTACGAAAATAGTACTTAGAGTTGAAAGGCACTTGTTGTTCTGGTGACATAAGAAGTCTACCAGACAACAAATCGACTAATTTTAGATCGTCTTCACTCAGATAGGAAGTAACAACATGAAACCCCTCTAGGGATGAAATCATTTCAGGGTTTTCTTTCAAGTGATTTAGCAAATGACCAGACACAGAAAAGTAAGGATATTGATTTCGGTTTGGAATTTGATCAATTAAATAATAATGATTTTTTGGAGCTATTCCAAATTGGTCAAGATAATTCAAAAGCGCATGGTTGACATGTAAGACAATACCTTTCGGTCCTTCTGGAGAACGGGTCATAAAAGAAAGGATCTCCGAATGGGAAAAGGAAGGCTTATAGAAAAGCTTTCGAGACCATTTATTGTCATTAACCACAGTCGAATGAATGAAAAGTGTTTTTTCAGGTTTTAACCCCAAAAAAAGAGCAACGTCATAAAGCCCTTTAGACAGAGTTCCTCTATTAACAGTGGGTTGCTTTTGAAGTGGGTTGCAAGTGTGATTGTTACAATGCATCATAATAGGTTGTCCTCAAATCGATTTTTGTCTAGGTATAAAAAATAATTAATAATGCCCAAGAAAAAATGAAACCAACAACGACTAGTCCATTGAGATGATCCGTTTTTCGCTTCAAAAAACGAGCATTGATAAAGAGTGCTACGGATGAGTGAAACAACATGAAAGCCACTAAGGCAACAAATGGTTTCCCATATTGTAAAGTCCAGATGTTGTCACGATTAACTTGAAACAATCGATCTAGAAATGTTTGAGATTTAGGGGCCCATGAATCAATGATCATGATTACTATAACACCAATCAATACGTTCAAATAGCCTGATAGAGACACATAAGTCATCCAAAAACTGCGTTTCTTTCGCTTGTCTTTAAAAAGACGATCTTCTTTTGCCTTGATGATTCGTTTTCTCTTATCATCCATTTAAGATTTCCTTTTTTTAAGCGAGTAAATATAGGCAAGGATTTCAGCTACAGCTTTGAAAAGGTGTTCTGGGATTTCTTGCCCAATAGACACTGAATCGTACAAGTTGCGAGCTAATTCTTTGTTCTCAACGATTTCAACTTGGTTGGTCTTAGCGATTTCACGTATTCTCAATGCGATTAAATCCTGGCCTTTTGCTACCACGATAGGGGCGCGAGCTTTGGTTTTGTCGTAGGCAATCGCAACAGAAAAATGAGTGGGATTGACAATGATAACATCAGCTGTAGGAATGCTTTGCATCATACGGGCATTTGCCATTTGACGTTGTAGACCTTTGATTTTTGATTTGATTTCAGGGTTTCCATCCGTATTCTTATATTCATCCGTGACTTCTTGTTTATCCATCTTCAGCTTTTTTTCATGCTCTTGCCAACTAAAAAAATAATCTAGTGCGGAAACAGCGACCATTGCGATCAAAAGTTTAACAGCTAAGTTGCGCATATCTTCAGCGCCTTCGGCTAAAGCAGCGAGCATGGGTTGGTTGATGGTGTTGGATGTTTTAGTCACCAAGTCAATGATACTCCCATATGATAATAATACAATAATAAAAACCTTCAGTAAAGATTTCAAAAAATTTTTAAAAGTTTTCATAGAAAACATTTGTTTTAATCCGTTGATAGGATTGATACGATCCAGTTTTGGAGCCAGCACTTTTGGAACAAATAAGAAGCCCACTTGAGCAAAATTAGCGGTCATACCAGTAACCAATAAAATGAGGATCATGGGACCGCATATTAAAAAGAACAGTTGTCCAGAAACCAGCAGCAAAGTGTTTAATGAATTTCCATCTAACACCGTGTAGCTGGAAATGCCATCAGTGAAAAAATAGATGTACAATTCCTGAAAACGTCGAATCATAGAAGGACCCAGAACAGACAACAACAAAAGAGAGGTTAAGATGCCAACACTGTTGTTGACATCGGTACTTTTAAACACGTTCCCTTCTTTGCGGGCGTCCCGTCGTTTTTTGGGGGTGGGTTTTTCTGTTTTTTCACCTGGCATTACGATTCACCTCTACAATAACACACGCCATACATTTTCGAACAAGGATACAAAATAGGGATCTAGAAAGTTGATAATGGGTTCAATAATATAGAACAATGAAAAAAGGCCAACTAAAAGCTTGGTTGGGATCCCGATAACAAAAATATTCAACTGGGGCATGAATTTAATCATGACAACCAAAATTACATCTACAAAAAAAGTGATTAGAAATAGGGGCAAGGCAACTTTAAATGCGGCTAAAAACACAAAGGAAAAAGAACTAATAAACAAATTATAAAGATTGGCGGTAAAGGATAGATTCCCTATGGGACTTATGATATAAGTATGAGAAAGCAAGTGAATCATTTGCAAATGCCCATTTAATACAAGAAAGACCAGTAAGACGATAATATTGAGAATATTGGCAGTCAAAGAGGTGTTGATTCCGTACTTAGGATCTAACAGCCCCCCCATACGATAACCAATCTGGGAATCAATAAAGAATCCTGCCGTTAGAAAGGCTGAGAAAAAAAGAGAAGACATGAAACCCATCAACAAACCTTTTAAAACTTCCACGACCGAAAAGGCTATAAATTGGAATTGGTTAGTGGGAATGGTTTCAAAATGGACCCACTGAGAAAAAATGAGGATATAAGTCAAATAAATAATCAAAGAAATTTTTAAAAGACTATTCACTTCGTTTCGACCAAAGAAAGGCGAAGACAAGATGTAGCCTGACACTCTTAAACCTACTAACACAAATAAATCTAGATTATTATACAATTCAAAAAGCTCGAACATGGCCGATTCCTATGGAATAATTTTGTTTAGTATAACAATGAGGAGAATCGAATGTCAAGACTCTAATTAATCGGTATCGGTTGATGATGAAAAAACTTTAGAAAAAAATAACAAAAAACAGGAATATTTTATTGACAGCCTTTAGAGCAAATGGTATTCTTTTAATGACAGATCAGCAAAAGAGTATTGCATTTTTTATTGAGTGAGATTTACAGAATATTAGAAGGTACATAGTTTTGGGATAACCTAATTCCAGAAACGACATACTTGTCGAAAGGCAAGGACGCAAAGTCATAGGACCTAAACACCTAGAGGTGCATGGTAGCCTGATTACCTAAGGGATGGGCTTTTTTATTGTAAATTTTCAGGGAATGATTTGAGGAGGTATCTTATGATTACTGATTTGAACGCGCGACTTGATTTCTATCGAAAGGGCTTGGAAGGATTGTGGACACGAAATGAAGTCATTTCTAACAACATTGCAAATGCAAGCACAGACAACTTCCAATCAAGAGACATAAATTTTGAAAAAGTAATGAATGAGTATATGTCAAAAATGCGGTCAGAGGATTTTTCACCAGATCATGGACGATTTAAATACAACATTGAGTACAAACGGGGGTTGCCAGTGAATGCTAATGGAAACAATGTTAATGTGGATAAAGAGATGGTGTCTTTAGCAGAAAATCAAATGAAATATGATTTGATGACTCAGGCGTTAAAGTATCAATTGAATTTATTCAACACAGTAATCAGTGAATCGAAAGGGTGATAGAAATGAGTTTTATAAGAGCTTTAGATATTAGTGCGAATGGACTGTATGCACAAAAAAAGAAAATGGAAGTCATTTCTCAAAACATTGCGAATGCAGACACATTAGTAACAGAAAACGGAGAACCTTATAGAAAACAGTACACTTTGATGTCTGAGATAAGAGACAGAGATTTCCATAGTGCCTTGGACAATTTCAGTCAACCAAGGAATGGAAAAGGCGTAAGCGTACAAGTGATTACTGGGATGCAAGAGCCATTCAAGATGCTTTATGATCCCGATCATCCACTGGCAAATGAAGAAGGATATGTGAGGATGCCAAATGTAAATACCACGGAAGAGATGATAGATATGCTGGCAGCCACAAGAGCGTATGAAGCCAATGTGACGGTGATGGATGCTACAAAAGAAATGTTCAAAAAGACGATGGAAATTATGAAGTAGAGTGTAGAGAGGTAAAAGAAGATGGCAATTAATCCAGTAGGCGCAATTTCGCCACAATCGATAGAGCAACTTTACAAGGACTACAAAGGCGAATCAATCAATCAGTCAAATAGAATTCAGTTTGGTCAAGTTCTCAACAATGCACTTGAAACAATGAATACCCATGTGAACACCACTCAAGAAACCCTAGAAAACATTATTAGTGGGAAAAGCGATGATTTGCACCAGTACATTATTGAATCAGAAAAGACATCTGCCAATTTGCAGCTGACATTGCAAGTTCGAAACAAAGTGGTGGATGCGTATAATGAAATTATGAGAATGCAAGTTTAGGACTGAGGTAGGCAATGCAAGAACGATTGATAGCGGGAAAAGATAGATTATTAGGTTATTGGAATGGTTTTGGCAAGAAAAAACAAAGAAGAATAGCTTTGTTAGGTATTATTTTACTGATAACTTTATCAATGACGGGCTACTTGGTAGGACAGACAGATTATGCCGTTTTGTATACGGACATGGAATCAAGGGAAGTGTCGGAAGTATTAACGACATTGCAAGACATGGGCGTCAAAGCAAAAGTAGAAGATGGCAGTACTGTATTGGTAGATAGTAGGAGTGAAGAAGCCGTTAGAATGCAACTTGCACTTCAAGGCTACCCAAGAACCGGATTGAATTATGATATTTATATGGATAGCATGACTTTCACAACCTCTAGTCAGGACAAGAAGGTGATGCTGATTTATCAATTGCAAGAAAGACTGGGTAAAACGATAGCCATGTTGGATGGGATCAATGGAGCAGTAGTAACCATCAGCATGGAGGATGACCGAGTCTTTCGTTTTACGTCGGAAGAGAGTTCGGTGAGCGCCAATGTGGTGTTGGATATAGACCGCAATACAACTTTGGGAAATAGTCAAGTAACGGCTATTAAACGTTTGATGATTACAAGCATTAGTGGTCTAAGAGAAGAAAATGTAGCGATTATTGACTCCAATCTAAATAATTTGACAGGCATCACAGCCTCCGACAACACTTATGAAGCTCAAAACCTATATGCTATGCAAAGAGAAGTCGAGCGGGACATCTCTGAAAGAGTGCGTTACTTATTTGAACCGGTCTTTGGGAATGAGAATATTAAAGTTGCAGTAAACGCAACGGTTGATATGGATAAGAGGTTTACTGAAGTAATCGAGTATTCACCGGTGGTGGATGAAGAAGGCATTCCTTACATGGTGGATGAACTCACTGAAAGATTGCAGGAATCTTCACAGAACACCGGAGATGCAGCAGCAAATTACCAGATTGATAGCGAAACGCTCAATACTAGAATGCAAAATGTAGTCAATTACCGGGTAAATGAGTTGAGACAAGTGATAGAAGAGGCTCAGGGAGGCATTCAAGAGATTACGGTATCAGTATTAATCAACAATACGGTCAACGCAGATGAGGCCATTCTTGAAAGCATCAACGGTCTTGTCGCAGCAGCAGTAGGGATTCAGCCAGAAAATATCACAGTTGGGTATATGAATTTTGCTGCCAGTGAAGCGTTGCGTGCAGATATGCAAAGTGCATTGGCAGATCAAGGATTTCAATTGCCAATAAGCGAAAGAGCCTTGTTGATACTATTTGCATTGGTGCTGTCATTCATACTGACGCTTGTTATTTTGAGACAACTAAAACCAGCATCCAAAAAACGTCCTGCAATGGTAGCCTCCATGGAAGGTGTGGACGTAACGATAGAAGATGATGAGGAAGCCTTGGGGATAAGTGACACGGAAAAAGAACTAATGGCAAAGAAAAAGGAAATCATTGAAAAGTTCAACAAAGACAGCGAGGGAGAGAAAGTTATCAAGGAAATTGAAACGATCATTGACACAAATCCCTCAAATATTGCGAATATCATCAGTGCTTGGTTGAATGAAGATGGATTCTAAAAACAGGGGTAAACTATGAGCGTGAATCTAACAGGACAAGAAAAAGCCGCAACGCTACTATTGTCAATCAATAAAAATGTCGCGGCAAAAGTATTAAAAAATTTAAGTGATAATGATATTGAAAAAGTAACTTATCACATAGCCAATTACAAGGCTGTCCAATCTGATACAAGGATGGAAGTGTTGGGTGAGTTTTACGAGTTGTGTTTGGCAGAAGGATACATTTCTGGAGGCGGAATAGAATATGCAAAAGATGTATTGACTGAAGCGTTGGGGTCTCAAAAATGCATTCAAATTATGAACCGCATGTCTAAAATGAATTACAAGAAACCTTTCAAGTTCTTGGAACAAGTTGACGCGAATGAGTTGGTTAATCTCATCAAATCAGAAAGAAACCAAACGATTGCTTTGATCCTCTCGTATGTGGAATCGGAGCAAGCAGCTAAAATATTGGCATCCATTGATGAGGAAAGACAATCGGATATTGTTAAAAGAATTGCCAAAATGAACAAAATATCGCCTGAGATCATTGATCAAATTGAAGAAAAGATCAAATCTAAACTAAATGAATTTCTTGGACCGACTTCTAGGCGAGATGAGGATATGGGAATCAGTATCGTGGCAAATATTCTTTCATCCATCGACAGAAAATCTGAAAACAGGATATTTAAAGAAATAGAAGCCTACAATATCGAAATGGCAGAGAATATCAAAAAACAGATGTTTGTATTCGAAGACATCGTTAATATTGACAACCGAAACTTGCAAAAGATTATGGTCAAATTGCCTGGAAAAGATGTTGCATTAGCTCTTAAATCCACAACAGATCAGGTGAAAAACAAGTTGTTAAGCAACATGTCCAGACGAGCACAAGAGATAACGCAGCAAGAAATGGATATGCTCGGAAAAGTCAGACTGAGCGAAGTTTTGGAAGCTCAACAAAAAATTGTGGCAGTCATATTAGAAATGGAAAGCAACGAAGAGATTATCATTTCTAAAAAAGGCGACGACATGTTGGTAGAGTAGCGAGGTAAAGCATGGGAATAAAAGACAAGTTGAAAAGAAAACCGAAATCCGGAAAAGAGAAATCCACGAAAGAGAAGCAAAGAGATGCGCTAGATAAAATTATTTTTGCAGGTTTTACCTTGATCATTGTTGTGTTCATCGCCATTGCGTTGTTCGCCATGGATGTTTTTAATTTCAAGACACAAGTTGTGGATGAAGTAACACGTCAACTAGTGGCCCGTCAAGAGGGAGCCGCTGCCCAATACGTAGGAGATGATTTGTTGCGAAGATACGAAGCCATCATTGGCCAGGAGTTTGGGAAATTGAACATACGAGATCAACAACTTAATGATTGGGAACTAGATCTTACCCAGAGAGAAGAAACCCTAACAGAAAAAGAAGAAGCTTATCAAATTAAGTTAGATGAACTGAATGCTTTTGAAGTGGAAGTTTACGGTGAGGCAGAAAACATAATGGAACTGAGCAAGGTCATCGAACGAATGACACCTGAAAATGCAGCGAATATGTTATCGGAAGTAGAAGATTTGGAGTTAGTGAAGAATGTGATATTTTTCATTAAAGAGGATCGGGCGGCTCAAATCCTAGAAAATATGAGCCCAAGCCTCGCGGCAAGGATTGTGATGGAAAGGTTTATATCAAAACCCAGTTCTAGTGAACCAGAACAGGAAGCAAACTAGCCTTTTCTTTACATAATTATCGTATACAAGAAAGGAGGTGACAAGATGATACAAAGCTTAATAAATGATGGATGGGTTATCCAGAAGCCCATAAGTCAGAGAGGAACAACTGAAGAATCAAAAACAGAAGAGAAGACATCAGCGTTTGAAAGTTTGTTGACAGAAGCGACACAAAAAAAACGTGACAAACCGACAAAAGAAGGGAATGAGATAGAAGAAGAAATTCTAAAACCATCTGATGATTCGGAAGAACAGATAGAATGGCTCAGCGTGATATTCCCTAATGCGAAAGAACCATTTCTTGATATTGATCAACCGGCTACAGAGCAAGAAGGTAAAGCGTTAGAGATAGAAATAGAGAGGGTGGTCGAGAAGGGTATTTTAGAGGAAGCCAACGATTTTAAGCTTGAAGTTGAAACACGCCATTCAAATGAGAACGATAAAGACATGAAAACCTTCGATGAACTAGTGGAGAGTGGAACAAGAAACAAGACAACAACCAAACTTTACTTTGAATCAGAAGAACCAATGGATTTTACACAAGACAGACCAAGGCAGATGTCGTTAGAAAACAAAATCCACGAAGACATTGAAGACATTGAAGAGACTGAATGGACAGAGCAGGATGAGAAGATACAGCTAGATCCAATGCATCAAAAGCAACAAAGGAAGGAATCTTTCTCAGGTGTGCTTGAGGACAACAAAGCCTTTGATCGGTATGAAAACTTCACTTTGGCATCAATGGAAAAAGAGGCTACAACAATACCCGAAGAGAGTATCCCTACTGCAGAAACAGCGCAATCTATCATTGATCAGATGACAGAAAGTATCCTAACAAAAAAGACGGACGAAGGCACAGTGATGCAACTTAGGCTCAAACCCGAATTTTTAGGAGAAGTAACGATTCGACTAGAAGAGACCAAGTCAGGGATCACCGCAAATATTGTGGCAGAAAAAGAAATAGTAAAGACTTTGTTGGGACAATCAAATGAGGAGTTAACAGCTTTGTTGGCCGAGAAGAATATCAAAATTGACCAACTAATTATTGAAAGCAAAGATATGACGGCCAACCATGGCGAAGATCAATTCTCTGAAGAGACATTCAATGATTTTTCTGACAATGAAAACCGACGAGAGCAAAGGGAAACCCCTTATTCTCAAAGAGGCGAGCTAGACACTATTAGCATGGAAGACCACAAAAATTCAGAAAAAAGAATCATGAAGGAAGGATTAAATCTTTATATCTAACGAAAGGAGAATATATGGATATTACAAGAACAGCAGCAACACAAGCCTACAAAGCAACAGAACAGAATGGTCCCAATAATGATGTGGACAAAGAGTTTTTTCTCAAGCTTCTTGTTGCACAGATGAAGCACCAAGACCCCTTATCGCCAACCGACAACAATGAGTTTATTTCACAGACGGCGCAATTCACCTTGTTGGAAGAAATTCAAGCCTTAAAGACAGAGTTCGCCCAGGACAAATCTTTTAACCTTATTGGGAAATATGTGGAAGGAAACATCAAGAATGCGGTGAGTGGCAAGTATGAAACGGTTGGAGGATATGTCGATAGTGTGACAATATCTGCAGGAAAGCCAATACTCAATTTGGGTGAGATGCGAATGAACCCAGAAAACGTAACGGGAGTGCGAAATGAGTGACCACTCAATCAATCAGATCAGAATCCAACACTTGATACAACAGCAACAACAATTAAATAATCAATCTAACAGACTCAAAACCAATGAATTTGAGAAAATTCTAGATAAGAAGCTTGAAAAAACCATCGATGCGAAGCCTATTCACTTCTCAAAACATGCTCGCCAACGATTGAATGAGAGACAAATCGAAGTCAGAGAGGACGAATTAGAAAAGTTGAACGAGGCTTTACACACAGCCAAAGAAAAAGGAATAAAAAATCCTTTGATAGTAGGAGAAAATCTGATTTGCATAGCAAATACGGATTCCAAAACCATTATCACCATCATGGATACCATGAAAGATAAAGTGTTTACCAATGTAGATGGTGTGGTGAACATATAGCTGGACCTCACAAGGAAGCTATACTGCCCCGACCGACAGACGGGCAAAAAAAGACAAGTGATAAGAGGAGAACAAAATGTTAAGATCAATGTATTCAGGTGTATCTGGACTAAAAGTACACCAAACAAAATTAGATGTAATTGGCAATAATATAGCCAATGTCAATACAGTCGCCTATAAGAGCTCAAACATTACATTCCAAGAGATTCTAAGTCAAACACTAGCTACGGCACAACCTCCAACAACAACAGGAACAGGCGGAACCAATCCTTCGCAAGTTGGGTTGGGAACGACCATAGGCGCAATTACAACAAACCATAATAATGGAAACATCCAAACAACTGATAGCAACACAGATTTGGCCATTGATGGCGATGGTTTCTTTGTTGTAAGTGATGGTTTTACTAGCTCCTATACTCGGGCAGGCAATTTCACCATTGACAGTGCTGGAAATCTAGTAACAGTCAATGGAGAAAAAGTAATGGGATGGAACGTGGATGCCAATAATGAGATTGATACCAGTGCGCCTCTTGAGGCAATTGATTTATCCTCCCTTAACATGCCTGCTACAGCAACTGAAAACCTGATGATCCAAGGAAACTTGAACAGTTCAACACCTGTTGGAAACACATTTGAATACAATATGTCGGTGTTTGACTCTTTGGGAACCGCACATACAATTACTATGACATTTGAAAGAGTGGGAGATCCTGAGGATCGAAGATTTTCGTTTGCTGTTGAAGGCTCAGATGACATGACTATAGCGGCAGGAGGAAGTCGATATTTAACATTTGATGTCAATGGGAAACTGGATCAAGTAAACGGAGATGAGTTAAGCATAAGCTTTAATAACGGCGCGGATGAGATGGAGGCAAGCATCACTTTTAATCCAAATCGAATGACAATGTATGATAATCCTACTTCGATCACAGGAAACCAAGACGGATACTCAGCAGGATCATTGATTAATCTGGGAATTGATAAAGAGGGCAATGTGATCGGAAATTTCTCAAATGGACGTGACAACCATGTAGCTTCTTTAGCGATTGCAACCTTCATAAATCCTCAAGGATTAGAGAAGATTGGCGGCAACTTGTTTACAACAACATGGAACTCAGGCGAACCGGAAGTAGGTATAGCCGGAACAGGTATGAGAGGCGCGGTTGCATCCAACTCGCTGGAAATGTCAAATGTGGACCTTTCTAGGGAGTTTACAGAAATGATTGTGGCACAAAGAGGCTTTCAAGCAAACTCAAAAATCATTACCACATCAGACGAAGTGTTGCAAGAACTAGTGAATCTAAAACGGTAAAGGTTGGATAGAAGATGATCAAACTAACCAAACAAAATGATGAAGCATTCTATTTGAATTCGGATATAATTGAAGTGATCAAAGAAGTACCACATACTGTCATTTTCACCATTCATGAACAAAAATATCTTGTCAAGGAAACAGCAGACGAGGTGGTGGAAAAAATCATCATTTTCAAAAGAAGAACCAACAGCACCATTAAGGTTGTAAAAGAAGGGGAATAACAAATGGACATATCAAGCATTGCCGGATTATTAGGCGTATTTATCGTTGTTATCGCAGCAATCGCGACAAGAGGCCCTATCAGTGAGTTTTTTGACATAGCTTCTGTGTTGATTGTGTTGGGCGGAACAACAGCAGCTGTATTGGCTTCCTATCCTGCAGGAAGAATAAAGGCAACAGCAAAAGTGTTGAACCGGGCATTTAAGGAAGATACATATGACAGCAGAAAAACCATTTCTCAGATTAGTCAATTGTCATATGTAGCAAAGCGAGATGGTTTGCTTGCTATGGAAAAAATTGTGGATGATATCGATGATGAGTTCATGAAAAAAGGGATACTATTGATAGTAGATGGCTTAGATCCCAAAATGATTGAAAGAATCCTTTTATTGGAGATAGACAATATGATTGATCGACATAGGGAAGGAGAAGGCGTGCTGAGAACTTTTGGCAAGTTTTCTCCTGCCTTTGGCATGATTGGGACCTTAATTGGTTTGATCTTGATGCTTCAAAATTTGGATGATGTTTCAACATTGGGACCAAGTATGGGCGTAGCCTTGGTGACTACTTTCTATGGGGCATTGTTGTCAAATGGTGTTTTTATGCCCTTAGCTGGAAAACTTCGATTCAAAAGCGAACAGGAAGAAAAGTACCGAAACATGGTAGTGGAGGGAATTCTTTCAGTGCAGGCTGGAGAAACCCCTTTGATGATCGAAGAAAAGCTCAAAACGTTTATTGAACAAGGCAAACGCGAGGATGAGGAAGAAGAGATAGTAGCAGATAATACTGAAGAGGATGATGAAGATGCGGTTCAACAAGAAGCATGACAACCAATCTGGCGATTCAGATGACAATTGGCTAACCACCTATAGCGATTTGGTGACCCTCTTATTGGCTTTTTTCGTTCTTCTTTTTTCTTTTTCAGAGATTGACGCTCAGAAGTGGCAAGAATTGGTGAAGGCATTTAGTGGAGACTTGATCATTCAAGAAACCAGCAGTACAGACTCAATCTTGGAAAATAATCCCGACATTATGGATGAAAATACGCCTGTAAGAGATGAAAGCATATTGGATCTAGAGCGTTTCAGCGAAGAAGAACTGGATGACGAAATTTCGGAGATAGAAGAAGAGGAAGCTAGTTTTCCCATTGAAGTAGGAGATCCGGAAGAAGAAGGAGACGAAGGAAACCAGTGGGACGAAGATTACCTCAACGAGCAATTCGAAAGCCTCTACCAGGAATTATTGATTTATAATGACTTGGAAGGTCTGGAAATGGAAATCACAAGGACGGACACCGAGATCAAGCTGCGATTATCCAATAATATGCTTTTTGCCCCTGAGAGAGCAGATATTACAATCTCCTCAAGAGAGGCTTTGAGGGAAATAACGCTTCTGATAAAAAGTTACGATGAAACATTGGATGAGATCATAATGGAAGGCAATACAGATAACTTGCCTTTGACAACAGGTCAGTTTCGCGACAATTTTGAGCTTTCTTTGATGAGAGCGTTGAGCGTGTTATACTTTTTTAGATATGAAGCTGATTTTGAACCCCACAAACTGGTTCCTATGGGATACGGAGAATTCAATCCAGTTGCTGGAAATGATACAGAGGATGGAAGAGCCAAAAACCGAAGAACCGATATCATACTTGTAAGAATGACCCATGATTAGGACAAGGAGCATACATGATGAAAAAGAAAGCATTGTTAATACTAATGATTATCCTGATGTCAGCCATTGTCTTTTTAGGTGGTGTCGGTGTAATGGTAATGGGGGAACTCCTTGATTTTAGCGGCAGAGATGGATCGGAGTCAAGCACCCAGATTGAGGAATACAAATATGCCATGCCGACAAGTATTATTACAAACATCAAGGACTCAAGAAAATATGTCAAGTGCAAATTGGTGTTCAAGTTAGATACTTTTGCTGATCAAGAGGAGTTTGAAAATAGAAGTTATATCGTAAATGATATTATTATTGGTGTCTTAAGGGATTTTTCAGAAAGAGAGTATGAATCCTACAATATTCGCCAAATGATCACGGAAGCTTTGAGCGAAAAACTGACGGAGACCTTAGATATTACAGGAATTCGGAGCATATACTTCGAAGAACTCATTACTCAATAAAAGAGGTGATGGATATGGAAGAGAATAAATCTTACAATATTAAACTAGCAGAGTTTCAACCTTTAAAAGATGAGAAACAAAAAAACCAAGAGAAGGATATAAAATTCTTGTCGGATGTTTCACTTGAGTTAAAAGTGGAGCTAGGTAGCACCGTAAAAACAACAAAAGAGATTTTAGCCTTGGAACAGGACAGCATCATAAAACTAGGAAAAATCGCTGGTGAAAATGTGGATGTATTATTCAACAACAAAAAGATTGCCAGCGGCGAAGTGGTACTGGTTGATGAAGCCTATGGGATAAGAATTACCGCTTTCAAAAAATAGGCTGATAGGAGGCAAATGTGGATTCCATGGTAAAAGCTGGAGTGGGGTTGGTGATATTCTTTGCCGTGATGATTGGCATGGGATTACTTTACAAAAAACTAGCCTTAAATTCTAGACTGGCAGTTAAAAGCAGCAAATACATTCAATCCATTGACCGATATATTTTAGCAAATGATAAATGGATTGAAGTGATTAAGGTGGACGATCAGATTTTGATGCTTGGTATTACGAATCATAGCATCACAGAAATCAAATCTTTTGATAAAGAAGAATTACGTCAACTGGATCAAAACAAGGAGCAAATGAATTTTGCAAACTTACTCAAACGCTACACTCATTCAAAAGACAATCAATAGAATAATAATCTTCTCCGCCTTGATTATAGTCATTCAAGGGTGGGCCAACAAGATCTATGCCACTGAGAATATCGTGGAAGACTACTTGACAAGTGGAGACAACACGTCTGATATTGTAAGGTTGGTCGTCGTATTAACTTTATTGGCTTTTATTCCAGCAATTATAATGACTGTGACAACATTTCCGCGTATCATCATCGTCTTGTCTTTCACACGAAATGCCATGGGAACACAACAAATGCCTCCTAATCAGGTGATGATAGGTATCGCATTGATCTTAACATTCTTTATCATGGCGCCAGTATTTGGAGATGTGGTCAGTCAAGCCTACGACCCTTATATGGCGGGAGACATTAGCACAGAAGAAGCTTATGATGCGGCAGTTGCACCTTTGAAGGAATTTATGTTTGCCCAGGCAAGAAATGAACCGGAAAGCATTTACTTTTTCATGGAATTGTATGGAATGGAAGATCAGCCGGACAATCTAGAAGATATGCCTTTGGTAGTCGTTATGATGTCATTTATTACAAGTGAATTAAAAAAGGCGTTTATCATGGGGTTCATACTATACGTTCCGTTTATTGTGGTAGATATGATTGTTGCCAGTGTTCTCATGGCTATGGGAATGATGATGATACCTCCTGTGACCATTTCTTTGCCATTCAAGATCTTGCTATTTGTTTTGGTGGATGGATGGACGCTACTCTTTGAAACACTAGTAAGAAGTTTTGGGATTTAGGTGAAAGCATGACAAATCAAGAAGTTGTAACCATTATAAAAGATGCGGTCATGACCATATTGGCTGTATCAGCACCAATGATAATTGGTGCGTTGGTAATTGGATTCATTGTAGCATTGTTTCAAGCCACCACTCAGATCAATGAGCCTACCATGGCCTTTGTGCCTAAAATCATCGTTGTATTTTTAGGCTTGATCTTGTTTGGGTCTTGGATGTTGAATGAAATCACTGGTTTTACTTTGAATCTTTACGAGGATATTGTAAGAATCATACTGTATTAGGAGGCAATACAAAATGGCATTAAGAATAAAAGACAGTATGATTGCGGCATTGATTATTAGCATCATCGTCATCATTGTCGTCCCACTAAGCACATTTTTATTAGATTTTTTAATCGTCCTTAACATTACTATTTCATTGGTGTTGTTGCTATCAGCCTTGTATGTGGAGTCACCTTTGGAATTGTCATCGTTTCCTTCTTTGCTCTTGGTGGTGACGTTGTTTAGATTATCACTAAATATTTCATCCACAAGATTGATCCTTGGTAACAATGGCAATGCTGGATACGTGATCGAAACTTTTGGGAACTTTGTCATCGGTGGAAATCCAGTAGTTGGACTGGTAATCTTCCTTATTATTGTGGTCATACAGTTCATTGTGATCACAAAAGGAGCAGAAAGGGTATCTGAAGTGGCAGCAAGATTTACTTTAGATGCTATGCCAGGTAAGCAAATGGCTATAGATGCCGATTTGAATGCAGGTTTGATTGATGAGAAACAAGCCAAGGAAAGAAGAGAAGAGATACAAAGAAGTGCTGACTTTTACGGTTCGATGGATGGAGCCAGTAAATTTGTCAAAGGAGATGCCATAGCTGGAATCATCATTACATTGATCAATCTGGTGGGAGGTATCGTGATCGGTCTTGTGATTAGCGGGCAGCCATTTGATCAGGTTATTGACATATATACATTGGCAACGGTAGGCGATGGACTGGTATCTCAGATACCTGCACTGCTAATCTCAACAGCTACAGGAATCATCCTAACAAGATCTGGAACTAAAGGAAACTTGAATCAAGAAGTTTTGAAGCAACTCTTTTCCCGATACAATGTCATGTTGATTGCTGGAGGTGCGTTGTTGCTATTGACCTTCATTCCTGGACTGCCTAAGCCGCCGCTTTTGTTGGTGGGGAGTGGACTACTTTTGATAGGGTATCGACTTTTTGCTAAACAACAGATGATGGACGAGACCATAAGAGAGGAAGAAGCAAAAGACAAAGTGCAGCCTGCACAAGAAGAATACGAGATCACAGACTATATTTTCACTGACCCTATTGTCATCGAATTTGGCTACAATCTAGTGCCTTTCGTGGATAAGCAAAGAGGTGGAAAGTTACTTGATAGAATGGTGATGATAAGAAGACAAATAGCGATTGAGTTGGGAATAATAGTTCCCAAAATACGCGTGAAAGACAACCCAAACATGATGCCTAATAGTTATGTTATTAAAATAAAAGGAAACGACGTTGCCGAAGGAGAAGTGCTGACAGACTATTTCCTCGCCATGAACCCAGAAGAAACAGATGAAATAATTGACGGCATTGAAACAAAAGAACCTGCATTTGGGATGACAGCTTATTGGATAGAGCCGGAGGTAGTAGATATTGCAGAGATGAAGGGATATACAGTCATCGACCCAGTATCGGTCATTGCGACACATATTTCTGAAGTAGTCAAAGCGAACAGTCATGATCTTTTGGGAAGACAAGAAGTCAAGAAGTTAGTAGAAGCGTTGGAGAAAAAATACCCAGCGCTAGTCTCGGACATTATTCCAGAAGTTATTTCAATGCCTGCCTTGCACAAAGTACTGCGAAATCTCTTGGAAGAAGGGATAAAAATAAAAAGCTTACCAACCATACTGGAAATAATGGGAGACTATGGAAGAACAGTTCCTGATGTAGATGAGTTAACAGAACATGTCAGACAGGGGATGAAACGAGAGATTACGGCAAAATTCGCGTATGATGATAGACTGGAAATTTTGATGATCGCACCTGAATTGGAACAGCGAATTGCAGAAACCATTAGCCATACTGGAGATAAACCCGAAAGGACTTTAAGGCCATATGAAATTCAGAAATTCACAGAAAACACACTGGCAACACACAATGAGTCGGTTTCAAAAGGGAACAATCCGGTATTGGTTACAACGCCTGTGCTGAGACGGCATGTGAAAAATCTGATCCGACAAAATGGCAGCGACATTGACGTCATGTCCGTTATGGAGATCGACAACAAATATGACATTAAAGTCGTGGGAAGCATTAGTCTGTAAACATGAGAGGAAAGTAGCATGGTAGAAAAGATGATTTGGGACAAATATAAGAAAACCCCAATATTAGAAAACAGAAACGCATTGGTCATGCATTACTTGCCTTTGGTCCAAAAAATTGTGAACATCATGACAGTAGATTATCATCTCAAAGAAGACTTCTACAATGTTGGCGTTCTTGGACTGATAGACGCAGTGGACAAGTTTGATATGGGAAAAAACGTAAAATTTGAAACCTATGCCACCATACGCATCCGCGGTTCGATAAAAGACTTTATGCGACAGCAAGATTGGGTTTCCAGGAATGTAAGAGACAAAGAAAAACAAATTATGGAAGCAGAGAGAATTTTGCGGCAACGTTATGGGAAAGAACCTAAGGATGGAGAGATTGCCAAAGCTGCGAAAATGTCATTAACAGAATATGCCCAAATTAAAAAACATTTAGACAGTGCAAGCTTTGCATCTTTTGAAAAAGTGGTGGCCGAAGGAATGAACCCTACAGACCTATACGAAGGAAAAGACAATCGACCAGACTCAATAGTGGAGAAAAAAGAAATGGAAAAAATATTAGCGCAATCTATCACAAAACTTAGTCAACGCAAACAACAAATCATTGCTCTTTATTATCACGAAGAACTTAACCTAAAGGAAATAGGGGAAGTATTAGAAGTAAGTGAATCGAGAGTATCTCAAATCATGAAAGAAATCAACGAAGAACTGAAGAATGAAATTCAAAGCGTATTGCGCTAAAGTAATGCGGTTTGAATCCGATATTATTAACACAAGGGGAAAAACATGGATAATGGAATTAGAATTCTTGGCAACACCATGCGTTATTTGCAGGACAAGATAGATGTTTCATCAAATAACCTTTCAAATATAGACACGCCGGGGTATAAAAAAGACATTGTTGTAGGCAGAGCTTTCAACCATATTTTATCAGATGAGATGGCTCATACCGTTACAAGGGCTTATAACCAAGGGATGATTCGATTTGAACCAGGCGTGTATGTAGACGAGATTTACACCCAATTTTCCCAGGGTGGACTTCAAGAGACCAATCGCCCATGGGACGTAGCGATACAAGGAAATGGTTTTTTTGTAGTAGAGTCTGATATTGGTCCGTTGTATCGAAGGAGCATGTCAATGAAGACAGATATGACAGGAATACTTACTACTGACACCGGAAATCCAGTTATGGGACAAAATGGAACGATATTTATTGGAGACAACGACTTTACCATTGAGTATAATGGAACGATACGTATAGATGGAGAAGTGGTGGATCAACTGAATGTAGTAGACTTTGCCAATCCAGATCAACTTCAAAGAGGTGGAAACGGTGGATTCATGAATGCAGGAGCTGGGTTTATTCCAGCCCAAGGAGATGTGTTGCAGGGATATCTGGAATCTTCAAACGTCGACTTGTCAGAAGAAATGACCAACCTCATTGAGATCAATAATCGATTCACAACAAGCCAAAGATTAATACAAATGTTAGACGAAATCAGCGGTATTGGTGCTAATAGATTGGGAAAGGTATAGGGGTGATATAAATGATACAGGGATTTTATACAGCAAAAACAGCTCTAAGGCATAGACAAATAGGCATGGATGTCCTGTCCAACAATTTTTCTAATGTCAACACGGATACCTATAAAAAGAATAACGCAACATTTCAAGATGCGCTATACAACTTAACAATGAAACAATACCCAGGTGGAGAGCGCAATTTCTACCAGATTGGATCAGGAGCTTTTATCAGCAACATAGGGAAGGATTTTTCCCAGGGTCCATTGAAAGAAACGGGAGAGAACTTGGATCTAGCCCTTGAAGGAGCAGGTTTTTTTGGAATCAATGACGATAATGGCAATATTTTCTTTTCAAGAGGAGGCAGTTATTCGTTTACGCCATCTGAAGAGAATCCAGGAAGCAAACATATTGCCAACAACATGGGTTACTACTTGATCGACACAGAAGGGCAACGGATTGTTATTCCGGATGACAATCTTGGATACAACATTGGTTCAGATGGAGTGGTTAGCTATCGAATTAGACGGGAATTGACTGAACAACAAATCTTGGATGGCGAAAGTGAAATTGTAACAATCAACCAAAGTTTCATGTTAGTAAACTTCAATGACCCATCTAATCTTGCATCTTTTGGAGAAGGAATTTATGGGGTGTCGGATCTGTCTGGAGGTCCTTTTGCGACAGAAAGAGCAACGGTACGAACTGGATTTTTGGAAGGATCCAATGTAGACCTATCCAAAGAAATGGTAGATTTAATACTTCACCAACGAATTTTTGAGTTAAACGCACGGATTATCCAAACAGTGGATGAAATGGAATCCTTGTCGAATAACCTGAGAAAATAAAAAGAGGGAGGCTTTCGGCATGAAAATAAAATCTTCAGACTATTCAAATAAAATGAACCAATATAACGACAGCAAAATCAATCAAACGGGCAAAACAGATCCTACGAAAGAAAATCAAGTGAAAAACAAAAATGAGTTACCCAAAGAAAACCAAGACCAAGTGGAATTTTCTAAAAATTATCAAGTGCAAAAGGATGCAGTTAACCGTCTAATGGGCATAGATGCCCAAGAAAGAGCGGATAAGGTGCAGCGCTTGAAAAATGAAATTAAGGAAGGGACCTACTTGCCGGATATGTCAGCAGTTGCAAAAAGCATAACGGACAAATTGGTGTAAATAGGAGTTTAAGATGACAAATCAAGTGAAAGAATTAGTAAGTATTCTACAGGATCAAAACAAGATTTACAATGCACTGATTGATTTATCAAAAGAATTGAAACAAGCCGTCAAGGATAACAACATTGAAGAAGTAGATATGTTGGTGAAGGTTGAGTCTGCCCTGAGCATGAAGTTTTCTGTGAAAGAAAACAAGCGCAAGCAGCTGGCAAAAGCTATCCAAGAAACGTACGGGATAGATAGCGAATCCTTCAGTTTATCTGAACTTAAAAAACATTTGAATAGCGAAGATCAGAGAGTCATTGAGAAAGCACAGACAGATTTGATCCACTCTATGAAAACACTGGATGAAATCAATGCTTCTAATCATATGTTGATCCAATCTAGGTTGGACTGGATCGATCTATCGATGAAGGTTTTAGGACAAAGCAAACAAAAGAACTATACCAAAGACAAGAAATCTGCCATGGAAAACAAAATGGTGGATGAAGTAATATAAGGAGAGTCATATGGGATTTTACTCACTTCAAATCGCAAGAACCGGTTTGGTGGCTAGTCAGAAAGCCCTAGATGTGATAGGACATAATGTTGCCAATGCCAACACACCTGGCTATACCCGTCAGCGTTTAGAGCTGTCCGCTCAAAAAGGAACGACGGCTAGTGGTGTAACAGTAGGCGCCGGTGTCAACATCAGTGATGTCAAACAAATCAGAAACCAGTACTTAGATTATCAGTTTAGGAATGAAAATGGCGTCAATGCGGAACTCTTGTCAAAAAGCGAAGCGATGACCTATATAGAGAATATATTTGGAGAACCGTCTGACTATGGCATCAATCAATCGTTGTCAGATTTTTTTGTATCTATGGAAGAGTTGACATACAATGCTCACGATTCCAGTTATAGAGAAACAGTGGTACAGAACGCGGTGAAACTAACTGACAGTATACGAACAGTAGCAGGGGAAATGATCTCTTATCAAAAAGAGATAGATCGAAGCATAGAAATTACAGTGGACCAAGTCAACGGGATATTGGATCAAATCAAAGATTTGAATGTTGTGATTTTTGATTATGAAGCCAGAGGCTCTACGGCTAACGATCTAAGAGATCAACGGAATCAATTGATTGATGAGCTATCGGCTTATATAGATATAGATGCTTTTGAAAATATGGAAGGACAGTTGGTTATTAATGCTGCCGGAACCACAATGGTTCATGGAGAACAAATCCGAAAAATCGACCTTGAGGTGGACACTACTAACTTGACGGATTCTGGAGAACCGTTACAGCGCTTAATCTGGGCAGGTACCAATAGCGAGGTAAAGCCTCAGGCAGGAGCCCTCAAAGGCTATTTAGACGTAAGAGATGGCCTTTCTCAAGAAGCTCAAGGGATCCCCTATTATATGAACCGATTAAACCGTTTAGCCAATGACCTTATAACAGGATTCAATGCGATCAATCAAAACGGCTACACGATTCCTTATGGGAATGAACCCTCTCAGACAGGCATAGTGTTTTTTGATTCAAACACTGACTCTGCACTCAACATTCGGGTGTCGGACGCTTTGTTGGAAAGCGGATACAATATCGCATTGTCGGATCAACCCATCACAGGTGAACTGAACTGGGGAAACTCACAAAACGGCTTGAATTTCACAGAATTAAGAGACAAGGATACCATTATGGTTGGAGGAAACAACTTAGCAGGAAACTTTGAAAAAGATTTTAGAAAAACAATCACAGATATGGCTATCAACAAGAATTATTTTGACAGCAGAAGCAACAGCCAGCAGGAATTGACAAGTTTTATCGAATCTCAAAAACTCGCGATATCAGAAGTTTCCATAGACGAAGAGATGGTGAGCATGGTTCAATTCCAGCATGCATACAGCGCATCGGCGCGATTGGTAACCGTAGTGGATGAGATGTTGAGCACATTAATCAATATGGTCCGATAAGGAGGCATAATTATGAGAATTTCAACCAATATGATGAGCAGACAGTTTTTGACCAATTTAAACAAAGTGTATGGAAACATGCTCAAATATCATAGACAGACTACCACTGGAAGAGCCTTCCATAGAGCCTCTGAAGATCCGATCAACGCGGTGAAGAGCATGGATCTATCTTCAGGTCTTGATCGAATCAATCTGTATCAATCCAATATTGACCAAGCTCAATTAATCTTAAGAGAGCAAGAAGTGGGAATCAGCAGCATATCAGATGCTTTGCTTAGCGTACAGACAGTGGTGCAACAATCGTTGAACACTACTTTTGATGATGAGGACCGAAAAAACATGGCTCAAGTGGTAGAGGCTACAAGGGAGAATGTAATAGCTCTACTTAACAAGGATTTTGGAGGAAAATTCATCTATGGGGGACACAATACATCGTCCAATCCTATGACAGTCGAACATCAAGTCGCTTCATACAATGGCATACCAATTGATGAAATGACAATTGAAGAGTTCGAAAACTTCAGTCAAGAAGAAATGTTTTACAACACGGGAAGAGGAACTAAAGTAGATGTAGCCACATCAGCATTGGACATACTTGGGTACGGAGATGAAAACATGCTGAAACTTCTTGACGACATAAGTCAATTATTAAGAGAGCCAAGCGAAACTTTTAATGAGGATATGAATGTCTATTTAGGTAAGACAAATGACCATTTCAGAAATCTTCAAGCAGTACGAACAACAGTAGGCTCAAGAATAGCCAACATGGATGCTATGAAAGCACAGCTTACAGAACATAGCCATAATATGCAAGATTTGTTATCTGTGGCAAGAGATGTGGACATAGAAGAAGCTATTATTAATTTTAAAACAGCTGAAATGGTTTATCAAGCTGCGTTGTCTGCAGGTGCCAGTATTATCCAACCAACTTTGGTGGACTTTCTAAGATAAAGGGGTAGATGATATGGAAACCAACATATATGAATTTGACAAAGGGATTTATGGGTTCGAAGATTACCGAAGGTATGACATCTTTTCGCCTTTCGATAACAGTGCGTTTCAAATGATGGAAGCAGAAAAAGACAGAAAAATCGGATTTGTCTTGGTGCCCCCTAATTATGTAACTCAAGAATACACAATCGATGTGGAAGAAGAAGATCTTTTGGAGATAGGGGCAAATGGGTTGGATGATGTGGTTGTATTAGCTATTGTTTCTTTTACTCAAGAGGAAAACATCATGTCTGTAAACCTTAAAAGCCCCATAATTCTGTCAATGACATCTAGGAAAGGCAAGCAAATCATATTAGACCAGTCCCATTACAGCACCAGACACTTAGTTGAAGTCAAAACCTGAGGAGCCCATATATGTTAGTACTCAGCAGAAAAAAAGGAGAAAGTTTTTATATTGGAGACGATATTGCCATCGTGATTCTTGAAGCTGAAAATGGCAAAGTCAAAATTGGCATTGAAGCAGACAAACGTTACAAGGTGATTCGCAAGGAAATAGTAGAAGATGTGATCAACACCAATAGGAAAGCGGTCACAAATTTAGATCTGGACAAGATCAAAAGTTATTTCCCAAAAAAATCTACCTAAAGTCCTTTGTGTAAGAACCGATATAAATATTAGCAAGCAAAGGTTGCAGGAAGCTGCAACTTTTAGTTTAAAATGAAGGGAGAGAGTCGAGTGCTATTTAATGGAATACAGTCAGTAGATGCCATCACCATTAACAATAATAATACTGGCAAAGCCGCTGCAGAAACAAAAAAAGACAAATTAATTAGAACGGATGTTAACAGCATACAATTAAATGTCAACACGTCTCAAGAAAATATCACCAGAGCCATAGAAAAGGTAAATGAGAACTATATGGCAGAAAACAAGAAATTAGAATACTCCTACCATGAACAAACAGGAAAATATGTTGTGAAAGTTGTGGATACAACCACTCATGAAGTGGTTAATCAAATCCCCTCACAAAAATTACTTGATTATGCAGAAGGATTGATGGAGTATTTGGGATTGACTGTCGATAAAATCGTTTAAGGGAGAGAACCATATGATTTCAAGCAATATGTCAACAGGACCCAACCGGATGACAGTGGGATTGGTTACAGGAATGGAAACAGAAGAAGTCATTGAAGGCTTGTTGATTCGAGAGCAAGAACGTGTGGATACGCTCAAACAGAACAAGCAGCTTCTTGAGTGGCAGCAGGAATCTTATGGCTCTGTCATGAATGATATCAATGATTTTATCGGGAAATACTTTGATGTTTTGAAGCCGGAACACTATATCTTATCCAATGTAAACACCAAACAAGCAGCATTGTACAGCAGTTACAGTGACACTTCTCGGTATGTGGATGTGATCGTAAATTCAGATGCCAAAGAAGGAGACTTTCAAATTGATGAAATCACCCAACTAGCAACAGCCTCAAAAACAGAAAGTGAATCAGGCATTAAAGGTCAAGTTGAAGGAAGTACGGATTTAAATGAAGGTCCTTTGAGTTTTCAAGAATCAAAGTTCAAATTAACCTTGGATGGCGTTTCTAAACACATCATTGTCGATGGTGAATTTGAAAATGGAGAAAGTTTGGCAACCTACCTTAATGAGACATTTGATTCGATATTTGGCGAAGGAAGAGTCAATTCGAGCTTGAACGGAGACGGTCAGTTGACATTCTCGGCCATGCACTCGGTTATCCAGGTCCATAGTGGTGAAGAGAATAATTTTCTTGATCACGTTGGTATGACAACGGGAGAAAGAAATGTGGCAGACATTTATCAACCGATCAGTCAAGTATTCGGAGAGGAAGAACCCATAAGTTTTAGTATTAATGATGTCAGTTTTGAGTTTGATGCCAATATAGCAATAGCCGATATAATGAAGGTAGTGAACCGTTCTGAAGCGGGAGTAGTGATGAGCTACAATAGCCTAACAGATAAAATAGCCATCAATGGAACTACTACAGGAGCCAGTTCAAGTATAAAGATAGAAAACACAACGGGACAATTTTTTGGAACTCAAAGCATTACGAATATTGAGACAGGCACCATTAGAAACGGAACGGATGCGAAAGCGACGATTAATGGATTGGAAGTAACCAGAAATACAAATGTTTTCTCCATAGATAATGTTACTTATGCTCTTAAAGGACTGACAACAGAACCCATCACCTACACCATATCTTCAGATGTTGAATCAATCATGAGCAAAATCACCCATTTTGTCAGTGACTTTAACCAACTGTATGGAAATTTGCAAGAAATGACAAGCGAGAAAGTCGAGTTGGATTACAAACCATTAACAGATAAACAAAAAGAAGAAATGTCTGAAAGTCAAATTGAGAAATGGGAAGAAAAGGCAAAAAGTGGTCTTTTGCGCAATGACAATATCTTAACCAATATCATGAATCAAATGAGAAATGCGTTCTGGGATCCTGTAGAAGGAACAGGTTTAACTTTCAATCAAATTGGGATAAAGACTTCTAACAATTACAACAAATTTGAATTAGTAATAGATGAGACCAAGCTACGTACGGCAATCCAACAAGATGCCCAGGAAGTAATGAATCTATTTCATCAGACGAATGGGACAAGCTACAATCCAAGCGCGTCAGGGCAAGCTAAATCGACACGATACCAACAGAGTGGTTTATCAACGAGAATCAGCGATATTCTTAATGACGCAGTGAGGACAAGAAGAGATGCAAATGGTTTTAAAGGCACTTTAGTGGAACGTATTGGCGTAGCAGGAGATACCACTGAATCAAACAATTTCATGAAACGGCAATTAGATGCCATGGAAAAAAGGATACAAAGTGCGATCAGCATATTGACGCGAAGGGAAGACCAATACTGGAAGCAATTCACACAAATGGAGCGGGTCATTTCACAACTTAATGCACAAAGCGAAGCCCTTTATGGAATGACTATGTTCTAAATATTAGGAGGAGAAAATGGTTTCAGACACACGAAAAGCGGTGGCAAATAAATACAAGAACCAAAGCATCATGACAGCATCACAAGACGAATTAGTCTTAATGCTATACAATCGATGTTTGTCGGATATCAATAAAGCAATTGCGTACATAGATCAAAATGACAGTGCCAAGAAGAATGAGGTATTAAAGAATGCCCAGCAAATCATTATATACCTGAACCGTTCTTTAGACACTCAGTTTGACATAGCCAAAAACATGGGAAACTTGTATGACTATATACTAGAGTTACTTATCCAAAGCAATTCAAAAAAAGACATTAAGAAGCTAAAAGAGGCAAAAGCCTTAGTTGAAGATTTCAGAAATACTTGGTTTCAAGCTATGAAAAGCACCTCAAAAGAAGGTGTGAAGATTGTCTGATTTAAAAAAACAAATTGAAGCCTATAAAGAGATAACCCAACAACAAACAAAAGCCATTAATGAGGGCAATATAGCACTCGTGCAAGAACTAATCAACAAAAAAGCTTCTGTCATACATCAGATACGCAACATTATCCAAAATCAAGCCGATGAAGTAGATGTACATGTTAGAACTACCGTTGAAGAAATACGGGCCATTGAAGAGGAAAATATTAAGCGAATGGAGCAAATGAACACAAAAAACAAGCAAGAAGCCCAAAATGTCCGAAAAAGAAAAGAAAACTTTGATACCTACAAAAAAAACCTGTAAAAGGATGTAGGTATCATTTTTTTTACTCAAGTAAAGACAAAGACAACCGATATTATTATTGAATCAAAAAACTGCAGTGATGATTCACAATACGGCAAGGATGCCGAAAATAAACAGGGAGGTTTGTTATGAGGATTAACAACAACTTAATGGCGTTAAACGCTCACAGATTTATGACCCAAGCCAACAGCAAGCAATCAAAATCCTTGGAAAAACTGTCTTCAGGACTGGCCATCAATTCAGCAGCAGACAATGCAGCAGGATTGGCTATTTCTGAGAAAATGAGAGCCCAGATCAATGGACTAGATCAAGCGGTAAGCAATGCTCAAGATGGTATTTCAATGATACAGACAGCTGAAGGTGCGTTGCAAGAAACGCAAAACATTCTACAAAGAATGAGAGAACTAGCCGTTCAATCTTCAAATGATACCAACACAGAAGGTGACAGAGCAGAGATACAAAACGAGATTGACCAATTGGCTCAAGAAATCACAAGAATATCAGAATCGACAGAATTCAACACGAAGACATTGTTAGACGGTTCGTTGGCAGACCAGAAGTTGCATATCGGTGCGAATAAAGATCAAGATATTTCTGTCAGCATTGGTGCAATGGATGCAGTAACACTTAGTGTGGCGACTCTTGAGGGAGAAGGAGACGATGCAGTTGTTAAGGGAATTGATGTTTCAACACAAGACAATGCAAACAGTGCAATTGAAACGCTCAACACAGCCATCAACACAGTCTCGCAAGAAAGAAGTAAGTTAGGTGCCATTCAGAACAGACTGGAACACACAATCACAAACCTTAGCACGACAGCAGAAAACATGACGGCTTCTGAATCAAGAATCAGAGACGTTGATATGGCCAAAGAAATGATGGAATATACTAAGCTTGGTATATTGCAACAAGCATCACAAGCCATGCTGGCACAAGCCAATGTGGCACCTCAAGGTGTATTGCAGTTATTGCAATAATAACATTGGAAAAATAATTAACCATTTAATAGCTGGATGCAAGAAAATAATAAAACAAAGGCAAGGATGCCTAAAAGCAAACATGGAGGTTTACAATGAGAATTAATAATAATTTAATGGCGTTAAACGCTCACAGATTTATGACCCAAGCCAACAGCAAGCAATCAAAATCCTTGGAAAAACTGTCTTCAGGACTGGCCATCAATTCAGCAGCAGACAATGCAGCAGGATTGGCTATTTCTGAGAAAATGAGAGCCCAGATCAATGGACTAGATCAAGCGGTAAGCAATGCTCAAGATGGTATTTCAATGATACAGACAGCTGAAGGTGCGTTGCAAGAAACGCAAAACATTCTACAAAGAATGAGAGAACTAGCCGTTCAATCTTCAAATGATACCAACACAGAAGGTGACAGAGCAGAGATACAAAACGAGATTGACCAATTGGCTCAAGAAATCACAAGAATATCAGAATCGACAGAATTCAACACGAAGACATTGTTAGACGGTTCGTTGGCAGACCAGAAGTTGCATATTGGTGCGAATAAAGATCAAGACATTTCTGTCAGCATTGGTGCAATGGATGCAAGTGCATTGAATGTAACAGGTTCCACAATCACTTATTCAGGTGGAAGTGTTACAGAGGTTACTGGGGATGCTTCAGATGTGACGGTTTCTATGGGGACTTATGCGGGTGACAATGCGAGTGACATCTCGATAAACACAACAGGACTGACAGTAGACACAACGGCTACTTATGTTGCAGGATCTGGTTCGATAGCAGAAGCGGCCGGAGACGCATTGGCTGACGGTGTGACAATAGAGGTAGGAAGTTATGCCGGTGGAGATGTTGAAGGGGTATCATTTGATACTTCAGGTGTGTCAGTTGATACAGTTTACACAACTACAGAAACAAATGTTAGTGAAGCAACTATAGATAATGAATACAGTGATTTGAACATTACATGGACAGCGGGCACGGATCCAGATGATGATGTTACAACAGCTGGTACAGGGACATTTGCCATTGATGGAACAGGTTGGACGATTGACGATAATACTGATGGAATCATAACTTTATCGCATTCAAGTGGAGATACATTCAAGTATGATGCGACTGGTTTAACAAGTGGCGTAGCTTCAGATAATTTTAGCTTTACAGAAAGTAAAGAATATAGCGGAGATATTGTTGTTGGAGACACGACATTTACAGTGGACACTGATGGAACGGCATCAGCCGCAACGGGAACTTATGCTGGATTGACGGTTTCAGTTGGAGGAGACTTTGTTACAGGCACAGGCACAGGTGAATTTGACATTGCTGGACAAACTGAAGATTCATCAACTACAACTTATGGCGGATCTATTAGTGTTGGTGGATCAACCGTGACGATCGATGCGGATGGAACGGGCACAGTAGCTAGTGGAGATTATGAAGGATTAGAAGTAAATGTGACTGGTACGACAGCCGATCAAACTGGAACTTTCAGTATCGAAGGTAGAACATCAGAAACGACAGAAGGCGGTGCAGGAATTGATGTGTCAACACAAACTGCCGCTTCAGAAGCAATCACCGTTATCAACAATGCAATTAATACCGTATCTGAAGAAAGATCAAAGTTAGGAGCGGTACAGAATAGACTAGATCACACGATTACTAATCTAAGCACGACAGCAGAAAACATGACGGCTTCTGAATCAAGAATTAGAGACGTTGACATGGCCAAAGAAATGATGGAGTATACAAAGCTGGGCATACTTCAGCAAGCTTCTCAAGCGATGTTGGCACAAGCCAATGTGGCACCACAAGGCGTGCTTCAATTGTTGCAATAATTAAGAAGAACGATCAAAATATAAAAGCAGTACAATGAAAAAAGACGGCATGCCGTCTTTTTTCATTGTGCGAGAGTTGTATTAGGGCTTAGATTGGCCTATAATGATATGATAAACTAAAAAAGGAGAGAAGGGAATGATACAGGAAATCAAAAAGAACCTATTCTTAATAAAAGTGCCATTACCGAACAATCCACTGAAAAACCTAAACAGTTACTTCATAAAGGGTAAAAAAAGGAATTTGTTGGTAGATACAGGGTTCAATCATCAAGCGTGTTATAATGCGTTAAAAACGGGCTTGGAGGAAATACAAGCAGATTTATCCAATACAGATATCTTTGTGACCCATTTACACTCGGATCATGCCGGGTTGTCTGCAAAAATGGCTGAGCCAGAATCCAAAATCTATATGAGTCAAGTGGATGCCAGCTATATAAAAACCTATTTTGATTTAGATTATTTTGAAAACTTAGAATCCATTTTTTATTCATTGGGGTTTAGCAAAAAAGAATTTGCGGACAATATGAAAAACAGTCCGATTATCCAATATGCACCTCCTTATGATACAAGGTATCAATATGTTTACGATAAAGACGTCATTGATTTGGGAGATCGACAGCTTCTTGCAATTGCGACCCCTGGTCATACACCAGGTCATATGTGCCTATATCTGCCCGACGAAAAACTATTGCTGAGTGGTGATCATATTATCTTTGACATCACCCCCAATATTACCAAATGGCCAGGATTTGAAAATGCTTTAGGGGGATATTTAGAAAGCTTGAAAAAGATTCGGCAATTGCCAGTTGAAATGACATTATCCGCTCATAGAAACCCTATGGGGAATTGTAATGACCGGATTGATCAACTGCTGAAACATCATGCTGTCAGATTAAAGGAGGCATTTGAAATTGTCAAAAACCAGGAGGGATTGACCCCTTATGAAATAGCTGCTCAAATGACTTGGTCTATTCGTGCTAAAGACTGGCAGTCATTTCCTGTTGTACAAAAATGGTTTGCAACTGGAGAGGCAAGTAGTCATTTGGAATATCTTGAACACCAAGGGAAAATCGTTTGTCGCTACGAAGACAAAACATTTCGCTATTATTTGAAGTAGAAATGCAAATTGAAATCATAAGAATGAAAGGAGAAAGGTAAATGGCAGAGTTATCAGATGGCAAAAAATGGCAAAAAAAACTGACCCATACATGGAATAATGCATGGGAAACATTGAAAGAACAGGAAGTAGAAGAAGTCATGGCATTCAATGAAAGTTACAAATCTTTCCTTGATAACGGAAAGACAGAACGAGAGTCAGCCCTTGAGATTGTGAGGCAAGCCAAAGCCAATGGTTTTGAATCCTTGGAGGAGATAATTTCCAAAGGGGTTCATCCAAAACCTGGAGCAAGGATTCTTGTCAACTATAAAGACAAAGCAGTGGCACTATTTGTCATTGGAAAAGCCCCTCTTGAGAAAGGTATGCAAATTATTGGGTCACATTTGGATGCGCCAAGAATTGATTTAAAACAGTCTCCGCTGTATGAAGATTCCGATATGGCATTGCTGAAAACTCACTATTATGGTGGGATAAAGAAATATCAATGGGTCACTTTACCATTGGCTTTACATGGAGTGGTTATTAAAGAAAATGGAGAAAAAATAGACATTCAAATTGGAGAAAAGCCTGATGATCCTGTTTTCTTCATTACAGATTTGCTTCCCCACCTCGCAAAGGATCAGATGACGAAAACAATGGCAGAAGGGATAACGGGAGAAGGATTAAATGTCATTATTGGGAGTATCCCTTATAGAGAAAAAGACCTTAGTGATAAGGTCAAGTTGAACGTCTTGAAGCTTCTATATGAACAATATGGGATCAATGAGAAGGATTTTACCACGGCGGAATTTGAAGTCGTCCCCGCTGGAAAATCGCGTGATGTGGGAATTGATAGAAGCCTAGTAGGGGGATATGGTCAAGATGATAGAGTCTGTGCGTATACTTCGTTGCAAGCGCTGTTGTCAATTGAAAACCCAGAAACAACAGCAGTGGCTTTATTTGTTGACAAAGAAGAGATTGGAAGTGTGGGAAATACCAGCATGGCTTCAAAGTTTTTTGAGAATGCAGTAGCTGAGCTAATAGCATTGACAAAACCATCCAGCGAATCTTTGATGTTGAGAAGAACTTTAGCCAACTCAAAAGTATTGTCTGGTGATACATTGCCCGGATTCGATCCCAATTACCCAGAAGTGATGGACAAACGAAACACTCCCTATATTGGAAAAGGGATTACCTTAATGAAGTATACCGGATCAAGAGGAAAAGGTGGCAGCAACGATGCTAATGCAGAATACTTAACGGCTATTCGAAAAATCTTTGATGCCAACAAAGTGGTTTGGCAGATGGGGGAGTTAGGTAAGGTTGATCAAGGTGGAGGTGGCACCATAGCTTATATTCTTGCAGAATACGGAATGGAAGTGGTGGACTGTGGCGTGCCTTTGCTAAGTGTTCATGGACCTTATGAAATAGCAAGCAAAGTAGATGTTTACATGACCTATAAAGGTTACCAAGCCTTCTATCAATCGTAAAAATAACAACCTGGAAGAGTACTCTTCCAGGTTGTTTTGATTAAAAACAAATGATATTTAGTAGTTGAGCATTCTTGGGAGTGTTCCTGCTTCCGCCACCCATTTTTCAACTTGACTGAGAGCTGGTGGTTTTCGGACCAGTTTTTTTTCTTCGTTGACAGTCAACATTTTTTGGTAAAGATTCTCTGGTTTTCTTTGAGCCAACTCAGGCACAGTATCCACGCCTGATGCTTCCAACAATTCAGAATATTCGCCCCCAATTCCTTTGATCCGCATTAGATCTGCATGGTTTGCCCATTTCAGAATCAATTTTTCTGAGATCCCTGCTTTTTCTGCCAAGTCATTACGCCCTTTTTTTGTGGAACAGGCTTCCAAATAAGCTTCAATAGAATTGATGCCTACTTCCTGAAGTTTTGCTTCATAGGATTCTCCTATGCCTTCAACAACTGTTAATTTTGCCATGTCCTTCCCCTTTCTTTTTTTTGGTTATTAGCTTGTGGTCAATTTTTATCAATTGCGAAACAACTAATAATATAATTATACCGATGATTTGTTCAAAAAACAATACAAAGGCAGAGGAATCTTTGATCTATAAAGAACTATTAGGCTTTTTGACACAAGAGGACTGTTATGTATTATAATAGAACACAAGAATAAGACAAATTGAGCTAGGACAGGAGGGAAAATGAGTGAAATTATATTTGTGACAGGTGGGGCTCGAAGTGGTAAGAGTACGATGGCAGAAACGTTATTAACTCAAACGAAAGGAGAATTGCTCTATATTGCAACAGCGGTTCCATTTGATGAGGAGATGAGGGATCGTATTGATAAGCACAAGAAAAACCGTCAGAATCATTGGCAAACGGTAGAGCGTTACGAAAACTTTCAGGAGTTGATAAAGGAGGAGGTATTTCAAGAGGCGACCCATGTGTTATTGGATTGCTTAACGGTACTTCTGTCTAATCGGTTTTTTGATGCCAATTTAGATGAAAATAGTGAGCTTGAAAAATTTAACAGAATAGAAAAACAAGTGACGGAAGATGTATTAGACCTAATGAACTTGTGTCGCATTCACAACAAAATGTTGGTGATCGTGTCAAATGAGTTGGGGATGGGAATTGTGCCGTTAGATAGAATGACTAGAATGTACAGAGACATAGCCGGCAGGTTGAATCAAGTGGTGGCAGCTGAAGCTGACAAGGGTATCTTAGTGGTTTCAGGAATAGGAATAACCATTAAAGGATAAGGAGGAACAACTTATGGGAGATAAGCTTTCGCAGTTAATCAGAAGCCTACTAGTCATGTTGAGTTTTTTTACTAGAATACCAATAGGGGATCAACTTGACTTTGATGAGGCAGATTATGATTTGGGAATTTTGTTGTTCCCGCTTATTGGTGTGATGATTGGAATATTTTTAGGTTTGGTGAAATGGATTTTTGGATTTGCTCCTCCATATGTATCGGCGCTGTTGGTTTTGTTAGCTTATCTATGGATAACAGGAGCCCTTCATTTGGATGGTTTGTCAGACAGTTTAGATGGTCTTTTGAGTGGGAGAGAAAAAGACAAAAAGCTTGAGATCATGCAAGATAGCCGAGTGGGAGCCTTTGGATCAATAGGGGTGACATTTGTATTGATTGCTTATGTGGTATTGCTTGCAGAAAGCTCTATTGGCATGGTGCTGATCATGTCAATCATTGGAAAGGTAGGAATTGTAGGGGCGGCATCTATCTCTACCTATGCCCGTGAGACACAAGGATTGGGGACACGATTTATCCAACAATGTTCGTATAAAGAACGACTGATGTCTTTTGGTTTTTTGGCACTGGTGACAATTCTAGTGGATTATCGACTGATAGTGGCTGTTGCAGGCGCCCTGATTATTACGGGGATGGCGACTAACCATATTAAAAATGAGATTGGAGGAATGACAGGAGATACCTTAGGTCTGGTGCATGAAATGGCTCAACTGACTTTTTTGTTGATAGGATCTTTTGTTGCAATGTAATGGAGAAAGGATACGTTCATTTGTATACAGGGAATGGAAAAGGGAAAACCACAGCAGCTTTTGGATTGGCTGTGCGAGCGGCTATGGCTGGGAAGAAGGTTTACATTGGCCAGTTTGTAAAAGATATGGTATATAATGAGACTAAAATACAAGAGACCGTTCCTAATATCGAGGTGGAACAATTAGGAGAAGGCTGCTTTATTGAAAAACCACCTACTGAATCAGATCGAAAAGCTGCTAGATTAGCTCTAGTAAAATGCGGAGAATTGATGAGGTCAGGGGCGTACCAAATGGTCATTTTAGATGAGATAACCATCGCCTTATACTTCAAACTCTTGACGGTGGAAGAAGTGGTAAAGGTTTTGAAGGGACGAAATCCAGAAGTGGAAATTGTTTTAACAGGTCGATATGCCCCTCAAGAGTTGATAGACATAGCGGATTTAGTGACAGAAATGAAAGAGATCAAACATTATTACGCGACGGAAGGTGTCTTGTCTCGTGATGGAATTGATCGATAAACCATAGAGCGCACATTATAATAACGTGCGCTCTATTTGTTGTGCGAATAGGTCGATACGTTGACCAATGCCAGGAATGGTTAACACCTCTCCCGGATCATTGGCAGTTTCCATCATGGAAAAATGTGCGGGGAGTCTAAACGTTTTATTGATAGCTAGAGCACTAATTAATTGTTCAGCTAAAAGGTCACTTCCGGAATGACCGGAGACGATAAGCGAAAAAAGATATTTATCATAAAACTGTGTTTTACGAAACAATGCCGTCAAACGGTTGATAACAGCTGAAAGATTGGCTGAAATAGCATCATTGTAATTGGGACAAAGAAGCAATAAGGCATCGCATGATAAGATGGCCGGGTAAACATCAGTGATCATAATGCCACCGTAGTAACAGCGTTTTTGCTGTCCATAATGGCGACAGGTTTTATAAGGGCAACCGATACAATCTCTTACGGATCCATTCTCAATATGAATCTCTTGAATCTGAATATGTTGCAAACGAGCTTTGATTTTGGACCAAAGCATCAGCGTGTTGGAAGTATTCCAATTACTCGAATAAAGTACCAGCAAACGAGGATTCTCTTTTTTTGGTGGATGATCTGTCAAAGTTCGGTGAAGGAGTTCCTCAGAGAGAGTTAAACAGGTATCGCGCAGGGACAACTGTCTAGAAAGAGCCACATGTGCTAAGTTTTTCATGGAACCGGTTGTTTCAACAACAGGACGACCTACAAAAGAGGCACCGGCTCGATTCAGGTAAAAGATAATTTTTCGAGCTATAGATTTGGTAAATAGCTCATCTTCTCCGACCACATAGACGGCTGCCATGGATCCTGAAAAATAATCAGGTCCTCCTTTAGCGATGGTTTGCAACATGGCCATCAACTCTAAATTGATGCCAGAGGAGTCGATAGATACTGCCATTAAAAAACGCCTGTTCTGGATAGGACGTAGATGAGAAGATTTTCTCACCCATAAGTTCTTTGGATCCTTCGGGATAGGATTATTCATCATATCCTCCAAGAGAGGAGACGTCTCTCCTGGGCAAATAATCATCATTTTATCTTTCATTAAAATTCCTCAATTTTTCATAGGTTTCAGACAAACGAGCAAAAAGGGGCAAGGGCAGATCTAGTCGTTCCAATTGAATCCCAGAGGGGCGTTGTCGGTTGTTGCTCCCCATATAGGCACCACCAATAAAATTGGCGCTATAATGCCATTGGTGGGACATGGTTCTAATCAAGGAAATAGCGCCTGAAGAAAGAGCGGGAGCCATGTAAGGCTTATAACCCAATTCTCGGATAGCTAGATTTGATTGGATGGCAGCTTGTGTTAAGAACAATGAATGAGACTGGTTGTAGTTCTTGATACTGTCTGCAATGACCAATCCTTCTCCGTGCGGTCCAAAGGCTCTGCCAAACTTCTGATAATGTTGGAGGTGAGGTTGTTTTTGACTGTGATAGACAGCCCTTGCGTGCATAACACCTAAACCATAACCTTTGATTTGTTCAGGGAATAAACCTTGATAATCCCATTCTTGAGAAGCATTTAAATTGCTGGATTTAAATGCAGCATAGCAAAGATGGTCCACCGGATCAGAAACAACCGCGAATAACCCGGTGTAGCTATTGTCACGAGCCATTTTTGCATAGGTGGATAAGATTTTAGCATTTTCCTCAAATTGAATCATCCGAACATCTTTGATGTCACTGCCTACAGGAGGGACACCTTTTGAGGCGCAAAAAACAAACAAGTCGCCATCGAATAGATCGGTGGCCTCTTTGACGATAATGGGAGGCAGCTCATGATTGAAAGGATGGCAAACTTGATTCATTTCCATTTCCCATCGCAGTAAGTTCTCCGGGTTACGGTCATAAACGCCAATATGATCAATGAGTCCACCACCGAGGAGCTTAAGACCCAATAAAAGCGTGCCGCCTACATCACCAAGAGCTAGAAGATTGACTCGCCAACGCTTAGGAGTGACCGCGTTAAGATGAGTTTGCCATTTTGGATACTGGGTGTTGACGCCTTTAACCTGACCTGAAGCCATTTTTTCAGCCAATGCATCTGGTAGATCAAAGCTTCCAGAACAAGATTGCAACAAATGTAGGTTTTCTTCCTCGATCAACATTTCTTTTGGATGGTTTAGAGAGAAGCTACCTCGAGATTTTCCAGGAGGTAGTTGGTAAAGGTAATAAATAGGGTCGTTGTCACGATACAAAGAGTCGAGGGAGATAGGTGTCATATCAGGGTATTCAATTCTTGAAAAGACTTTTTTCCCTAAGTGGGTGTAGGCATAAAGCGTCATAGGCTCCCCTTTCATTTCACGATATTTTGAATTCGAATGAGTTCATAGATATCATTTTTTATGTAAATAGATGGTTTCTTATTAAAATTGTAGTTTAAATCGTATCCTTTGTCAGGATATCTGGGAGAAATGATCACTTCGCTCAAGCGTCCTAAGGTCAAGGTACGTTCATAGATTTTCTGATACTCTTTTTCCAAGGCTTGCATAATGTCGCGGGCATTCTCTAGACATACGAGCGAAAGTTCAAAGATGGTTTTGTTACTAGTGTCTTTTATAAAACTTGGCGCGACATAAGGCAGAATCAAATTGACAGATTGAATTAGACTCACGCGATCATCTTGATTTCTTAATATCGTGTCTCCTCCTAAAAAGGGGTACATAAGGTTTTCGTTGAACCATAACCTTAAATTGGGAATGAAATAGGCACCATCTACATCTCGATTTCGAACATCCATTAGCTCTTTGCCTCTACCCGATAGAATGCCAACGATGGTTTTTTGAATTTCAATGCCTTCTTTTCTAAATAGAGGTTCAATGGCTTTGAGGCGGTAGCCTTTATGCAGAAGATCGTCTACAAGAATAACAGGACGATCAAATGACTTGATGGTTTTGACTTGATCTGGCAAAGTCGAATAAAAAGGGTATTCGCCAATTTTGAAACCTGATAGATCCGGGAAAAACATTTTTTCAGTATGGAGGGATTTGGTGATGGTGTTTGGGACAATTTTGCCCTGTAAAAAGTTGCCAAATGGCACACACATCAAATCTCCCAATTGCCGTTTGCTATAAGGAGTATTAGAAACTTGGTTGGTTTCACATATTTTCTTCACTAACTTATGATGAAGCATAGCATTGTCAAAGGTCAAGACCAAAGAACCAGGATACAGTTTTGTGAGTGCTTTTTGAAGCCTTTTACGTGTTTGGTAAATAATTTCAATAATTTTTGGGTTTTCACTGAAAGGCTCTTTCAAAAAGCTTTTCATGTTAAGCATCAAAGAGACGGTTTTACGCATGTCCACACCAAAAACCTTTTGGCCTTGGTTGTCAATAGGCAGCGGTTGAAATCCTTGTAAATCAAGTATTTCATTAATTTGATTGGAAGCCACATTAGTTAAGATGTTATGGTATACCGCATAGGTGAGGTCTTCTTCTAAACCATGGGCGAGTGTTTCTGTGATTAAAATCTGTTCCATGTTGACTTGTTCGGATTCTTGGTTGATATAGATGCCATCAATGATCAGAATTTTGCCAGAAGCTATCTCACGTATGTGTTCTGTTACCTCAGTGTTTTTGAATTCTCGGTAAAGTTCAGTTAATTTTATGAAATGAAAAGCCGAAAAACCAATGATTTTTCCATTTGAATGGGATTCTCGGATAATTAGGAATTTGATTTTCTTATCTTGTATGTCTTCTCCGGCATTTTTGTACAAATCTGTGTGGACAAAAATATGGTGTCCGATTTCTTTTTTTATTTGGTCTGTCAAATTATCCAGAATAGAGATTTCCATCGGATCTGTTTGGATCAATGACTTGTATTGTGGTTCTCTTAGGTAAAGATTGGAGTCATAAATGAACTTTTGGGCCATTGGATCTACTAATTTTGTAATATCACGATTGTCATCAATATGCTCGCGTATCAGTGACGAGCTGATATCTTCCATATGGACGGGCAGTTGAAGTTGAATCACATCTCCTTTGATTCGCCCGGCAACTTCATCAGATTTTAATTCTTCCTTCTGATTAGAGAAAGAGGAAGAACGTTTGAAAATAATATGGTTGAGGGAGTGGATGGAGCTTTTTGAAGCTCGCTTTCCATAGGCGCTAGCATTTACAATGACATCACTACCGACAACTAAGTAAAGTTCACGATTTTCGAATACTTCTTTCAGATGCTGAACATCTCTGTTGTTGGCTATGTTGATGGGGATGTCATCAGGAAACAAGTAGACATCCAATTCATCTGAGATGGACAGATTGGCAATTTGTCGTCTATAAAGTCGTGGCTGGGTTTTTTTGGACCAAGAAAACTCATCCAACGCCAAATACACTTCAAATCCTAGACTTTTGATTTCCTTCACGATTTGCTTATGGCCAATGGAGAAAGGATCGAAAGTACCTGGGAAAAATGCTATTTTTTTCTTATCAACATGATTGATATCGCCAACAAAGAAAGTATAATCACTGATAAAACGATACAAATGATTAAGTGAGGCGGCATTGCTGAGAAAGAAAACATCGGTTAGATCTTTTTCTGATAGCAAAGTCAGTAGCTTTTTACTTATTTTTCTAAAGATAGACTGTTTTTCATCAAGGCTGAGAAATTGTGAATTGAAGATATTTTTCCCGATGAAATAAAAGGCTTCTTGGCGGATGCTTTCATCGTAATTGGACAATCCCGCCATCAATATGCCGATCATTTTTTCAAGACGAGCATCATAGGTTTCAGAAGTCTCGGAGAATCTCTCAGGATAAAGAGGATAGTGCTCAATGATAAATGCCACTGTGTTCAAAATCAAAGGGATGGTTCTGGGACTCCGATCTTTTGCGTAGATTTCATAGTCATCAATAGACTCATCCAACTCTTTTGGATGCAGAAACAACATAAACTGACCTAAGTAACGGGGGATGTACTTTGAAAACTCATAACCCTCGATATCTAGGCCTCTTAGCAACTCAATGGCCACATCATTTCGCTGATCAATGGACAACAAAGGCCCCAGCTTTAACAAAGCAAGTCCAGCTTGATTTCTAACAAATTCTACAGCGCTGACTTTAACTAGGTTACACAAATGCGTTGCTGTATGAAGTCTGGAAATAGGAGAAATGTGCTTAATAAATTCGTCAATATATTTTACGTTTGTCGACTTGACAATCCAAGGAACAGCTGACTTAAGATTCATCAAAAACAGCTCAGACAAATCATGGCTTTGCTCGAGCAGTTTGTTGTAGTAGAAGTTGACGTGCAAAGCATCAATATCTAGATGCTGAGCAACCTTATATTTTAGATAATAGACAGCTAGCTCCTCATCGGGTTTCATGTGTTGCAAGTAATCGATGACGTTGTCGAAGTACGGCGTGTCTTTTCCCAACAAACGGGTGATTCTTTCCATAGTGTCCAATGCGATGACAGAAGTTTCCAAATCAGACTCAAAAAAACTAGAGACATAAGCGACAACAGGTTGTATTTGTTCGGCGGTCATGTCTAGATAAGGCAGTCGCCACAAAGCATCAAGCAAGATGAATATTTTGTTTCGATTGGTACCATCCTTGTCTAAATGCTGGATAAACACATTGATGTAATCGGGATAATGCTTTTTCTTGGAACGAGCTAACAATGATCCAATGACAGTTTTCAGAGAGTAACCGATCCATACTTTATGTTGATCAATAATCTTGTGGTCAGGATTAAGAATCAGGTCTAAATATTTGTCCCACAATTGAACGCTATCGATTTCCGGTTGGGCAAGTTGTTTGTCAGCGGGCACTTCTTTCCGGTATTCATCATCAAATTCAGCGATGGTGCAACCAAGAATTTCTGAGGCTTGGCGACGGATATCTCCTTCTCGGTGCATAAGCAAATCGTACATAAAATTCATGGTGAGCAATTTTTGCTTGGGTGTCAGGTAGGTGGTGTATTCATTGAAAACATTCAAATACGCACGGATGTTTTTCCAGTTTTTTTCGCTACGAGCCCCTTCTAGAAGTATGCTGAGAGATTCATCGGAACTAAGCTTGTACATCAATTCTATATTGTGTTCGATGGCCATGTACTTAAAGCTTTGTACGATGTCATCTCCAAAAAGCAGCGAATAGTCTTTTTTATGAACATGGCGAAGTTCTTTATGGATCAAGTGTATGTCGACGCCTTGATGAACCATAAAGCTTTCAAAGTCGACAAGCTTGGCATAAACGCGTTTGTAACGATTTTCTTTAGCTTCATCTAAATGGTCTAATTTGTTTAGTATTACCTGAAAGGAATCTTCCAGGGAATAGATTTGCATTTTTGTTGATGAGGCCGTGACATTGTTTTTTACTCTAAAGTCCGAATAGATCAATACAAGCGATTCCAACGGCAAATTCTCCAATTCAAGATCCCAAGTGGAGTGATTCAAAGCGACATGACCGATTTGTGGGATATTGAAGCGGTTGAACCATTGCTCGGTATAGAAATAATGGTAGTACGCCACTCGTTTTTGTTCTTCTCCAACACAGCCATATTTGCCGATATCGTGACCAGCTGCGGCACCAGAGACTCTCCCAAGGTCAATGGGAATACCTGCCGATTTCAATTGACGCCCAATGTGCATAGCCGTGTAATGCACACCGGCAATATGTTCAATAGTGTTGTAGCCAGTAGTCTCATAACTTAGACGCATGAGCTCATAGATGTAGTTGTCTTGAAAGGTTTTTTGGAAACGCAAATATTCATTTGGGTTTCGCAATTGATGAATTTCTTTTTCAGTCAAAAAATCGAAATCCAAGAAAGGATTGAAAGGTTTGCTTTTTCTTTCGCTTTCAAATGTGGTTCGCAAAACCTGAAGATAGAATAGAACCGCACGCTCATACTTTTTTTCTAACTTAGCGGTGACGGCATGGGGGTAAGATTTGTGAAGTACCGTTTGATAGGTATACTGCAACCAGTCATCTCTTGAGTCATCGCTGATATGATTCATAATATCGATGCATAAGTTCAACACATCGGCACAAGTAATTTCGCTGCGACTGACAAGAGTAGATAATTTATTTACAAAGTGTTTATTTAACACCAATCCATGAACTTTTTCTTCGGACAAGCTCAGTTTTTTCAAGAGCCAGTCTTGGGTCAGATTGCTAAGAATTTCGCGATGAAGCTCGTTTAAAGCTATTCTACTCATATATTTCCCTCCGTCGAAAGCATATACTACAATTTTAACACTTATCAATTTAAGCGTAAAGTGTTATTGCCTCAATGCTTGACAGATCAATAGAAATCAGTATAATGAAAACATCAAAGGATCAAAGTGGCAAAAATCCGAGGTGAAATCAATGAGCACAATGCCCCATTATGTAAAAATTAAAGACTATATTGTTGAAAACATCAAGCAAGAACATTACAAACCTGGCGAAAAAATCCCATCTGAAAAAGAGTTGGGGGATATGTTCAATGTAAGTCGAATAACTGCCACAACAGCGATCCGTGACTTAGTTAAGGAAGGTTATATTTATCGTGTTCAAGGGAAAGGTTCTTATGTATCGGGAAAAAAAGCAGAAAACTTAAAAACGCATAGAGCCTATGGATTTGAGAATGATAGCACGTTGAATGAAGGGTATCATAAAACGATGAGCATGCAAGTAGTCAAAGAGAGAAAAGACTTATCTGAAAAATTTGGGATGAGTATAGAGGATGAGTTTTATGAAATCTTGCGTGTCAAAGTGATTGGTGAGAAAGTGAACGCTTTGGAGTATGTCTATCTACCTGTAAAGTACTATTTAACACTAGACATACGGGATGAAAAGGCAGGATTGATCCATGATTTGGTGGAAGAGCATTGCTTTCTCAAGCAAAAAAGAGCCAAAGTATACATTGAGCCAGTTTTGCTATCAGAAGAAGAGTCTAAATTGATGAAGGTAACAGGAAAGAGTCCAATGCTATTGTGGGAAAAATTCACGTTTTCAGAAGAGGAAGTCATTATAGAGTATTCACGTAACATTATCAATTCTGATCTTTATCGGTTTTATATGGATTTGGATATATGACATGAGTAAAAGTATTAAGAGCGTGCCTATTAGATTTAAGGCACGCTCTTTTTTTGATGCGTTATTTCGACATAGGGTTAATTGCGTATCCTGCTTCAAAAGCTTTAAGGTTAATGGAAACCAGGTGGCTGGGAACGGTGGATTCGATCACACCTTTCCAGTCCATAGCTTCAAGGCGAAGATACCGCACAAAGGCGCCCAACAATACCAGGTTCATCGTTTTGGCATTTCCTAGTTTTGCAGCCACAGAAGAAGCGTTTAAAGTGTGAAGGGAATGAATGGCCCGACGATAGGTGTCCATGACGTCATCTGGATAGGAACTGATTCCCAAAGAGACGGTGAAAGGTTGGATAGCGTGATCGTTCACTATGAGAGAACCTTCCTTTTTCAGATAGTGTAACCACCTGAGAGCTTCAGATTTTTCGAAAGCCACAATAATGTCGGCCGTTCCAGTTTCAATAACAGGAGAAAATATTTGTTTGCTCACTCGAATCTGTGTGGAAACACTGCCACCGCGCTGGGACATTCCATGGATTTCTGCCATTTTCACGTCCAGTCCAGCATTGAGGAAGACGGCAGAGATGATTTTTGACATAAGAATGGTTCCTTGACCACCCACACCAACCAATAAGATATTGAGAGAGTTAAACATCTGAATCACCTATCCTTTCTATGGCATCAAAGGGACAAACTTGTTGGCAAATGGTGCAGCCGTTGCACTGAACAGAATCGATGAAGACTTTGGATGATTGGGCATCTATTTGTAGCGCTGGACAACCGGTTCGGATACAAGATTTGCAGAATTTACACTGATCAGGATCGATCTTACACTTCATATTCTGACGTTGATATTGGACGGGTTTTAACAATGCGCACTCTCGTCTTGAAACGATGACAAAAGGCAAATCGGCTTGATAACCGGCTTCAACGGCTTTCTTTGTGGCGTCCAGGTCATATGGATCCACAACGAGAATATTTTCATTGGGGATACCGCACGCAGACACAAGCTTTTCTATTTGAATGGCATCTGATTGGGTTCCCATGGCACCTATTCCAGTTCCAGGATTGTCCTGGTGACCGGTCATGGCTGTGATGCTGTTATCCATGATGATAGTGGTGACAGGTGTTTGATTATAGGTCATATTTAACAAGCCAGTAATACCTGAATGGAAAAAAGTCCCATCTCCAATTAGAGCAAAAGCTTTTAGCTGTGGTTCGTCTTCTTCAGCAAACAGATTTGCCCGTTGAAAACCTTGTGCAGAAGAGATGGAAGCACCCATATCGATGGATAGATCCATGGCTTCGAAAGGAGGAAGATAACCAAGGGTGTAACACCCAATATCTCCAGAAAAGAAGGCTTTTTTTCGGTATTTTGCAAGCGTATGGTAGATACCTCTGTGCGGGCATCCAGCACAGAGAACAGGTGGTCTTGAGGGAGGCGTGTCGGCTACGTTAAAATGAATCATTGGTTTTACGCCGAGAAGATTTTCTCGAATTAATTCTGGGCTAAATTCTCCGCATAGGGGAAACAGATCTTTGCCTTTGCAATCAATGCCCCAAGATCGGATTTGTTTTTCCATGTAAGGTTCATTTTCTTCTATGACAACTAGTTGCTTAACTTTTTTTGCAAAAGATCTGATTTTTTCATCGGGCAGGGGATGAGAAAAACCAATTTTCAAGTAAGAAGCTTGATTTCCCAGTACTTCTTTAGCGTATTGATAGGAAATACCATTGCAAATAATGCCTATCTCATTGGTATTGAATTCTTCTTGATTAAGGAGGCTTTGGTTAGAATATTGCCGCAAAGCTTCTAAGTTCTTTTCCAATTGAGGATGTCTTTTTCTGGCATGTGCTGGAACCATAATATACTTTTCCGGGTTTTTTTCAAAAGGTTGAACTTTGCCTAAGGTTCGTTCGCCAAGACTCACCGGTGTTTTGGAATGACAGATCCGGGTAGTCATTCGAAATAGGACGGTAGTATCATAAGCTTCACTGATGTGAAAGGCTTCTTTCATAAAGTCCAGGCATTCTTGAGAATCAGTTGGTTCAACCATGGCAACCTTGGCGAATTGGGCAAAACATCGGTTGTCTTGTTCGTTTTGTGAAGAATGCATGCCAGGCTCATCGGCTGATACGATCACCAAGCCTCCATTAGAACCGTGGTAGGCATATGACATAAAGGGGTCCGCAGCTACATTCAAGCCAACATGTTTCATTGCAGCAAAGGCGCGCACGCCTCTTACAGCGGCACCCATGGCGACTTCCGCTGCCACTTTTTCATTGGGAGCCCATTCTCCATAGACGCCATCGTATTGAGAAAAATTTTCTAAAATTTCTGTGCTGGGTGTCCCAGGATACGCTGAGCCAACTAATGCGCCAGCTTCATAAGCACCTCGTGCAGTTGCTTCGTTACCAGTCATTAAAACCTTCATTGGATCCTCCTAAAAGTGAATACATACATCAAGCAAAAAGACATGTTGACATATCAAGTTAGTTTCATTATAAGAAATGTTTGACAAAGCGTCAAGATTTACTTCTTGAATCCTCAAACCAAATCCATCACAAACATGGTCGGAATAAGAATTATTTGTTATAATGAAAAAAACGATAGAAAGGGTACGAGTTATGAGATTGTCTGTATTGGGTGGCGGCAACAGTGGGATGACATTGGCAGGCTTTTTTTCTGCTGTAGGACATGAGGTGAAGCTTTTCAAGAACAGTTTGAAGGGGCAGGCACGATATGAGAATTATCCTGTTAAGGCAAAAGGCAAACTATCTTTTGAAACAACGATTGGTGTGGTGACAAATGACATAGAAGAGGTAATGGGACATGGCGAAATAATTTTTTTGTCTGTACCAGCCTATGCTCAAGATGTTTTTTTTGATAAACTAGTACCATTTTTGAGGCCGGAATCCTACTTGTGTCTAACGCCTGATAATTATGGAGGATTCAGATTGATTGAAAAGCTTAGAAACATGGGAAAGCCACCTCATCAGAGAATGTTGTCCTTAAGCTCGGTTGTGTTTGCTTGTCGGAAAACCAGCGAACATGAGGTTGCAATCAAAGGGATCAAAGAAGAAGTGAAAGTAGCTAGTATAAATAACGGTGTATTAATGGGAGGGATCAAACAGCTTAATGCCATCCAACGGATTTACAGGCCTTCAGAAAATATTTTTGAAGTTTTGCTCTCCAACATGAATCCAGTGGTTCATACGGTTACAACCTTGATGAATGCCGGATGGATTGAATCCAAACAGGGAGCGTTTGACTTTTACGGACAAGGAATCAGTCCATCGGTGGCAAAAGTAATTCAGACAATAGACGATGAAAGAATGGCCATTGGCTGTAAATTGGATTTGAAGCTGACAAGTTTGTTGGAAAACATGCGCATTCTATACGGAATCACAGAAGTAGATTTACACAAAGCGCTATCTCACAGCCGTATACATACCCAGGATCTGGCTCCAAAATCCTTGAAGACGCGCTACATTTTTGAAGACGTTCCTTACGGATTGGTGCCCATGTCTGAAATGGGCAAATGGCTACGTGTTCCAACTCCAGGCATAGATAGCATCATTCACCTTGCTAGCATGGTGTGGGAAAGGAATTTTAAAGATTCAGTTCCGAAGGAGTTGTTCCGCTACCTCAACAGACTCACTTCTTGATGTAACCGCCCCTAACCGCTTTGACTTCATTAACAATGACCACCGCATTGTCTAGCTGCGAGTTGATCAAATCAACTGCTTCTTTGATTCGTTTGCGTTTCATGTGAATCAACAGAATCTCACGCATGGTTTCCCGGCCCTCTCCTTTGATGATGGTGACACCAAAATTATGGCTTCTGAGGAGTTCGGCTAGTTCGTGACCGGCACTTTCTTTTGTGATAACTTGAACAGAAGATAGTCCCATTGCCAATTTGGATTCAATGTAAACACCCATATAATTGCCAATGGCAAAGGCGGCACAGTACACCAAAGCGCGAATAGGATCATCGTTTAGACTGGTTAGAACAGAGCTGACAATAATAATCCATAATAAGATCTCAAAGAAAGCAATGACAGCAGCTTTGACACGTTCTCCCTTGGCGACAAACATGATGCGGATAGTAGACATGGAAACTTCAATGATTTTTGCGAAAAAAATGATAAAATAAGATAAAATACCTAATTCAGTTAGAATTGCATTCATGGTGGATACCTCCTACAATTATGACTATAGCTTATCCCCAAGAAAAAGCAATGACTTTTTTATGAATTAAATTTAACACATGAAAAGAAGGAGAGACGAGTGAGATTGCGACATATTCCGGAAGGAAAAAAGATTTTGGAAACCCACAAAAAAGTGATAACCAAACCTGAAGAGATTGGAGAAAAGTGGGCGGCATTATTTGACAATGGCAACCCCATTCATGTGGAATTGGGGGCAGGAAAAGGAAGATTTACCATGGAAATGGCAAAGCGAAATCCTGATGTGAATTTTTTGGCTTGTGAAGCAAACACAAAAGTTATCTACCGATGGTTGAAAGGAATGGATGAGGTAACAGACCCATCCAATTATTATATTGTTCATAGCAGAGGTGAAACGTTAATTCAGTTATTTCAACCCCGAACAATCCAATGCATTTATCTAAATTTTTCCGATCCATGGCCTAAGCCAAGACATGAACGGAGGCGACTGACAAGTCCTGAGCATTTAGCTTTGTACAAAAGGGTATTGACAGACCAAGGTCGACTGATAGTGAAAACAGACAATGTCGATCTTTTCAACTATTCGATAGAAGTCTTAAAGGAAAACAATTGGAATATCGTTCAAATGACGGAAGATCTTCATGAATCAAAAGAACGGACAGATGACGTGGCAACAGAGTATGAAATGAAATTTGTTGCAGAAGGGAAGAAGATTTTACGAGTGGTAGCATCTTGTTCTTGACAAAGTGCGATAAAAAGCATTATAATGCAACATAATTACATTTGGAGAATACAATGAAACTAATAAATAGCACAGTAAAAACGTTTCAAACAAGTTCATACTTTTTTAGCTTTTTCTTGGGCTTTTTTAGCGCAGGATTCTTTGCTTATCAAAATTTAAGAGATAAAGAAAAAGCTGAACTCATGATGTCATAATATCAATAGGATTCAACAGCCTGTGAGTTTACTCACAGGCTGTTTTTTTAAACTAAAATGAACGAAATGGAGGAAACTATGGTAATCGTCATTAAAAAGGATCAAGGTGACCAGGTAGGCCACATCAAACAAAAGGCGGAAAAATTGGGGATGCAAGTGATTATCACCTATGGAGCAGGTCAGAACATACTTGCTTTGGTAGGAGACACTCAAAAAATCGAGCTCAATCAGTTTGAGGGACTTAAGGGAGTAGAGAAAGTCTTTCGTATTCAAGAACCTTACAAGCTCGCTAGTCGATATGCCAATCGGGTGGATACGGTAATAGAAGTTTGCGGACGGAAAATAGGTGGGGATCACTTCACCATCATGGCAGGACCATGTTCTGTGGAAAGCGAAGACCAAATTATGGAGACCGCTCTCAAAGTCAAAGAATATGGAGCTGATTTTTTAAGAGGCGGTGCGTTCAAACCCAGAACATCTCCTTATAGTTTTCAAGGGTTGGGTGTAGAAGGGTTGAAACTGTTGCAAAAAGCCAAAGAAGCCACAGGGCTGCCTACTGTGACAGAGTTGATGGATCATCATGATATAGACGATGTATATAAATATGCGGATATCATACAAATAGGTGCTCGCAATATGCAGAACTTTTCGCTATTAAAGGAAGTTGGAAAATGCGATAAGCCAGTTATGTTAAAAAGAGGCATGTCTTCAACCATCAAGGAATTCTTGATGTCTGCGGAATACATCATGTCAGAAGGAAATGAACAAGTCATTCTATGTGAAAGAGGTATTCGGACATTTGAAACACATATGCGCAATACCTTGGATCTTAATGTGGTAACAGCGATACAGGAGATGTCTCATCTGCCAATAATGATTGATCCTAGTCACGCAACAGGAAGAATTGAGATGATTGAACCAGCTTCACGGGCATCTGTTGCCATTGGTGCCCATGGCCTGTTGATAGAGGTTCACAACAATCCAATGGAAGCATTATGTGACGGACCTCAATCGTTGACTCCGGAAGAATTCAAAGTTTTGTCTCAACGTGTCAAGAAAATACATCAGCTTATGAAAGAGGAATTGGCATGAAAAAAATAGGGTATCAAGGAGTTCCAGGGGCTTATAGCGAGATAGCTGTACGCCAGTATTTTGGTGACAACTCAGCTAACATTGCTTATGATAACTTCAGGACGTTGATCTCGGATGTAGCCAACAAAAAAGTGGACTTTGGATTATTGCCTATCGAAAACAGTACCACTGGGGCGATCACACGATCTTTGGATTTAATGAAGAATTACCAAGTTTATATGATAGGCGAGGAGTATGTTCGTGTGAGTCATTGTTTGATTACCTACAAGGGAGTTGATTTCAAGGATATCAAGACGATTTATTCTCATCCAGAAGCCCTCAAACAATGTGACGAATTCTTTGATTCTCATCAAGAAATCAATAAGGTGGCTTATCTGGACACCGCAAAAAGTGTGGCCTACATTTTGGAGTTAAAGGATCGATCAGCAGGTGCTCTTGCCAGCAAGAGAGCGGCAGAGATCTATGACATGCAAGTGTTGATGGAAGACATTCAAGACAACAAATTGAATACCACACGATTTGCCGTTATATCTAGTCAACCAACTTATCAAAACCATGCAGATACAGTGAGCATTTATCTTGAAACGTCGCACACATCAGGCTCTCTTTTTAGATGTATAAAAGTTTTTTCTGACCACCAGATTAACATGATGAAAATTGAGTCCAGGCCTATACAAGAAAAACCATTCAGTTATGGCTTTTATATGGATTTCGAAGGCAATCTAGAAACAGACAAGACACAAAAAGTTTTGGACGAATTAAGAACACATTGCCAGTACGTCAAGGTGATTGGCAATTACAAAAGGCGGATGCCATATTGATTTGTGTTGTCCATGCCATCATCCTCCTGTATAATTGAAACGAAAGCAGAAAAAGCGAATTAAGAAATAGGGAAGTCAAAATCAGACAGTTGAGGTGGCTATGGATTTGAATCTGATTGTTACAGCAGTGACGCCGGGAATTGCCTTGGCAATCATTATATATATCGTGGACCGTCATGATCGCGAACCCATTGGTTTATTGCTAAAAACGTTCATTGGGGGCGCGGTGATTGTGGTTCCTACTATTTTTTTGGAATCAATTTTAGCAGGACTGAACCCATTTGTAGGCCTGATGTCTGTCGCGTACACATCTTTTATCGTCGCAGGATTTACGGAAGAAATGTTTAAACGATCTGTTGTGATGCGACTTGCTTTTGACCACCCCGCTTTTGATGAGAAGTTGGATGGCATTGTTTATTGCGTCATGGCATCATTGGGATTTGCAACAGTGGAGAACGTGATGTATGTGGTGTTTCGGTTTGCAGATGTGGAAACGGTAGGATTATACAGAGCGATCCTTTCAGTTCCGGCTCATATGTTGTTTGGGATTACCATGGGCTACTATCTTTCTTTGGCCAAATTTTGCACAAACCCTGCTAAGAGAAGAACATTTTATGGCAAGTCTTTGACAATGCCAATGATCTTACATGGCACTTTCAATTTCATTCTTCTTTCTGGAGATGGTTTTTTAATGTTGATATTTTTGCCATATGTCTTTTATCTGTGGCGGACAAACTTAAAAAAACTCAATAAATACTATCAGGAATCCAAAATGATCAATACAGGCATATACGATGGAGAGTTAGATGAATCTGAATGCGAATGAAACAATTGAAGATTTGCAACTCAAAGGGTTGCAAATCATACAAAACAAGAAATGGTTTTGTTTTGGAATGGATGCGGTGCTGTTGTCTGATTTTGTAGAAGTTAAACGCAATGGACAGGTGGTGGATCTTGGGACAGGAACAGGCATTATTCCTTTGTTATTGTGGGCCAAAAAATCGCCAGCGCATATTTATGGGATAGAGATACAACCAGAAGTAGCGGATATGGCTTTGCGGTCGGTAAGTCTAAATGGATTAAGCGACAAGATAGATATTTTGACCATGAATCTGTTGGACAGCCCCAAAAAGCTAGGCGCTCATTCGATGGACGTCGTTACGGCTAATCCTCCTTATATTGAGAACAAGGGAGGATTGGTAAACCCAGAAGACAAGAAAGCTTTATCTCGTCATGAGATCGCCTGCAACTTAGAAGATGTGGTGGGAACAGCTGCAAAATTGCTAAAACACCAGGGTCGTTTTTATATGGTACATAGACCACATCGACTTGTGGACATCATCTCGTATATGCGGGCATACAAAGTCGAACCTAAGAAAATGCGGATGGTTTATCCCAAGCAAGGAGCTGCACCCAACATGGTGTTGATACAGGGCATCAAAGGTGGAAGACCGGAGTTGAAAGTAGAACCCCCTTTGATTGTTTACCATCCAAATAACACGTACACAGACGAAATATATAGGATTTATGGAATGGAGAAATCAAATGAAAGGTAAGCTTTACATTTGTCCAACCCCAATTGGAAATCTAGAAGATATTACTTTGAGAGTTTTGCGTGTGTTACAAGAAGTTGATTTTATCGCAGCAGAAGATACAAGACATACCATAAAACTTTTAAACCATTTTGACATAAAGAAAAAAATGATCAGTTGCCACGAACACAATGAAAGTGTGCGAACGCATCAAATTGTAGAAAGATTGAAAAAAGGCGAGAATTGCGCATTGGTTTCTGATGCTGGAATGCCAGGCATTTCAGATCCTGGGAGTCTTGTGATTAGAGAGGCGGTTTGTAATGGCATTGAAGTAGTAGGCCTTCCAGGAGCAACGGCGTTTACCCTTGCATTGGTGGTATCTGGGTTAGACACCACCGCTTTTGTTTTTGAAGGATTCTTGCCCAACAAAAAAGGCGACAAGATGAAAAGGCTTGAAAGACTCAGAGATGAGGAACGAACAATGATATTCTATGAGTCACCTCATCGATTGATCACAACATTGGATGCCATGGTTTCAGTTTTTGGGGAAAGAAAGATAGCCGTTAGTCGCGAATTGACCAAACGATATGAGGAAACCATTAGGGGTTTACTGTTTGAAGTAAAACACCAATTGGACCAGAGAGAATTGAAAGGCGAATTTGTACTTGTAGTGGAAGGGAATCCATCAGTAGAAAAAGAATCTAAGGCAGACATGACAGATGTAGTGGATAAGTTAATGAAGGAAGGGTTGTCCCATAAAGAAGTGGTAAAAGAGGCAGTGACTCAGTTTGGACTCAACAAGAATGAAGTGTACCAGAAAGTTCTTGAGTTAAGAAAAGGAGGCAAAGAAGATGATCATTAAAGGCAAACCAGTAGCAGATGAAATCACAGCGCAAGTTAAAGCACAGGTGATGAAAAATAAAACGGGTCAAACCAGACCGGGATTGGGGTTGATTCGAGCAGGAAGCCATCCAAGTGACTTGGCTTATGAAAAAGGGGCTCTTTCTAGAATGGAAAAATGTGGCATTTCCACAAAAGTGGTTGCCTTACCTCAAGAGACAACTCAGAAACAATTGATAGACCAGTTAAAAAAACTGAATGATGATCCAACCATATCTGGCATACTGATTTTTAGGCCTTTACCAGAACATTTGGATGAAGAGGCCATACAAAAAGAAATAAACCCTGATAAGGATGTGGACTGTTTCTCCCCCATCAACTTAGCAAAAGTCATGGCTGATGATGCAACGGGATTCCCACCAGCGACACCAGCGGCTGTGATGGCTATACTGGAACATTACAAAGTAGCTCTATCAGGGAAAAGATGTGTTGTGTTAGGAAGGTCTTTGGTTGTTGGCAAGCCACTTTCAATGATGTTGTTGAGAAAAAATGCGACAGTGACTATTTGCCATTCCCGAACAGAAAATATTGAAGCAATCTGTCAGGAAGGAGATATTGTGATTGCGGCAATAGGACAGTCCAAAATGATAAAAAAAAGCTGGCTGAAACCTGGAGCTGTAGTCATTGACGTGGGAATTAATGTGGACGAACAAGGTCAATTGAGTGGAGATGTTGACTTAGAAGACTGTCTGGACAAAGTGGCGATGATAACCCCTGTTCCAGCCGGTGTTGGTTCAGTAACATCGTCTATATTGGCAAAACATGTCTTAAAAGCCAGCATTCAATAAGCGATTATTCCCAAGACATCGCTTTTCCCACAGCTTTTTTCCATTTTTGATAATATTTGGACCGCAACACTTCAGACATGTCTGGGGTGTATTTTTTTATTATGGACCAGTTCTTCACAATTTCATCCTGACTAGACCAAAATCCAACCGATAATCCAGCAAGATAAGCTGCTCCAAGTGCAGTTGTTTCGGTCGTTTTAGGCAACAACACTTCTTGGTCGAGTAAGTCGGCTTGAAATTGCATGAGAAATTGATTTTGGGTAGTGCCGCCATCAACTTTCAATTGAGAAATAGAAAGACCGGTATCCTCTGTCATTGCTTCAATAACATCGCGAGTTTGATAAGCGATAGACTCTAAAGTTGCACGGACAATGTGTTCTTTACGCGTGCCACGACTGATTCCCAATATGGCGCCTCTTGCATACATATCCCAATAAGGGGCACCTAGTCCAGAAAAAGCAGGAACAACATAAACGCCACCGGTATCGGGGACTTCTTGAGCCAATTGATCTGAATCCTTTTCGTGTTCAATCAAATGCAACCCTTCTTTTAGCCACTCAACAGCGGCGCCTGCAATAAATATGGAGCCTTCCAATGCATAATAGATTTTTCCACCCAAACCCCAAGCAATGGTGGTTAACAAGCCATTCTTTGAAAAGTAACGCTGTTCACCGGTGTTCATCAACAGGAAACATCCGGTGCCATACGTGTTTTTGATATCACCTGCTTTAAAACAAGTTTGTCCAAAAAGAGCGGCTTGCTGATCACCAGCAATACCAGATATAGGAATTTGACTTGACTTGAACAAATCGGCAGTGGCATAGCCAAAAACACCAGAAGAAGGCTTGACAGTGGGCAGCATGGACATAGGAACAGAAAGCGCCTGACACAATTGATCATCCCACTTCAATTGGTTAATGTTGTAGAGCATGGTGCGCGATGCATTGGAATAATCCGTCACATGGGATTCTCCATTGGTTAGCTTCCAGACTAGCCAACTGTCTATGGTCCCAAACAAAAGATCGCCAGATTCTGCTTGTTGGTGACCATTTGGGATATGATCAAGAATCCACTTGATCTTTGTCGCAGAGAAATAAGCATCAATAACCAATCCTGTGTTTTCATTAATGTAGGATTCAAAACCATCCTTCTTAAGCTGGTCACAAATACTGGCAGTGCGCCGACATTGCCAAACAATGGCATTGGTGACTGGTTCGCCTGTGTGGCGGTTCCATACGACAGTGGTCTCTCTTTGATTGGTGATACCGATAGCCGCTATTTCACTAGGTTTAATATTTCTTTGATTCATGGCTTCTTTGATAGTGGCCAGTTGAGTTTCCCATATTTCTATCGGATCGTGTTCAACCCAACCAGATTGAGGATATATTTGTCTGATTTTTTGTTGTGACATACTAATAATCTGACTATTTTTGTCAAAAATAATCGTTCGTGAGCTGGTCGTTCCTTGATCTAAGGACATCATATAGCATTTTTCCATAAGGCCTCCTCAATTCTCTACCCATGATCGGGATAAGTGTAGATTCAGTAACATGTCCATTATACAATAAAAGCAGACCGATAAACCAGAGAAGAAAACAGATAATAAGAGTTGATAAATAATTGGCTTTAAGATAAAATCATTGGGATTGAATTGTCAGGTGGAAAAAACGAAACAATTCTGTTAGAATAAGGGTTATAACAGACGAGGAGCAATGAATGAACACGGGTTATAATGAGTTAAAACAAACACTAAAAGGACAAGTGGCGTTGGATTTTCCTATTAAAGACAACACCTATTTCAAAATCGGGGGAATGGTAGACGCTTTTGTTGAACCAATAGACGAAACATCTTTGAAAATAGCTTTAAAACTAATTAAAGATTATGATTTGCCTTTTTATGTCATCGGAAATGGAAGCAACCTATTGTTTTCAGACAACGGCTACAAAGGGGTTATTATCAAGATTGGACATGCTTTCAATGGGATAGAGATAACCGACGAAACTATAAAGGTAGGTGCAGGGACGCTGCTATCTCAAACAGCCAAGGCCGCAGCGGATAAAGACCTCACTGGACTAGAGTTTGCCAGTGGCATTCCCGGTTACATGGGAGGAGCGATTGCCATGAATGCAGGAGCATATGGTGGTGAAATGGTGAATGTGGTGGACTCAGTAAAATGTATGGATTATGATGGCAATAGTTATATTTTCACTAAAGAGGAAATGGGTTTTCAATATAGATCCAGCCGTATTTTTAAAGAGGGTCTGATTGTTTTATCAACCACACTTAAATTATCAAAAGGAAATAAGGCAGAGATTTATGCAACCATGCGGGATCTTAATGAAAGAAGAAGCAGCAAACAACCGTTGGAAAAACCAAGTGCAGGTAGTACTTTCAAGCGACCGGCACAGGGATATGCAGCAAAATTGATTGAAGATACTGGACTGAAAGGTTTGCGTTATCGTGGTGCTATGATTTCTGATAAGCATTGTGGATTTGTCGTCAATGAGGATCATGCGACAGCATCAGATGTGTTATCGTTGATGAGAATTATTCGAGAAACGGTATACAATCAACATGGCGTTTTATTGGAACCAGAAGTTCGAATTATTGGAGAAGATTTCTAGGAGAGTCTATGAAGCTAATAAGAGATTATCATGTTCACTCCAAGTATTCAAAAAATGGCCACTGTAAAAACGAGATCGAGCTGATCGTTCAAAAAGGCATAGAAAAAGGACTGAAGGAAATCGCCATATCTGATCATGGCCTCCAGCACTTTTTGTATGGAACAAATGAGATCCATTTGAAAGAGGCAAGAGAAGAAATTGATAGGCTACAACCCAAATACCCAGAGATAACGATTAAGCTTGGAATAGAAGCCAATTTAATTGGATTTGACGGAGAAACAGATATTACTGAAAAAGTGGTGGAGCTTTGTGACGTTATTCAGATGGGGATTCATTTTGGTGTTTGGTTCCGGCCTATGCAAGATGCGTTTAAATTCTTTATTCTGAATTTTTTGGGACGTTGGTTTAAACCATTAAGAGATCACATGATCGCTAAGAATACTCAAGCGATGATCAGAGCGATGGAGCGGTATCCAATAGATATCATCACGCATCCTGGAGATAAAATTCCAGTGGATGTCGCAATGCTAGCGCAAAAAGCAGAAGAAACGCGCACTTTGTTGGAAATAAATAATGGTCATGGACATTTGACAAGAGAGGAGATTCAAGCGGCCGAACCATTTGGTGTCGGTTTCATTATTGGATCAGATGCTCATACTTATGATGAAATAGGAGAGTATAAGAGGGCTTTGGAAAGGATAAATGATGCAGGTCTGGACTTGAGTCGAGTAGTGAACTTGGAGGGTTAAATGAAATTTGTAATCATTACCGGGATGTCTGGAGCTGGAAAGAGTCAGGCGGTCAAGGCGTTTGAAGATATCAATTATTACTGTATGGACAACTTGCCACCTTCGTTGTTGCCTGCTTTTGCCAAACTTTATCGCGAGTCGACGAAAACCATTACCGATGTAGCCATTGTGGTGGACATTAGAGGTGGGGTCTTTTTTGATGACTTATTTGAAAGCTTGGATGTCTTGAAAAAAGAAGGAATAAATTATGAAATCATTTTTTTGGATGCGACCGAAGAAGCATTGATCAAGCGTTTTAAAGAACACAGAAGACCGCATCCAGCAGATCCCTTGGGACGTCTAACAGAGGCCATCAATAAAGAAAGAATGATGTTAGAGGAAGTTAAGAAGAGGTCTAATTATATTATTGATACATCCAGCTTAACCAATGCCATGCTTAAAGAAGAGATTAATGAAATATTTTTGAAAGGACATCCTCAAAAGAACATTACTATTTCGGTAGTGTCCTTTGGATTTAAAGCGGGCATACCCATTGATTGCGATTTAGTTTTTGATGTGCGATTTTTGCCAAACCCACATTATATTGATAGCATGAGAGAAATGAATGGCAATGATTTGGAAGTTCAAAAATTCGTCATGAGTCATGAGCAAAGCCAAGTTTTTTTGGAAAAGCTTGAAGACATGTTAAGATTCTTGTTGCCCTACTATCAGAAGGAAGGAAAAACACAACTGGTTATTGGGATTGGGTGCACAGGAGGCAAACACCGCTCAGTGACCATCTCGAATTTATTGGCCGAAAGCATAGAGAAAGACAATTATCGAACAATTATTACCCATAGAGATATACTGAGATAGAAGAGGTATCATGGAAAAGAGACAGAATATTCCGAATGACTTGATTAATGGAAACATTTCTTCGGCCTTGTTCAGACTAGCCTTACCTGTGATGGGAACATCGTTTATCCAAATGGCTTACAACATGATTGACACCATATGGATTGGTCGTTTGGGGAGCAACGAGGTAGCGGCGGTAGGAACGGGCGGTTTTTATATGTGGCTGGCTTTTGGATTCATTGTGCTAGCAAAAATCGGAGCACAAGTTAATGTGGCTCAAAGCTTAGGAAGAAGAGACCTGCCAGCAGCTTCAAGGTTCAGTGCGGCTGGTTTGCAAAGCGCCATTCTAATTGGTACCATTTATACTTTTTTGGTCTATTTTTTTAGAGTAGAATTGATTGGATTTTTCAATATAGAGGACGCTTACGTAAATCAACAAGCAGTCAATTATCTTCAGATTGTTGTGATTAGTATTTGGTTTTCATTTATTAATGAAGTGTTTTCAGGGGTTATTATTGGAAGTGGCAACAGCGAATTCCCATTTAAGGTCAATGTGGCAGGCTTAATCACCAACATAACCTTAGATCCTATTTTGATATTTGGCATGGGGATCATTCCTGCCATGGGCGTAAGAGGAGCGGCTGTAGCCACGCTAATATCTCAATGTTTGGTTTTAAGCTTGTATTTAACGTTTATTCGAAAAAGGAATTTCGAGTTTTTAAGAGCTAAACTATTTGAAAAACTATATTGGCATGAAATTTTGTCAAATGCAAGAATAGGACTTCCTGCAGGCATTCAAAGCGTCTTTTTTACCTTTTTCTCTATGTCACTGGCGCGCATTGTGGCGGCTTGGGGAGCTACTGCGGTGGCAATTCAAAGAGTTGGTGGACAGGTGGAATCCATTTCTTGGCGGACTTCAGACGGATTTGCTGCTGCCTTGAGTTCATTTATTGGACAAAACCATGGAGCGGGAAAGAAAGACCGAGTGGTGAATGGTTACATGACAGCTATGAGAATCATGACCTTGTTTGGGATTTTCACTTCACTGTTGTTGATTGTGTTTTCAAGAGGGATCATTAGTTTTTTCATACCAGAGGAAGAAGCCATTATACTAGGCAGCAGTTACCTGAGAATACTGGGTTTTTCTCAATTGTTTATGTGTGTGGAGATTACAACACAAGGAGCCTTTGCCGGTTTAGGAAGCACTAAACCACCTGCTATTGTCAGTGTGCTGTTTAATGCGATGAGGATACCCGCTGCACTTATTCTGTCCAGAACGTTTTTAGGACTGGATGGCGTTTGGTGGAGCATTAGTGGATCAAGTGTGTTTAAGGGAATCATCAGTGTGGTGTGGTTTTTATGGGTACTTAAAAAGTATAAAGAGGTTAATGTTGTAGGAGGAACGAATGAGTAATTTATGGAGTGGAAGATTTGAGAGTGAAATGGATGAATTGCTTGAAACATTCAATGCATCTATTGATTTGGACAAACGATTTTACGATGTGGATATCGATGGCAGCATGGCCCATGTGACCATGTTAGGGGAACAAGGCGTAATAACCATGTCAGAATCGGAGAATATTCGAAATGCGCTAGAGAGGATTCGAAAGAAGTTTGAATTAGGAGAGGTAACATTCTCCACAAAATTGGAAGACATTCATATGACAATAGAAACATTGTTGATAGAAGAAGTGGGAGAAGTTGGGAAAAAACTGCATACAGGTCGCAGTCGAAATGACCAAGTGGCTACAGACACAAGACTGTATATGAAAAGACATTTGGCAGAATTGCAAGAAAATATTAAAGAATTGATGAGTGTCTTACTGGATCAAGCAGATCGTTATAAATCAGACTTAATGCCAGGCTATACTCACTTGCAGCGAGCTCAGCCGGTAACCATTGGGTTTCATTTGATGGCATATTTTCAAATGTTCAAAAGAGACCTGGAACGTCTCTCTGACTGTATGCAGCGCATCGACTACAATCCTTTGGGTTCAGGAGCTTTGGCGGGAACAACGATACCCATTGACCGAGCGCGCACAACTGAATTGCTAGGATTTGCAAGGATGACGGAAAATGCGATGGATTCGGTGTCAGACAAAGACTATGTGTTGGAATTTCTAAGCGATGCAGCTATTTGCATGATGCATTTAAGTCGGTTTTCAGAAGAATTCATACTTTGGAACTCTCAAGAATTTGCTTTCATTGACGTGGACGACGCTTATTGCACTGGCAGTAGCATCATGCCACAAAAAAAGAACCCGGATATTGCTGAGCTCATTCGCGGAAAAACAGGCCGAGTTTATGGCAATCTGATGTCATTGCTGACAATCATGAAAGGAACCCCTTTGGCTTACAACAAGGATTTCCAAGAAGACAAAGGACCTTTGTTTGATACTTTGGATACAGTGGCTATTTCATTGAAAATATTTTCAAAGATGTTGCAAAACACCCGGTTCAACACAGAAAGAATCAAGAACCAATTGAACAAAGGATTCTTGTCTGCGACAGACATTGCCGAACACATGGTAAAATGCAATATTCCTTTTAGGGAGGCCCATGAGATTGTAGGTAGAATGGTTAAGTTTTGCGAGACTAACAATCTGGGGTTGGAAGACATAAAAAAAGAAGACTATCTGATTATCCATCCTAAACTAACAGAGGAAATGATACCAGACTTGTCTCCTGAAGCATGTGTGGCGCGTCGTACTTCTATCGGCGGAACAGCCGTTGTAGAGGTTGAAAGACAAATTCAAGCAGGAAAAGACTATTTAATTAAATAGTTTCTGATTGGAGCCAGGTCTTCATCTTTTTTGAGTTCTTCCTTGAAGAAGGGATTTAATTGACAAGCGGTTTTAACATCTAGAATCGCTTGTTTTTTATTGCCCATCATCAAAGCAACACAACTTCGGTTATAATGGAGAAACCCTTCCTCAGGGATGTTTTCAATTCCTTGGCTCAACCAAAAAAACGCTTGGTCGTAAGCTTCAACATTTTTATGAAGCACAGCAAGGTTCAAATAGGTATAAGGGTTGAAGGGGTCTTGCTCCAAAGAAGCCATATAATATTTTTTTGATTTTTCAAACTGATCAAGCTTGCCATAAACAACACCAAGGTTAAAAGTAACAGTGGGATGGTTAGGTTGAAGCTTGAAAGCTTTCTTGAAAAGTCTTTCTGCTTTCGTATTGAGATCGTGTTCTTCGTAAAGAGACCCTAAATTGATCAGAGTCCAAAGGTCAGTAGGGTCTAACTTCATAGCAGATTTGTAGTAATGTTCACTATTTCGGAAGTCATCCAAGGATTGGTAAACACCTGCTAGAAAGAAGTAAGCTTGTTGATAGTGAGGATCATATTCGATGGCTTTTTCAAAAGCTTGTATGGCCTCTTGTAAGGCATCGGTTTCTTCATAAACAATACCTAAACCAAAATAGGCCCTAGCTTCATAAGGATGAAGGGTCAAGATGTCTTCAAAAAGAGCTTGCGAAGCCGAGAAGTCGTCTTTTTCAAAGTGTATGAATGCCATATCAAGAAGCATATCAAGATCTTGATATGCTCCTGCATAGTTTTTAGATTTTTCAAAATATTGTAAGGCCTTGTCTAAATTATCTTGTTCCATGAAAGTTTCAGCTATAATGCGATAATTGTTGCTGAGCCTTGCGTTTTTTTGTCTCAGATAAATCATTGATGAGAGTCTCCTTGTATTAGTAATACTTTATCGCCATCCAGTACAAAGCTGATGACAGCGCCTTCTTGGATGTGTCCCTTCAAATAAGACTCCGAGATCTCATCCTCAATAAGTTTTTGAATGGTTCGACGAAGCGGGCGGGCGCCATATTTGTTACTGTAACCAACTTCCAATATGTGTTCCTTGACTTGGTCTGACACTTGAAGGGTGATGTTTTTGCTTCCAGCTTCTTCAGCAACTTCCTCAATCATCAAATCAATGATATTCCTTAGCTCATCATGAGACAACTCGGTGAAGACTATGATTTCATCAACTCTATTTAAAAACTCTGGTCTGAAGACATTTCTGATTTCACTCATAATTTTACCTTCCAAAGCTTCATGATCTTTATTGCCAAATCCGATTTTATTGCCACGGTTGTTGGTTCCAATATTTGAAGTCATAATGATGATTGTATTTTCGAAGTTGACGGTTCGACCCTTTGAATCTGTCAAAATGCCATCATCAAGAATCTGCAACAGCAAATTGAAGATGTCAGGATGGGCTTTTTCGATTTCGTCTAGTAGAATAACAGAGTAAGGTTTTCGGCGTATTTTTTCTGTCAAATAACCTGCTTGATCAAAACCAACATAGCCTGGAGGCGCTCCGATCAGTTTGGATACAGTGTGTTTTTCCATGTATTCAGACATATCCAACCGAATCATGGCTTCTTCATTTTCAAAAAGTTCATGGGTAAGGGTTTTAGCTAATTCCGTTTTACCGACACCTGTTGGACCTACAAAGATGAAAGAAGCAGGTTTCTTCTTCTTTCTAAATCCAGATCGGCTTCGACGAATTGCCTTAGAAAGGCTCTTAACTGCAGTTTCCTGGCCGATGACACGTCTGTGCAATCTTCTTTCCAAACTAAGAAGTTTTTCGGCTTCGCCTTCAGAGATTCGATGAACAGGAATCTTTGTCCAAGCTTCAATGACATAGGCGATGTCTTCAGTAGTCAAATAGACATCGACATAGTTTTTTTCGATTTCTTCAACTTTACCTTCTATTCTCAATTCTTTGACACGACAGTCTGCAGCTTTTTCGTACTCGTCATTTTCAGCAGCCAATTCTTTTTCATACTTGATTTTAGCTAGTTCTGACCTTAAAGATTCCAGCTCTACCAAGCCTTTATTCTTGAGGTTGGCTCTAGAACCGGCTTCATCTAAGACGTCAATGGCTTTATCCGGCAAAAAACGGTCAGTGATGTAACGTTCAGACATGCGAACAGCAGCTTCTACTATTTCATCGGTAATCTTGACTTTATGGTAATTCTCGTAATAATCTTTAATCCCTTTTAAAATATCAATGCTCTCATCAATAGAAGGTTCTTCTACCATTACAGGCTGAAACCGTCTTTCAAGGGCACTGTCTTTTTCGATATGCTTTCGGTATTCCTCAAGAGTGGTCGCGCCTATTATTTGGACTTCGCCTCTTGCTAGAGCAGGTTTTAGAATATTGGCAGCATTCATTGTGCCGCCTTCAGCTTCTCCCGCACCCATGATATTATGTAGCTCATCTATCACTAGTATGACATTTCCGCTTTTTTTGGCTTCTTCAAGAATGGCTTTCATTCTTGACTCAAACTGACCTCTAAATTGTGTGCCTGCAACAATAGCCGTTAAATCTAGAAGGTAGATTTCAACATTAAACAATTTCACAGGAACTTGTTTTTCGACAATTCTAACCGCTAAACCCTCGGCGATGGCAGTTTTACCTACGCCAGGTTCTCCAATCAATACAGGGTTGTTTTTGGCTCTACGATTAAGGATTTGAACCACTCGGTCGATTTCCCTTTCTCTGCCAATAATGCGGTCGATTTCTTCATCTCTAGCCATATTGGTTAAGTTGATGCCATAAGTATCCAAATACTTGTGCTTTTTAAATGGTTTTTTCAGTTTGGTTTTTACGGAGCCACCAAAGGTGCTATCATCTTTGTCAGAAGGATTATCTCTTGGTGCAGGCTCTTTTTCTTTAGGATTTTCTTCAGGCGTTTCTTCCTCATCCACAGGTTCTTTCTTCCCCGAAAGAGCACCATTCAACAGATTAGAGAATGGACTGCCTCCTTCTCCAGGTTTCATTTCTTCAATGATATCATTGATCTGATCCATATCAAAATCTTCCATCACTTCTTTTAATTGATCACTTATATTTTCAAAATCTTCTGGGTTGAGTCCACTTTGTTTCAATAATTGATCCATAGGAACCAGATTTCTCTTTTTTGCACAGGGAATACATAGCCCCTCCGTTTTCATTTTGCCGTCCACTATTTTGTTCAAATAGATCACAGCAACATTTTTCTTACATTCATTACATAACATATTGATCCTCTCCAATTTTGCGTTAGTATACTATAACAGGTTTTATTTTTTATTTCAATATCAAAAGTTGTACGATAAATTGCCCTCATATTTGGTATAATGATAACATATCTTCTGCCTATACACAAAGGAGAACAAATGAAAATTGTTATCAAAAGATTAACGTTATCAACGATAATATTCATTATAACATATATTCTAATATTTGTCTCAAGAAATAATCATGAAATAATTGAAACCTATTATTCAAGAGGACTGTTCAGAGGGATGACCGCTCTAATAAGTCCGGTGTTTTCAATTATTCCTGTATCAACGGGAGAAATTCTGCTTGTGCTCCTGGCTGGAGGGCTTGTTTACCAAATCATTCAGTTGATCAAGAGACCAACACGTGATCATGTCGCGGGAAAAGCATCGACATTGGTGCTGTGGCTGGTTACGGCTAATTTGCTTTTTTGGGCGATGTGGGGGTTGAATAATTTCAGAACGCCTTTAGAACAAAATTTGTCCATTGAAGTAAATCAATTATCGGTAGAGGATCTTATGAGAACAGCGGATTATTTGGTTGAGAAAGCGGTCGAACTAGAACCTTATATAGTCTTTGACGATTCTCAACTACCTGTTTATCCTGGAGGGATCAATGGAATGATGAAAAATAGCAGAACCTACTTCAATACCTTTGCCCAAAAGCATGACTTCTTGAACAGTGGCAGGTATAGTCAACCAAAGCCAATGCTTTTTTCTGAAGGGATGAGTCATTTAAACTATACAGGCATATACAATCCTTTCACAACAGAACCGAATGTCAATGTGAACATCCCTATTTATCGCATACCTTTTGTCGCCTTGCATGAAATAGCTCACCAAAGAGGCATCGCAGGAGAAAGAGAAGCTAACTTTGTTGCATTCTTGGCCGCTGTTGAAGAAGGGGATTCATTTTTTCAATACTCAGGCTATTATTCTGCTTTGATTTATGTGACCAATGCCATTCTTAGAGAAGACCTTGAATTGTATCAACAGATTAGAAATGAGTTTTCTGAACATTTGAATGCCGTGTTTCAATATGACAGAGCGTATTGGTCCAATTATCAAACAGTAGCGGCTGACATCGGTGAAATGAATAACGAACGATTTTTGAAAGCCACTGGGCAGCCAGAAGGGACAAAAAGCTATGGATTGGTAGTGGATCTTATAGTTGCTTATGTACAAGACAAGATGACACATTAAAAAACCCGGCTATTAACCGGGTATGAAAATTGAAATCAGTAGTAGTTGACAGTTTGATAATCAGAAGAGTCTTTCTCAAATTCATAGGCCATATTGTGAACATCGTAGAACGCATCTACAGTCACATCGACGGTCACCCAGCCTTCGTCTGTCAAAACTTCATTCCATGCGTGGTACCCATTAACATGTGTGGTGTAGCCTTTTATCAGCTTTGTTGGGATCCCTTTGTATCTTAATGCGGCGGAATAGATGGCGGAATAGTCGTAACAGATGCCAATCTGCTCATCAAGAGCTAAAGATAAATCCGGTAAATATCCGGGAGTAACAGTGGCAGCCTTGTCATAATCATACCCAAAATTTTCAACCAAATGATCGTATAACACTTGTATGATTTCTTCATTTGAATCTGCACTTTCAGTCAGCTCATCGACCCATTCCATAAACTCTTTGTTGTAGGTCCAGTCGTTGTATTGCATCGGCTGAAGATAAACACTGTTTGTATCTTCGAGCATGACTTCGTATGTCAATCGGCGTACGTAACGGTAACTATTGCCAGTTGTGTTTTCTAAGATATCTACTCGGTAGAGCCCGTCGCCAAGTTGAAATGGGAAAAACTCAAAAGAACCGTTTTGTTGTAAATCATACGTGTAATTGGTTCCATCTTTGGTTATCATCAACTTTACTTTCTCTGATGCGAATCGGTCAATGCTGATGCCGATGGTGCCTTGATCAATGTAATTATCTATTATTTGTATGTCATAAGGCAACCCACTGTGAACAACCTCGTAAGGGATCATTCGATTTGCTGTTTCTTCATATTCATTAACTTCATCAGCCAAAACAGGTTGAGAAACCATAGACAATGCGAGCAAAAATATGACTAGAATTCTAAATGAAAACCGTTTTTTCAACATAAAAAATCTTTCCTTTCGGTAGCACGGCTGCCATTCGCGTAAGCGATTAGGCCCTTTGGCTTTGCGCCCCTTCCTTTCGGAAGGTTTGCCTTTGTCGTTGAAAAGATATACTAATCAACAAGATATTAATTTATACCTATATTATACATAAATGAAAACAAAAGTCAAATAGATTATTATAAATTCATTGAATTTTTAAACGCAAAACCGCGTTTTCGATTCATTATAGAAACTTGAATGCGAGTCATTGAATGCGCTTGAAGTAGACTGACACAAATACAGCTTGTATATTTATTAGGCAATAGATACAATAGACATATAGCATGGTATCAAAGAAGGTGATTAAGATGAAAAAATGGAAAGTCATAAGAACCCTATTTCTGGTGATGTTTGTAGTATTCACCGCATTGGCAATTAATCAATTCTATCAGTATAAAAGATCAGAGGCCATGTACGAACTTGCAAGAAGACAATACCAATTTGAACGAGATCTACGAAATGCAATGGCAGCGACGATAGAGGAAGAAGGCGATTTGAACAATGAACCCGACACGGATAATGAGCATGAGATACCTCAGGATCAAAATGACGAGAATGACGAGATTGAATGGTCAGATCCTTCCAATGTGGAAGAAGAGACCAATGCACCGCCTGCTGTTGTTGACACACCTCCTTCAGAAAATAGTCTTTCAGAAGCTGGAGAGGTAATTGGATGGATCAGCATTCCAGGCACGAAAATTGACTATCCTGTGGTTCAAACAACAGACAATGATTTTTACCTAACACACAATTATCTTGGGAATCGAGACGTGAAAGGAGCCATCTATATGGACTTTAGAAACGGCGAGATTGGAGAAGATAGAAACTACAACATATATGGGCACAAGATGATGGATGGGACCATGTTTTCTGATTTAACTTATTATGTCCAATCGGGAACCTATCAAAGATACTTTGAACAGTATGACCGAGTCTATTACGATGATTTCGAGACAGAAACAGAATGGCAGATTTTCTCAGCATATGTGGTCAATCTAAATCGAGAAAACTACTACTTATATACAAAATACTGGGATGACGATAATTTCCAAGCCTATATAGATGAAATAAGAGACAGATCAATGGTTCAAAAAGAAGTATCTGTTGGATTGGATGATCAAATCATTACGCTTGTGACATGCAATTTCTGGTATGACAATGCTCGGGTCATTGTGCACGCGGTTAGGGTGAATTAATCAAAAAACCAGGTGAGCGTTGGCTACCTGGTTTTATTAAGTCCTTTAAGGAGACTCTTCTATAATTGGATTCATATAAGGTCTAGGTTGTATAGGGATTTGAGTAGGATAGGAACCCAACTGCTCTATAGATGGATCTTCCGGGCGGAGAACAATAGTCTCAATGCCATCTAAAGTCGATACTGAATAAAGTACACTTTCAATTAGCATGTCTATTTTATCAGAAGATTCTTCTACAAAAGGTTCGCCGATATTCAAGTAAAAGTCAGCATCCACTATCTCATACGAGAAGCTAATATAGATATGTTGTTGTATCATGGCCATCATTTCTGAAATTTGTGCTTCAAGGCCGAGTTCTTCATCTGACAAAAGCAAGATGGATTCACTCAAAAAATAACGTTCTCCAGCCTGTACAGGCAGGTAGACCAGATTCTCCTTGGAATAAGGGATGGCAAAGCGAATGTTTTGGTCATTAAAGAAAGTTTCAACCACGTGATTATCTATAGTGAATCTAACTTGTAAAATCCCAGGCAGTTCAGAAAATGGTCGGACAAAAGCCCAAAATGCATTCTCAGACACGATGTCATCGCCCTGGTAAATAGAATCTTCGCGAGGCAAATCGATATAGATCGCACCATCTCTAGAAATGATATAGTTGATGCCTCCAACAGGAATTTTCAAATTCTCGATAGGGCTTTCATCTCTGTATGCTGCTGTCATCAGCCGGTGAAGACTGTCTGTCCATCGAACAAATTCCGTGACAGGAATTAGTTGATTAGAGTTTGTAGCAAGATAGTAGGGTATGCCGACTAAGTTTTCGGGAGAAGCATCAGAAGCTGCCACATAATAACCGTCTCTTGTATAAGTGGCATGGATGGGTACTGTTTGATCCATCAATTCATTAAAAGCAGATTTAAAAACCATTTGGTAGAGACCGTTTTTCAGTTCGAGTGCTTGTTGGCTAATATCAACAGAAACAGCAAGGGGCGCATCAGGCGCCAATGTATAAGTGCCCTCGTCTAAAATGAGTGTTGGCGTAATGGAGACGGGATGGTCAGAGACAACCAATTGATCGTCTTGATAAATATCCACCAAGAAAAGTTCGTCAGAGGAAGCATTTAGGGTGATAGATTTATTGGTCGAGAGTTCCAATTGGATGATGTCAGGGTTAACCACATGAGCATTGGAACGCGTATTAAACTGGATTGAGATAGATTCAAAACCTTGGTCTTCAGTTTCAATGGACGTGCTAAAATCTATTGGAGATAAAAACAATGGCATCGTGCTGACACTGAAAGCAAGTATCGCAATTAGCACAAGGTTCATAAAAGACTTCATATTTGATTCACTCCTTTATAATCTAGTGCTATTATATAATAGGTTGAAAGAAAAATAAACTTAAATGTCAATAGAAAGATCCAAGCAAAAACAGAACAGTTACGATCGCAGTGCAACGAATACTTTTGATGGAGAGAACATAAGATGATAGTAAAAGAAAAGGATCAATTAGAAGTTGAAATAATGGATATGAATCATCGAGGCCAAGGAGTCGCAAAGGCAGATGGGTATGTGATATTTATAGATGATCTCATCATAGGAGATGTGGCATGTATTGAAATAGAATCTGCAAAAAAACAATATGCAGTAGGAAAAGTGGTGCGTCTTTTAAAAGCATCTCCGTATAGGGTCAAGCCTGAATGCCCATACTTTTGGGATTGTGGTGGTTGTCAATTGATGCACATGAGATACGATCAACAATTGATTGTCAAAAAACAACGTGTGAAATCAGAAATCAATAAATTTATTCCAACAGATCAAATAGTTATTAATGATACATTGGGCATGGAGTCGCCGTTCAGGTATAGAAATAAAGGCGCTTATCCTGTTGTGATGGAAAAGGGCCAAGTGGCCATAGGGGCATACAGAATAGGCACCCACGAGATTGTTGACTTAGATGCCTGTCTGATTCAACATCCTGTTGCCGACGGCATTGTGAATACCTTTAGGGCAATAATAACGGCCACAAAGCTCATGCCTTATGATGAAAAGAATGGGACAGGACTGATAAAACATTTGATGATTCGAACCAATATAAAAAATGAAGCAATGGTAATTATCGTAGCAGCAAAAAACAAACTCCCTTACAAAAATGAGATCATTCACAAACTTTTAGATGAAATACCAGAGATAAAAAGCATTTACCTGAACACCAATCACAAACAGACAAATGTGGTGTTGGGCGATAAAAATAAAAAACTGTATGGAGAGGCTGTTTTAACAGACCAAACTTGCGACTTGGACTTTTCTATATCGCCTCATTCTTTCTTTCAAGTGAATCACACACAAACTGAAGTGCTTTATCAAAAGGCGATTGAGTTCGCGGGGTTAAACAAAAATCAAATTGTATACGATATTTACTGTGGCATTGGAACCATTTCATTGGTCGCGGCTAGACAGGCAAAAAAAGTATATGGGATTGAGGTGGTTCAAGCTGCAATTGAAGACGCTAGAGAAAATGCAAAAGCCAACCAGATCCATAATGTTGAGTTTTACTGTGGGAAAGCAGAAACTATTTTTCCTCAAATCGAACAAGACTTGGGATCGGAGAAAGTGGTAATTGTTGATCCTCCAAGAAAAGGTTGTGACAAGTCAGTTTTAGATACGATTATTCGAGTTCAACCCATAAGAGTGGTATATGTTTCTTGCAATCCTGCGACATTGGCAAGAGACTTAAAAATTCTTGTTGAGGGAGGATATGCCGTTAAAGAAATCCAGCCAGTGGATATGTTTCCGCATTCGTCGCA
>CAZIKK010000012.1:0-75023 GCA_964539975.1 uncultured Clostridia bacterium
CAAGGAAAGTGGTTAAGTTTAATACTTTTGAAGATTTACCACATCGACTTGAAAAAAGATATGAGAACTATGACAGTGCTACAGTATTTGATTTTGACCATAACGATGTGGAGTTTAAGAGAAACGATGCTTATATCTCAGATGTTCGTAGAATCTTTGGGTTGAAGTCCACAGACGATATAAAGAATGAAGACGTTATAAGAAGGATCCTGAGTCAAATAACCTTAGATGATGTAAAAGCAGCAATTAGAAGGGCGGAAACAATTCGTAAGAGTAAAGTAAAAGCTGATGGTACAAAGATTGGAAATACAACAATTTACTCGAATCCCGACTTCTCCATTCACGAATTTCTTAGAGAAGTTTTGGAAGATACCGGAGATTTATAAAAGAACAAATAGCAGGAAGGCACTCAGATTAGAGTGTCTTTTTGTGTGCCATAAATGGTATAATAAGGTAAACACAATACCATAGAAGGTCTGATGATGCCCTAGGATGCATTAGTCCAACAAACGTGTAAATAGACAAACAAATGGAGATGAGTGATCATCTCCATAAATTTTATATCACATCTATTATTGATCGCTTAAGGATGATTCTTTGCAAAGTACAAATGAAGGAGGCAAAGTATGAAAGTAACTGTAATAGGTGCTGGCAATTCAGGTGTCGCAATGGCAGCCCACTTAAGTGCAGAAGGAAATCAAGTAACGCTTTGGAATAGATCCCGCAGCTCGATTGAAAGACTAATGAAAACCCATGTGATTCGTTGTGAAGGTGTTATAAACGGCAATATTCCGGTGTACTGCATTACAAACGACATAAACATTGCGCTTAAGGATCCAGACATCATCTTAATAACCACACCTGCAAATGCGCATAAAGAGTTGGCAGAATTAGTAGGAAACAACCTCAACAAATCTACAATCATTGTATTAAATCCAGGGAGAACATTTGGGGCAATAGAATTTAAGCATAGTTATGAACAGCATAACAAAAAGCACAGCCAAATGATTGCGGAAACTCAGACCATCATCTACACTTGCAGAAAGACAGACGAAGACGCAGTTAACATCATGGCTTTTAAAGATTCTGTTTTAATAGCATCACTAGGAATAAAACCAAACAAATCCATTATAAATGATTTGCCAAAATGCCTAAGAGGCTATTTTTTGCAAGCGGAATCCATGATCGAAACATCGATAGGCAACGTAGGGATGGTGCTTCATTGTGCGCCATTGCTATTAAATGCTGGTCGGACAGAAAGCGAACAAAACATTTATAAGTATTACAACGAAGGCATCACCCCCACAATAGGCAGATTGATTGAAAAAATCGACATAGAAAGAATAGCTGTATCTGAATCATTAGGACACAAAGTTGAATCTGCAAAAGAATGGTTAATCAGAACCTATCATGTTAAAGGCGATAACTTACATGAGTGCATTCAAAACAATGAAGTATACAAGACGATTGACGCACCAATTTCATTAAATCATAGATACCTATTCGAAGACGTACCTTGTGGACTGGTGCCACTTGAGGCAATCGGAATCAAGTTGGGACTTGACATGAGCCACACCACATTAATCATTGATTTAGCATCAAAACTAATGGAGGTCGATTATAGAAAAAATGGCCGTAATTTGGAAAACTTGGATTTCAAAGAGGATATGAGAGGGTTGGTGGATTTGTTAGGAGGAACGTATGGAGGGCAAACCTATTAAATATGGTTTCATAAAGCCTGCCATAGATGCCCACACCCTTGGGGTCAATTCGGTGGCAGAGTTATTGCGTGATTGTGGCTATGAGGTAATCATTGCCGATGATTTTATAGCAAAAGCGATGAATGAATCCAAGCATGAGTCGAAAAGAAAAAGGGTGATTCAATGGATTCGAGAGAATCAGCTTAATAGACTAGGAATCAGCTATAGGTTAGATCAAGATGATGCCCTCAATATGGTGGGGTATATCGTTGAAGAAATGAAAAAAGAAAATCTGATGAAATTTCAAGGGGGTCCAATTGACGACATGTTTTTTGGAGGGCTGCCCAGTGCTTGCAAGTTGATTGAAAAAGAGTTTAGAGGGTTAGTTAGAACATTTTCAGGTGGAGAGTCAGCCAGGGAAACGCTTTTAAAAATGGGAGTATCAGAGGATAAAATTCCAAAAAACATAGTTGAAGGAAGTCAATACGATGATGCTTTGTTGGCGTTTGGAAAAGAAGTGATTGACTCACAGAAACATCTAGAGTACAAGCCAATGGACAGGTCAAAATATAGAGAATATGGAACAGATAAAGACACGGTTATTAAAAGACTGGATGCGAATCTAAAAAACACCACCCCATTAATCAGAGCTCATGTGGGGCCTTATTCGTCCACAATAAGCCGCATAGAATCAGTGAATGAGTGCTTATCCTGGTCGAAACAATTAGCGAAATCAGGATGGTTAGATATTTTATCTATTGGGAGCTCCCAATTAACACAATCACACTTTGGAGAAGATTGGGAAGATCAAACAAATGGTGGCGGCGTTCCAATTAATTCACCAGAAGAGTATCGAATGATATGGGAAGCATCAAGACCTTTATTGGTGAGGACTTATTCAGGGACCAAAAACATACCCAGCCTTGCTCAAATGCACGAACAAACATTAAATATTTGTTGGCACGCATTATCGCTATGGTGGTTTAACAAGCTTGACAAAAGAGGACCTTATGATGTTTATACGAATCTAAAACAGCATATGGAGACACTTAAGTACATTGCAAAATCAAACAAGCCTTTTGAAGCAAATGTCTCCCATCATTTTGCTTTTAGAGGTGCAGATGATGTCACATATATTGTATCGGCCTATCTAGCAGCAAAATTGGCAAAAAAACTAGGAGTAAAAACGTATATTCTTCAGAACATGCTAAATACACCTAGGTTAACATGGGGTATTCAGGATTTAGCTAAATCTAGAGCCCTGTTGAAGACAATAAAGACGCTGGAAGAGGATGGTTTTCGAGTCATACTACAGCCTAGAGCAGGCCTTGATTACTTTAAGCCAGACTTATATGAAGCAAGAATTCAACTAGCGGCAGTGACCGCCTTAATGGATGATATTGTGCCTCTCAATGAGGGGAGTCCTCCAATCATTCATGTGGTAAGCTACTCGGAAGCCTCTCATCTTGCAACCCCTGACATAATTGATGAAAGCATAAAAATCACGCAACACACCCTTCAAAAATATCGAGAAATAAAAAGACAAGGCAAAACGGACGATAGGGTAAAGCATTCTGATCTAAACGAAAGGTCAACAGAACTGTATCAATCTGCAGTTAAGATCATTGCAGCTATGGAAGATAGCATTGAAAACTTGTATTCCCCAGAAGGATTCTATAAACTATTCGCAACAGGTTTTTTACCGGTACCTGATTTATGGGGTGAAGTGGAAGAGTTTAAACACGCAAAAAACTGGAGAACTAAACTAGTTAAGGGAAGTGTAAAACTGGTTGATAAAGAAAACAAGGTGATGAAAGCAGAAGAAATGATTGCCATTGCTAGAGGCAATCTAAAAGATGCTGAATACAATTTAAAACAGAAAGGAGTCATCAATGACTTGCTATCCCTCTCAGAGAAAAGAAATAAAGATGTGTAAGATTTGTGGATTTACCACGAGAAAAATCAATCATCCTATATTTGGCAGTTACCATTCCTGCGAAAGGTGTGAGTTTATTTCAAAGGATGAAAAACAAATTGTCTCAGAAGAACAAGAGCTAAGCAATTATAATAACCACAACAATTCGATTGACGACCCTAAATATGTCGAGTTTTTTAAAAAATTTTTAGAAAAGGCGGTATTCAAACATGTAAGCGATGGGAAAAAGGGACTTGATTTTGGTAGCGGTCCTTCGCCAGTCCTTGCACAGATTCTTGGGAGAGACTACGACTACAAGATGGATATTTACGATCTATTCTATGCGAAAGACAAGACTTATATTGGGCAGCAATATGATGTGATAACTTGTACAGAGGTGGTTGAACATTTGAAAGATCCAATGCCCTACTTCGAACTATTTTCCCAATTGTTGAACAATAATGGGGTTTTGGCAATCATGACCTTGTTTCATGAAAATGAGGAAGATTCTTTCAAAGAGTGGCATTATATCAGAGATTGCACGCATATCTCGTTTTACACACCAAAAACATTTCACTTCATTGCAAAAGAAACAGGCTTTAGAATCATTTACACGGACAATCATCGTTATATGACTTTAGCCAAAGATTTTGTCTGAACAAAAAACAAAAGGGACAAAACAAAAGGGACGGTTCCTTTTGTTTGGCATAATATTATTGAGTGAACAACAAGGGTGCGGTTAAAACAACCGCACCCTTGTTTTGCTATATGGGATTAACAGTAATACTTACAATGGCCGTTGCGATTCCTCCGTTGCCATCACTTATTTCATACATAAAACTGTCTGACCCATAAAAATTAGGATTTGGTGTATATCTTAGGCTGTCTCCTTCTTGGGTAACTGTTCCATTTGTGCCCTGGGTAAATCCTGTGATGGATAAGGTGTCTCCGTCTGCATCCGTATCGTTAGCTAGGACATCTATTAATACGGTGCTATCTTCGTTCACTGTCACAGTATCATCTACTGCTACCGGTGTATCATTGACTTCAGTATCGCTTTTTAGATATATAGTAAAAGTTGTATTTAATAGTTGTAGATTCTTTTCTTCCACTGACAAAATATAATCCCCAGGACTCAATTTTATTACTATGGTTGCGTATGAGTCAATATAATTATCATTCATGGCAATGAGATTGTTATTCGAATCATACATATACATGACTGTATCACATGGTTCAATATATTGACTCGTTTCAAATACATATACACCTTCAGTTATAAGTGTAAATGAAAAATCAAATTCTCCACTTGTTTCGCTATAATTAAAGCTGTATAAATTTTGCAATGCGCTGGTAATATTTACAATTATATTTACAGTTGCTGTATCTGTTCCTCCATTACCGTCATTTATTTCATACTCAAAACTGTCTATTTCCCTAAATTCTGTATTTGGTGCATAACGCAATGAATCTCCTTCTCTGGTTACTGAACCATACTGCCCTTGGGTAAAGGAAGTTATACTCAAGGTATCTCCGTCAACATCCGTATCGTTGGCTAGGACATCTACTAATACTGTAGCATCCTCATTTACTGTCGCACTATCATCTACTGCTACAGGTGCATTATTTATTGGTTCAAATTCAAGAGTTACTGTTGTGTCTTCTGATACAAAAGTCAACTCCACAGCTAGCGTCGGTCCATATGACAAACCATTAATTTCCCAGTCCTTAATTCTATAGCCATCGTCAGGTACCGATTCAAATCTTAAGGACGTTCCTCTATAAACTTTCATTCCATTTGTTACAGTTGCATAGGTCGTACTAGTTGCTGTTATACTGCCGTTTTCTCCTAACACACTGAAGTTGAGGGTATACTCGATTGTTTCAAACTCAACGGTAATGTGAATGTCACTCATTACAGGTGCTACATCAAGTACATTTGTATTCATTACTACGCCGTTGTTTATCTTGATTTCCCTTATTTGCTTATGTTCATCTGGAGTTGATATAAGCCTAAGTTCAGTACCTATTTCCACTTCGTCGCCACTGTTTATCGGGTTATCAGTTGGATTTAGACTGTTCCCCTCATATGCTTGAATTGTTCCACCATAATCTCCTACCACTTCATAAGTGACGGTGAACATGATGGGGGCAGATTCTATTGGTTCAAATGCTACCTTGAAATCTACATCCATATTCATATCTCTTGATACATTAAGTCCGGTTAGCCAATCAATAACTTCTCCATTGACTGTCCATTCCTTTAATCGGTAGCCTTCGTCTGGTATAGCTGTGAAGTCAACCGAACTACCTTCTTGTGCTGTTCCTCCATTTGGAACAGATGCTTCAAGTGTTCCCCCAGTCCCAATAACTGAATAAGTGACGGTATACATTGTAGGTTCAACTACTATTTCTTTAAATTCTACTGTTACTGTTGTGTTTGAATTTACAGTTCTTGTTAATAGGCTTCCGCTTTCTACTATTTCCCCGTTAACTTTCCATTCTTTTATTTCATAAGATTCGTTGGGAGTGGCGGTAAAGGTAACACTTGTTCCTCTACTTACTCGGCTCCCATTGGTTCTTGTGGCTGTTAAAGTCCCGTTATCTCCTACTACTGAGAAATTTACTAGATAAGTGGTGGTAGTACCACTAGTAGTTGGTGGTTGCAATGGTTTTGCATTTTGTGTTTCTGTCGTTCCATTTACATAGGTTATATTGGGTTCAATTTCTACCCCGCCTGTTCCAACTACATCATTGGCTGCCTTATCAACATCGATTAAGGTGTCCGAGGTGATTATCTGTGTTCCTGAGCCACCTGCGCTTACTTCTACTGATTTTACAGTTCCTTTTCCTTCTATTACAACATGGGCAGCCTTTACTACTACTTTTTCTATTTCTGATTCTTGATCTACTATAACTCTACTTCTTGTTCCATTTATCTCTATGTTTTCTATCTCTGTATTTTGTGCGTATACTATAATATCTGGCGATTGTACGATTACATTTTTAAATGCACCCTCTAATATTACATCTGCTGTTCCTTCTATTGTCGTTACTGCAATTTCTTTTCCTGTTTCATTAAATATGCGTACTTTATTGCCTTGTTTTACAATAATGATTGACTCAATTTCTGAATCTCCTTTGATAAGGATAGAGTTGTCTCCACCTGCTCTTACAAGTAGCCTACCTTCTACTTTTACATTATCTAAGGTTACTTCACCTTCTCCTACACCTTCTGCTATGATCAAGTCGCCTTTTATTGTTACATTTCTCAAGGTTGCATTGGGTGTGTTGACGATAACATTGCCTGCATTTATTTCTTCATATGTTGTCGCTTTATGGACATAATGTTTGATGATGTTGTGCATGACTTGTGCAAATTCTGCTCTTGTTATGTTTGCTTTTGGATTCAATTTCCCGTTTGAACCACTTATATAACCACCATTCACCATTCCGTTAACACTTTCTAATGCCCATGGTGAAAGATCATGACTATCCACAAATTCTTTGTTTGCTTCTTCTGCTTTTAACGAGAATGCGTTTGACAAGACACCGAACACTTCTTCTCTTGTAATGAAGTCATTTGGTCTTAGTTGATTTGCATATCCTTTAAATAGTCCCATTCCTACTGCTTTTGACATGTCATCATAAAACCAATCGGTTGGCTTAACATCGGTGTAATTAGAAATATCGACATGCTCGGTTGCTCTAAAAGCTCTGTTGAGGATGGTTGCCATTTCAGCTCTCGTTAAGTAATGGTTTGGATGAAGTCGCCCGTTATACCCTGATAAGAGTCCATTTTCCACTGCCTTTGTCAATGCTTCGGTTGACCAGTTGTTTGGCATATCCACAAAGCCTGTTTGTTCCTGTGCTAATGCTTGCATAGGCATCGTTAACAATACTACCATTGCCAGCATTAACAGGAAAAATTTTCTTCCTTTTTTTCTCATCGTTCTACCCCTTGTAATAGTTTTGTAAAAATGTGATAAATATATTCTTTGAAGAAAAATAAGATAAATTAATTGTAATAGTTTATCAATTAATTATCAACGGAAAATTTTAAACCAACAAAAAACAAAAGGAACCGTCCCTTTTGTTTTTTGTTGGTTCAGTGCTATTCGTTTATGATTTGCTCTTTTCTTAGTTGTTGGATCTTTTGATGAATTTCAAACAAGCCTTTACCTATCAAGAGGCTTAAAGCCAAAGGCAGCAATCCGGCGATTAAATTGATCGTATACCGATGGTGAGCGTAGGCAATGAAATTATTGATAATATTAACGATCATCAACGGACTGATGCCTAAAAACAAGAGAATAAAGCGTTTGTAGTATTTGATTTTCGAGGGAATATCAGAATAGAGCTCAAAGCTTCCTTCTTTTGCCTTTTTTCTAAAATAAGCCCATCTAAGCATAGAGCCGACATGTTCGATGCCTGTTTCTTCCAAGAATCGAATATAGTCGATGCTCTTTGAGCTAGACGGCAGACTGTCCAACAGCTCTAGCTTGTACGTATAGGCTTCCTTGCAAGAATCGTCAAACACGTATCTGAAAGGGCCTACGCTAACCAGCTGAAAGCCATTGGCTGACATCTCATTCAACCATTTTTCTTCTTTCTCAAATTCCCAAGCCCAGAATAGTCTATATTTTATGTGTTTCATTCCTTTGATCCTCCAATAATAGTTTCTCCATTATCAATTAATTCTTTCAGACGAATTAATTCATTTTCCATGACTTTCATGCCATTTTGGGTGATGACATACTCCTTTCTTCGAGAGTTTTCGTCATTTTCAACTGCCTGAATCAACCCTTTTTCAAGCAATGTGTTAAGGGCGCCATAAAGAGTGCCTGCAGCAAGATTGACCCTGCCATCACTTAAATCCATGACATTTTGCATGATACCGTAGCCATGCAAGGGTTGCCATAATGAAAGCAAAATATAGTAGACAGCTTCTGTAAGGGCGATGTTTTCTTTATTGTCTCCCATTATCTGTTCCTCCGTTATACCGTCAAAAGATGTATCGTGTTCCGTTATATCGATCACATGAATATTATATCGGCTCCCGATATATTTGTCAATTGTTATTTAAGAAAGCGCATCACTTCGAAAGCATGTTCTTAGTTATTGTCTTGTGATTTAAAACAGGTTGGACCATGCAAATCAAATGTCCTTTCATGGACTTGAGCCTATCACACATCAATCCATAAGTGAATGACTATACACAAAAGGATTGTATAACTAAAGTGTCTACGGTATAATAATCAAGACAGAACTAATGAATCGGACTTAAGGCACACAAATTTTTTGGAGGTACTTATGAGGAAAAGAAAAGTATTGGCCTGGATCATTGTTCTCACATTGATCCTATCGTCGTTAACAGTGGCTTATTCAACCACGGATGAATTCAACGACATGCCTGACAACTGGTCGACAAAAGCGTTGGAAAATGCAGTTGAAAATGGTCTGTTAAATGGCGCAGATGGTCAAATCATGCCAGATGCAAACCTCACCAGAGCCCAAATGGCCACGGTGATCAATCGGGCTTTTGGTGCTCAAGTCAAGGGAAATATCCAAAGTTTCACCGATGTGCCAGTGGGAGCATGGTATTATGATGAAATGGCCAAAGCGGTTCAAATGAAGACTTTCCAAGGTTCTGGGAACAGACTTGATCCGGAAGATCCCATTACGAGGGAACAAGCTTTTATCGTCATGGCCAGGGCGCTCAAACTTGAAAAAAACAATCAAGAACCGGAAGGGTTTGCAGATTTGGAAGATATTTCATCTTGGGCAAAGGACGAAGTATTCAGTTTGATAGAAGCAGGCTATGTGCAGGGGTCTAATGGTAGAATCAATCCAAAATCTACAATGACTAGAGCAGAATTTGCACAACTGATGGACAATCTGATTAAATTATACATTAGGGAAGCTGGAGAATATACGGAAGTGCCAGAAGGCAACATCATGATCAATGTGCCGGATGTCACCATGAAAAACGTCAAAATCACAGGAGATCTCATTCTTGGCGATGGTGTCGGTGATGGGGATATCACACTGGATGGTGTGGAAATTACCGGCAGACTCCTTGTAAGAGGCGGGGGAGAAGACACGATCATCATCAAGGGGGATTCTAAAATCCAGAAAATCATCATCGCTAGAGTGGATGGTGTGGTGAGAGTGTTTAATGAAACAGGAAAAGAGATCGGAGAGGTGATCGTAGACGGTAGCGACGATGTCATTCTTGAAGGACAGTTTGGACAAATCGTCTTATTGGCAGATAATGTGGATGTATATGCCTTGAAGGCCACATTCTCGGATTCTAATATCACAGGGGATAATAGCAAAATTGTGCAACCTGTTGTGGTTGAATCAACAAGACAATCCATTCGATCCGTTTCAATTGAAGGGGATACCGACCTCATGGACACAACGCTATCAGCTGTAGTGATGCCAAGTCAGGCCACTGTCAGTTATAGATGGCTTATATCCGACACAGCAGAGGGTGAGTTTGTTGCGATTGAAGGGGAAACATCTGACACATATGAGATCACATCAGATGACATTGGAAAATTTATCAAAGTAGAAGCAAGAGGAACGGGGGACTACAGAAACACAAGAAATAGCGAAGTGGCAGTTATAGGCTTTGGTGGATTTAACACCAGTAAAAACGCTTATGAGGTAGCGAATTGGTATCACCTAGATAATATCAGATATATTTTAGATGGTAATTTCGTCATGACCGCCAATATAGGAGCACCGGAAGAAGTTGGTGATTACCTTGCACCAAGCATTGTCTATGAAACAAAAGGGTATGATGAGGTGCTTGGTAACGGAGGATTTGAGCCTATTGGTAGGCCAGTGTTGATTGGTCCTGTTTCGGTTTTTGATCAATCCGAAGATGATTTATTATCTCAACTATTCACAGGTACTTTTGATGGAGAGGGTCATATTATCAAAGACTTGTATGTCAATCAGGATAGACGAATAACAGCCCAGGTTTCTGATTTATCAAATGCCACAGGACTGTTTAGTATTGCATATCAAGCAGAACTAAAGAATTTAATGATAAAAGACAGTGAAGTATGGGGGACCGATTTTGTCGGTGCTTTGGTAGGGTACAGTCGAGAAAGTATGATTTCAAATGTACACAACATTTCTGACTTCCAATGGTTTCAAGATATAGCGCCAATCGGTGTGGTAGTAGGTCGTACGTATGTTGGTGGCATTACTGGCATCAATGATTCTGGTGTGGTAACCAATTCCAGCAATGGTTTCATCGTTCTTGGAGAGGAGATTGTTGGGGGTGTAGCGGGAATCAATCACTTCGATGGTATGGCTGTAGACGTGATGACAATACAAGGAGCACCAGTATTGGATGCACAGATTATGGACTCATGGAATGAAGGAATCGTGATAGGACATCAGCAAGTAGGCGGCGTCGTTGGAAGAAATGGAAGGGCTCGATATTATGCAAGTCTTGACGAAGTGGAAGCATTAAGGCTTGTTGGCGAAATGTCGTCGTATATCAACAACTGTTATAATACAGGATTTGTAATACCGATTAATCACATGAGTTTAATAACGCAATCATCGATGAACCTAGGCGGCATCGTTGGCTATAACGAAGGGACGGTATCTGAATCCTACAACGCAGGAGACGTAGGCTATCAGCCGGATAGTCTGGTTGGATTAGATGAAGCAATGATCAGTGAGGACACGCTCACCTCAGAAAGAGTTGGAGGCCTAGTGGGAAGTGACTTTAACGGAAAAATTCTAAACAGCTACAATAAAGGCGCCATCTATGGATTAGAAGACATTGGCGGAATAGTTGGGTATGCAGAATATTCGGAAATCACAAACAATTATAATATTGGAGATATCGACAGAAAGGTAGATGATGACTTGATAAAGGGTGTCTCTGATATCCAGTCGATTTATGGTGGTGAAGTGGACGCTTATTTTGCCGGGAACTATTTCCAATTAGAAAGTCTTGGACCAAGAACGGTTGACGTGATGAAAAGGGACGATGGCATCTACCCAAGAACACTTGAAGAACTTAGAAATCCATTAAACTATGTGCCTGGGGTTTTCTATAGAGGAGAAGAGGAAAATAGTTCTTGGAATTTTGATGAAATCTGGTTTATGGACCTTCAAACAAATGACGGATTGCCTATCTTGAGATGGGAAGATGAAATGTTTGAAACGGCAACATCTTTAAGTGTTACGATCCCAACTTATACATTGACATATGGTGAAAGCACATCTCAAGCTGCAATAGCAATTGAAGGAGAGGTAGAAGTAGATGGACAACCTTTAGATGGTGAGTTTATCATCCTTGATGACATCTCATGGTTTGAGCCTGGATTCTATGATGGAATAAGAATCAGTTTCGTTCCAGAAGATTGTGATTATAGAGTTTTCTACGGTTATTCGAAGGTAATGGTTTCAAAGGCCGACCCGAGTGTTGTTTGGCCGGAAACCATCTATGCCTTTAAGGATGAAGTGATAACAGAGGACCATTTTACCGGAGAATCCTCCACACCTTCTGGAATATTCACCATAACGGATGCGACTACATCTTGGGCCAGTGTGGGTACCTATAGCCTTGAGGTTACTTTCACACCGGATGATAGCAATTATAAGACCGTATCTAATCAAATAGATGTGGTGGTGATGGAAGAGTTAACATTTGAGAGGATAGAGGTAAAGCGCTCATCCGACGAAATAGACCTCCTATTTAGTGGCATCGTAAACCAGAAGGATGCTTTAGAGAAAGATGACTTCACAATAAGGGTGACCAATGGTGAAGGTGAAACGGAGGTTGAAATAGATGAGATCATTTATCCAACAGGCGAATTTGATTTCTTCACCATCAGATGTGTCAACGATAGTTTAACCACCAATTCAGTGATTTTAGTTACCATCGAACCATCAGGGGCAGCTAAACTTATGGGTCAGGGCGATCAGTTATTAAGCACGGATGTGTTGACAAGAGTCTGGGGCATCGTATACGAAGAGAACTTTGAGGCGGATAACGGTGGGTTTACACATTCTGGAACCCCTAACAATGTATGGCAGTGGGGAACACCTTCTACATGGCCGAATGAAACGGCATCTGGACAGAAGTGCTGGGGCACGAATTTAGCGGGTGATTATCCAAACAATGCGGAGGTTACTTTGCTTAGCCCAGAGATAGATCTTACTTACATATCTACTGACATGCCTATAAATATTCAGTGGATGCAGGCTTGGCACATAGAGAATAGCAACTGGGACCAAGCAAATGCGCAATACACCATAGATGGTGGGAGTACATGGATATCTATCTGGGAGCACAGCGGTGCAACAAATCCAATGCCATGGCAGTTGTTAGGCTACGATATATCAGATTCGGCGGGTCAAACTGTCCAATTCAGATGGGTTCTCAAGACGGATTTTTCCATTACATATCCAGGCGTATATATTGACGATATCATCATAGAAGTAGGAAACGATGACTTCATCAGCTTAGAAATAGATTATCCAGTGTCAAACGAAGGTATGGAAAAAGAAGTTAGATCTGAATAGAAACTTATCAAAGAACCCTGTGGCTTAAAGCCACAGGGTTCTTTTGAATAAGAACATATTTAATTGTTAATAGTGTTAGAATGTATTAAACTAATAAGAACAATTAAAATACAAAAGGAGACAAAAAATGGTTACTAAAAGAGGTTTTTCCGTATTGGCTTTAATAATGACAATCATTCTTTTAACAGGTGGGTTGGCACCTGTTTCTGTAGAGGCTTTTTCTTATGAAGAGGAGGAAAAGCAGGGGTATCTGGTAGGGTTTGAAGCTGGATCTGTGAGAAGCATGGCCAATTTAAAGGTTGAGAAAAACTTCAGTGCTATCAATGCATCCAAGGTGATCATGACAGAAAGAGAGGCAGAAGATTTAAGAAATCAACCGGGAATTTCTTTTGTTGAGCCTGATCATCCTGTATATGCCATGTCTCAAACAGTTACATGGGGTGTTGAACGGGTGTATAACCAAGAGCAATACCCTTTCGAAACTTGGGAAACCACATCCGGACAAGGCATTAGAGTGGCAGTGTTGGATACAGGAATAAATGAAGCCCATGAAGACATTCCTATGCTTTTAGGGGGATACAATGCCATGGGAGACGAAACCTACTGGGGTACGGATCTAAATGGACATGGAACTCATGTGGCGGGGATCATTTCGGCCATAGATAATGAATGGGGAGTCGTTGGGGTGTCTCCGGCTATTGACTTGTATGGGGTTAAAGTGTTGGATGCCAGAGGAAGCGGAAGCGTCAGCACCATTATCGCAGGTATCCAATGGGCTATGGACAACGAAATCCATATTATCAATATGAGCTTAGGAACATTTGAATACAGTGCGGCACTGGAACAGATATGCAACGAAGCTTATGCATCGGGCATTTTGTTGATCGCTGCTGCAGGAAACAGCGGCACAATAAATGGAACAGGAGCTAATATCAGTTATCCCGCTTTGTTTGAATCGGTTATGGCGGTTACGGCATCGGATCAAACAGACAACAGGGCCAACTTTTCTAGTACAGGCGTGCAAGCCGAAGTGATGGCTCCTGGTGTGGATGTTTTAAGCACCATACCAGACAATGCCCTTAATAGCAATTTAAGTGTCAGCGACAGTGGCATAGCCTACCTGTCGAAAATGGTTGAAGGCTCAGGCATAGGCGTGGTTTCTGGACCTATGGTGGATATAGGGTTGGCCACAGATCTAGAAGTATTGGAAGAAATTTTGTTGGAAAAAAACATATCCCCCGAAGACGAGTGGATTGCTTTGATCGACCGAGGCGTATTGACATTTGCGGAAAAAGTGTCCCATGCCATGGACTTTGGAGCAGAGGGGGCGATTATCATGAATGACAGCGAAACTCATTTTGAGCAGGAGAATATTACTTTGTATGCCACTGAATCGGATAAAGAAAAAGAATGGATTCCATCCATTTTTGTTTCCTATGAGACGGGACAAGACATAAGAGTCAATGACCAGCATGGAACACTAACAGTAGGCTATACCAATTACAGCAAAAAAAATGGCACTTCCATGGCAGCTCCTCATGTGTCAGCAGTGGCGGCAGTTCTCTGGGCGGCAGATCCAACCATGAGCAATACAGACATTAGACAGGTTATCACTGCCACGGCATTGGATTTAGGACTCCCTCAGGAACACCAAGGCTACGGACTTGTGCAATTAAACAGTGGTCTTCAGTTGATCTTAAGCCAGTTGGAACCCGTTGAGCAAGAACCGTTGGCATTATTCGATTTTGTGGCAGAAGATAAAATCTATGATGGCAATCCATTAGCAAGGGGCAGATTTAGTGACAGTAGAAAAGAAGGAGATCTTCTAGAATTCAGTTATGACCTAGCTTTTATGGATAACAATGTGGGTTCAGACAAAATCGTCAATTTTTCAAACATAGAAATATCAGGAGGGTTAGATCAGCACAAATATTTTCTGACTACTACAACAGGACAAGCCATCGCTAATATTAATCCGGCAGTGGTGATTGGTCGGCCGATGTCTCCAGAAGTGACATATGGAGATGAGATCCCTGATTACTTCATAGATTTTGTTGGATTTGTGGAGGGAGAAGGGATAGAAAACCTTGACCAGTTTCAGGTTGTCATCGATTCAGATTACGCGTTGGGAATGCCTGTAGGCACTTATAACTTGACGGTCTCCGCGATTACCCTATCGGCCTTGAATTATGAGTTCAACATCACTGAAACCAATACTTTTGAAGTCGACCCAAGAGCTTTGAATTTGGACGGCAGTTTTACGGTTCAAGATAAAGTATTTGACGGAACGAGATCAGCGGAAATATTAGAAAATCGGTTAAGCCTGCAAGGGGCATTGGAAGGGGACGATGTCTACGTGGGAGAAGTGACTGTCGAGTTTGTATCTTCTGAGGCTGGAAAGGGGGTGGAGGTTCAGATTGTAGACATTGTATTGGCAGGAGAAGATAGAGCCAATTATGCACTGAATTTAGAACAGGCACCGGAAAGCCAGGCGGACATCCATTCACCACCAACACCGCCAAGTCCCCCATCTGGTGGAGGATCTTCAGGAGGCGGAGGTGGCTTCTTTCCAATTATGGAAGATGACCCCATTCACGCGGTTATATCAGGACAAGACACTTATGTGGCAGGTACAATCATTGAGGGTGAGGATGATGGTGTGTCCTTCTCATTGATCACCTTGGATCATGATAAAATCCAAGAGATCATCCTTGATCTTGAGGGTGTTCAAGGAAATCGAATGAGTCTGTCCATTGACAAGAAAGACGAGAGAATAGAGATAGCCATGTCAAAAGACACAGTGGATTTACTGAAGGAGAACAAGATTGAATTAGAAATTTTAACCCCAATAGGGGGAACAATTATGCCAATGAACCTAATAAGCCTTGATCCGTCAATTAAGGCATTGGGAGAAAACATTAGAGAACATCGACTTGAAATTCGTTTTGTCATGGAGGTACCACAGGCCGATGAATTAGATCAAATCAGCAAAAAAATCCAAAGCCTGGGGATGACCCATGTAGCGGACCCGGTGGCATTCTCTCTTATCGTGAAATATGGAGACTTGACAGAAACGATTGATAGATTCCAAGGCTATACCACCAAGTTGGTGCCTTTGAAAGACAATGTCCATTCAGGAATACCTTTTACAGGGGTTGTATTTGATGATCAGAATGCCTTTCATCATTTGCCATCCAAATGGACCATCATCGATGGAAGAGCTTATGCGTTAATTAGATCTATGAGCCATTCCACTTATACGGCGATTCGTAATGAAGTCTTTTCACAAGGGGTGGCCAACCATTGGTCCAAGGATGCAGTCAACGACATGATCTCCAAACGGGTGATTACAAATCTCCAGGCGTTTGAACCAGAAGCGTACATTACAAGGGTTGATTTTGCAGATTACATCACAAAGGCTTTAGGCTTGTATGGGGCAAATGAAGGGTATCAGAAGGTATTCAGTGATGTGGACAACAGCGAACTATTTGCAGATGCCATCAGCATGGCGGCAGCCTATGGCATTGTGGAAGGATACACCGATGGCACGTTCAAACCAAACAACACCATTACCCGCCAGGAAGCCATGACCATGTACGCACGAGCTATGGAAGTGATGGGATTGACCTATCAGGATACGAATAGAATGGAAGAATATGTAGATGAAGACAAAGTGGCGGATTGGGCTTATAAAGAGGTTTCGCAAGTATTGAATGCAGGAGTGTTTAATGGGACCAGCCCTACAACCCTTTCACCAGAGTCCACCTTCAAATATGGAGAGGCGGCCACAGCCATCAAGAACCTATTAAATGTCTATATGGAAAACCAATAACCAACAAAAAACAAAAGGGACGGTTCCTTTTGTTTTTTGTTGGTTATCTTTTACCTTAAGCCAAATGATTGAAGTAAAAAATGGCCAGTTGGGTTCTGTCTCTGAGATGAAGTTTTTCCAAGATGACGCTGATGTAGTTTCGAACAGTGCCTTCGCTAAGAAATAGCTTGCCAGCGATTTCTTTGTTGGACAGTCCTTTAGAAACTAGACAAATGATTTCATATTCTTTCTCTAAGATCCCAAAGTCTTTAAAATCTCTTTTTTCACCACTGTTTGACATGACTGCAGGCAGCTTGTTGGTGATTTCCTCTCCAAATACGTTTTGTCCTGAATACACAGCGTTTAGAGCAGGTATGATACTTTGGTAGTGTTGCTTGAGCAGATAGCCTTTTGCGCCTATTTTCAAAGCTTTAAAGATGTAGGCATCGTCGACGAAGGTTGTCAAAAAGAGAATTTTCGCTTGGGGAAAAGATGCCAGAATTTTTTCTGCTGCTTCCAAGCCACTCATTTTACCCATTCGGATATCCATAAGCAATATGTCTGGTTGGTGGGTTTCATAGAGAGAAAGGGCTTCTTCGCCACTACCGGCTGTTGCCACCACATGGAAGTTTTCGTTTGCTTCGATGATGGTTTTTAGTGAGGTGGAGACTAACAGATCGTCGTCTACTATGACTATATTCACAGGGAACCTCCTTGTTTTAATTCTTTTGATCATCCTTTCATGAAAGAGATGAATATTTTGAAGCCTCTAGATTGGTCGATGTTCATAATGCCATTTAAAGCCGCCACCCGTTGTCTGATGCTTTCAATGCCCATACCCGTTGCGCCGGCAACATGGGTTTGTTGGGTGCCGTTATCGTAAATAATCAGTTGATACAATTTGGGGTGTTCGTACAGACTGATGGAGACAAAATCACAATTGGAATGCTTGATAACGTTGGAAAGCCCTTCTTTGACAATGGCGATAATGGAGTACTTGGCGTTTGCTGGCATGTCCTCTGAAATGTCGTAAGTGAATTTCACCTTGCAAAAAGTGAAATTATTTACGATTTTTTCGATTTCTTGGTACAGATCGATAGAGGTGTTATGTAGGTTGTGGACGCTGTCTCTGATGGAATTCATGCCTTCGTTAAGCGTTTCTTTGACGATCTCCAGGCTTTTCTTAGTGTTTTCCTCTTGGCTGACTGCCATGATGGCCCCGATTTGAAGAATGGAACTTGAAAGAAGATGGCCGACGTTGTCATGTATTTCCCGGGAAATTCTATTTCTTTCGTTCAAAGTAGCCAAGTTCACGTCGATATCTTGTTTGATGGTGAGTTCGTTGATTTTTTCTTCCAAAGACAAAGACACCTCGGTGAGATAATCTCGTTGTTGGATATAGTTCTCACGAAGCTTGATTTCTTCCATTGCGCGGGCTTTTAAAAGATAAACAATGACAAAGACAATAAACAGGGTGGTAGTGGAAGTGGAAGAAAGACTAGTAAAATGCAAGGCATAAGGGATTGCTGCGAGTAGGGTCATCAGTTGAAAGTCGGTGCGGAACAAGTCATAAGCGATTAATGGCAGAAAAAACAAAAAGGGAAGATAGATGGCAGATAGTAGAGAATAAATCAGAAAAACCCATCTGGAGAGCAACTGGTTGTTGAAGTATTCCATCAAACTACTGGCCCCTACCCCTATGGATATGGCGATAATGGCTTCATAGGCATCTAATTCCAGCAAGATGATGCCAACAGAACCGGCAAGGATGATGATTTTATTCAGGATATTACCCATAATACGCTCCATTTCCATCATTTATTTTTATTATAGCATAGTGCACACCCATATGTGACAGAGAATATGACAATTGTCATGACAAATCCATGACAGCTGACACTGCCTAGTTGGTTTTTTTTGTATTACAATGAGCTCAGATAAAAAATCAAACTTGAAGAAAGGAATGAGGACAAATGATTGTAAAAATTGAAAATCTAGTTAAAAGATATGGAGATCTTATTGCGTTAGATCATTTAAGCGTGGAAATTGAAGAAGGTGAGATATTCGGTCTTTTGGGACCTAACGGATCTGGAAAAACCACAGCCATCAACTGCCTGTTGTCGTTGCTAAAATATGACAAAGGAAATATTCAGGTATTTGGAAAAGAAATGACCCCCACCGCTTATGACATCAAAAAAGACATCGGCATTGTCATGCAGAATGTAGCGGTGTTTGAGGAACTGAATGTTTACGAGAATGTGGATTATTTCTGCGGGTTGTACGTAACGGACAAGCAGAAACGAAAAGAGCTGGTGACAGAGGCTATAGAAGCGGTGGCTTTGAAAGATTTTGTGAAATTTTATCCCAAAAAGCTCAGTGGAGGTTTGCTCAGAAGGCTGAACATCGCTTGTGGCATCGCCCACAAACCAAGACTGATCATATTGGACGAACCGACTGTGGCAGTGGACCCTCAAAGCAGAAACAATATTCTTGAAGGGATAAAAGAACTGAACAAGCAAGGAGCCACGATTATTTACACGTCCCATTACATGGAAGAAATTGAGCAGATTTGTACAAGGCTTGCCATTTTGGACAAAGGAAAAATCATTGCTACTGGCACCAAAGAAGAAGTCAAATCCATGATTGATCTAGGTGAGAAAATAGTGGTAGAGACATTCAACCTAACAGACGATCATCTTCAAAAGATACTTGAAATGCCAAACGTGATAGATGCAGATCTAAAAGAAAACGTCTTGACCGTGAGACAAAAAAACGGCGCCAGCAATTTGGTAAACCTAATGAGTTTCATTGCCAATGAAGAGATCAGTTATGGGAAAATCTACTCAGAATTGCCTACGTTAAATGATGTGTTTCTTGAAATAACGGGCAAAGAACTTAGAGATTAAGGAGGGACACCATGTCGTTACATATTTTTAAATACAGTTTTAAATCTTTGGTGAAAGACAAAATGGCGTTGTTCTGGATGATGTTCTTTCCCATTATCATGGCCACTTTCTTCAACTTGGCCTTTCAAAATCTAGCTATGGAATCCGGGTTTGAAAAAATCGAAATGGCAATCACCACAGATCAGGAAATGCCAGTGGGGCTGGAAGAAGCCATGAATGAAAGCAATCTATTCACAATTGCTTATATGACAGAGGAACAGGCAAAAGAACACTTGGCCGATCAAACCATTACTGGATACTTGAAAAACGAGAATGGCTTGGAGATGATCATACTGGATTCAGGGTTGAACCAGTCGATATCAAAAGTTTTTCTTGACAACTATCTGCAAGTGTCCACAACGGTTTATGGAATCATAGAAGGCAACCCACAAATAATGGAAACGGACTTTTTAGAGAACATTCATCCTGGACAAAGTTATCTTCAAGAAGCCCCTATGAATCATTCCATGAATCCTGTAGTCATCTATTTTTACGCATTGTTGGCCATGACCTGTCTTTTTTCCGCTATCGCAGGAAGTGCCAGCATCTCGTTGATTCAAGCAAACCAGTCGGATGTGGCTGTCAGAATCAATGTCGCACCCACACATAAACTGAAAGCATTTCTTTCCATGACAGGGGCAACGGTTATTTTTCAAATGGCATCAGCAATGATACTCATTTTTTACATCACACAGATATTGAAAGTTGAGTTTGGAGATAGAATTTTGCATATCATGGCTTTATGTTTGGTAGGTTGTTTCACTGGCTTTATGTTTGGAACCTTGTTCGGACTTGTAACTAAATTTAAGGCAAGTGTGAAAGATATGTTGATATCCAATATGGTGGTGGTGATGTGTTTCTTATCTGGATTGATGGTCATGCAGATGAAGTATCTGGTTCAACAACATGCGCCTATTATTACGTACATCAACCCTGCAAGCTTGATCACCGACGGGCTTTACGCCTTGTATTATTATGACACCTTTGATCGATATTCTCAAAACATTGCCTTGTTGGCAGCTTGGGGACTAATCTATTGCACCGCGTGTGTGTTGATATTGAGGAGGCAGAAATATGCAAGTATTTAAGTTGTTTTATAAAATTATTCCACGAAAGTTTTTTGCGGTATTTGTCATATACACCATCATATTTGTGGGATTGATGGCATTTTTCACAAGAAGCGGAGCGACTCAGCTGGAGGATGTCTTCGAAATATCGAAGGTTCGAGTTTCTATCATCAATCAGGATCAGTCAGAACTGGCAAACGGGCTGGAAGCATACCTTAATGAAATTGCTAGACCAGTGGAAATCCAAGGAGATGAGGAAAGTATCAAAGATGCGTTGTTCTTCAGAGACACAGAGTTTGTTGCCACTATTCCAACAGGTTTTCAGGATGCCTTTGGTTCGGAAAATCCTAAGAAGATTGAAACCTTGTTCGTGCCAGATGCAGCCAACGCTCAGTATGCCGCAACCATTATCGAAAACTATTTGAACACGGCACGCCTTTATTTGACGGCTTATCCGGATATGGCGATGGAAGAGATAAATAACCGTATTGTCAGCGACATTTCGGTAGAAGCCAACGTGTCTTTCTTAAACAAGGTCACAGGTGAAAACTTGTCGGGTCTAAATCTTTACTTCAACTTTTTGTCTTACGTTATGCTTGCTATGCTCATCTCAATGGTGGGACGGATTATGCTCATATTTAACAATAGGGAAATAAAGATGCGAAACTACTGTGCTCCTTTGAGCATCAAACGATACAATTATCAACTGATCTTCAGCAATTTGCTGATTGCTTTCATCATTTGGGTGATATTTGTCGGAATGGCATTTGTCCTGAATAGAGATGCTCTGGGCAATGGCGGGTCTATGTTGTTTGTGCTCAACTCATTGATTTTAACGATTTTGTGCCTGAGTATCGGCTTCTTTGTATCAAGCTTTGCCACGAAAAATTCTATAGATCCTATAGGCAATGTGTTTTCCATGGGGTTATCGTTCCTAGGTGGGTCGTTTGTACCACAAGCCTTGCTTAGCGACCAACTTCGCACTGTTGGCACATTTAATCCAGTCTTCTGGTATGTGAGAGTCAACGATACCATTGGGGGTTTGAACGGCGTGGTGGGAGACGCTTGGAACGGAATTGTGTACGGAATGATGGTTCAACTGGCTTTTGCGGTAGCATTCTTTGCCGTGGCGCTGGTTATCATTAAACAAAAAAGATACGCTCTATAAAAACCAAAAAACAAAAGGGACGGTTCCTTTTGTTTTTTGGTTGTGAATCTTATGTCACACATCAACTACACTTGTCATTGATGAGAAGATTCTATAATGGTATAATAAATTGGAAAATGTTTTCCTTATTAAAGTTTAAGGTTAATAGAATGAGTTTTAGTTGAATGATTGGTTGAGGTGGATATGTTAAGGAAAGAAAAAATCTATCAGAGACTTAAAGAACTATGCTTGCCTGTTGAACTAGTTGATATTCGAAAGGATATTGCGGGTTTTGATGCGGAAACGATTGGACAAGATGTAGGTGTTTCAAGGAATAACACAAGCAAAGAGTTGCATAATCTGTTAAGGGAAGGAAGAGTCATAAAAATAAAGGGAAGGCCTGTACGATTTTTTGATAGGGAACGATTAGAAGAGTTGATCGATGTCTCTATCCAAGAGGAGTCTATTGTAGTAGCATCTTTTAAAGAATTAATCGAACAGGAGAAACAAAACATACGTATTGCAGAAGCAGATAGCAAGACTTTCAATAAAATAATTGGGTATAACGAAAGTCTGGAATTATGCATCAAGCAAGCAAAAGCGGCTATCTTGTATCCACCAAAAGGCTTGCATACATTGCTGATTGGATCCACAGGTGTAGGGAAGACCACTTTTGCTGAGATGATGTATCATTTTGCCATTGAAATGGGCACAATTAAGAAGACTGCGAAATTCAATGTATTTAATTGTGCAGATTATTCTGACAATCCCCAGCTTATTATGTCCCAACTTTTTGGGCATATTAAAGGGGCCTTTACTGGAGCGGATAAGGATAAAGTGGGCTTGATTGAACATGCCAACGGTGGAATCTTGCTTTTGGATGAAATACATCGACTTTCCCCAGAAAGCCAAGAGATGTTATTTTCTTTGATTGACAAAGGGACATTTAGGAGATTAGGAGAAACTGAAATAACGAGAAAGTCATCTATTTTACTTGTTGGTGCGACTACTGAAAAGATCAAATCTAGTTTACTTAAGACGTTCTTGAGACGGATCCCTACAATTATCAAAATCCCAGAAATTGAAGAAAGACCAATAGAGGAACGATTCGAACTGGTGACTCAATTTTTCATGAACGAGGCAAAGGTTTTGAAGGCGCCTATCCATGTTAGCAGAGAAGTGCTCAAGGCTTTCTTGGTATATGATTGCCCTGGAAATATTGGACAGTTAAAAGCAGACGTCCAACTGACGTGTGCCAGAGGTTATTTGGAATCCAAATCATATAACAAGAGAGAAATCACAATAGACGCTTCCCTTCTTTACGAACACATCTCGAGAGGATTGACAAAAGAAGATAGAACACAAGAGAATGTATTAGACTTGCTACCCTCGTCATCAAATGCTTTTGTGGAGTTCACAGGGAAAGATCAATTGCCTTTCACAACTATTGACGAATATAATATATCTCAAGATCTTTATAGAACAATCAATTACAGATTTTCAAAATATCATAATAAAGGATACTCAAAAGAACAAATCCATAGACATATCATCCAAGATATCCATGAACACATAAGAAATTCGATCAAAAATTTTGAATTGCAGGGAAGTAATCGAGAAGAAGAGCTTTTCAAGGTGATCAGTCCAAAAGTCTATCACTCTGTAGAAGGTGCATTTAAAGAAGTTTACAAGAAGTTCAGACTGTCTATCAGCAAAAAAGTTTTTATTGCTTTGTGTCTACATTTAAGTTCTTACTTAGATCGAGTTTTCGAAGGCAAGACAATTTCCTATCCTAGTATTCTTCATTTAAGAGACGGTAGCCCTGTTGATTATTGCATTTCTAAATATGTGGTGGATTATTTATCTGAAAAACTGAAGATTGACATCCCTAAAGAAGAAATTGATATTATTTCGATGATTCTATCTTCTGATTACAGTTTAAACGAGAAGGAGGATCAGAGTATCGGAGTGATCGTATTAGCACATGGGAAAAATACGGCATCCAGCATGGCAGATACAGCGAATACTTTGCTAGGGACGGATCACTGTAAAGCGATTAATATGTCCTTGGATAGAAAGGTTGAAGATGTCTTAAATGAAGCCATTGTGTTGGTGGAAAGAGAGAATAGGGGAAAAGGGGTCTTGTTGATGGTGGACATGGGTTCTTTGACTGCATTCTCGGATATTATCACTCAAAAAACACGGATTCCTACAAAATCTATTGAAATGGTTTCCACACCATTGGTATTAGAGGCGGTTAGAAAAGCGATGATGCCAGGAGTAGATCTTGAATTTGTTTATAATGATATTATGAGTGCAAACCCATATATCGGGCGTCTCATCACTGAAGAAATCAAACAGAAATCAACGAAAAAAGGAAAAAAGATTATCACATCTTGCTTCACAGGTCAGGGAAGTGCAATTAAATTGATGCAGTTCATACGCAATGCAATCCCCTTTTTAGATGAATATCAGATTGATTTGGAACCAATGTGCTATGATGAACACTTTCATGAACAAATTAAAGAAACATCCGATATTGTGGCTATTGTTGGGACACTTGATATGAAAATTCCAAATGTGCCGTATATATCCATTGATGAGATCATTATAGGAAATGGTTTGGAAAAACTCGAGTCCATCATCTCTGGAGAAAACACGAATAAAGAGCACCAGGAACTGGACACACAGAAAATCATTCAATTATTGGAAGATACGCTGACATTTTTGAATCCAACTAAGGCGTATGAAGTTGCTAACAATGTGTTTTATAATATAATTGAAGAGATTGACAACAAAAACCTTCAGAGATTACGCTTTGGATTTCTGTTTCATATTTGTGATATGATTGAAAGGCAAGTATCGGGAGAAGCGTTGGCTTATAACAATATTGATGCTTGCATTCAATCAAATCAGGATATGTACAACATGTTAAGAAAGCAGTTTGTTCCTATTGAAGAAATGTTTGGGCTGGAAGTGGCTGATACAGAAATTGGTTATATTATTGATTTGTTTAATACACAATAACACAAAGTGATACACAAGAGGATAATGGAACACAGTTAGAAAGAGAGCAAGCAAGGGTGCTTTCTTTTTTTTACTTATGGGATAAGATACACATTATGGCATCATTATTGCAAAATTAGTGTTGTTAGAATCAGAATAGAGCGAACTATTCTTCAAGCGGTTAGATTTGTGACATGGATAACCAAGAAAGGAGGTTGTGTGAGTTTTGAAATCAGTTGATTCTAACAAAAAGACAAAAATATTTTATTGAAGATGGGGTAATGGAATGATTGGTGTATTAGTAGTAACTCATGGAAAATTTGGAGAAGCCTTAGTCAAGAGCGCAGAGTTGATTATTGGAGAACAGAAAGAGGTGATCTCGCTAGGCCTCGAACTAGGAGATGATGTGGCTCAACTTCAAAAGGATGTTGAAAAAGCGATAAATAGGCTTGAAAAAGGGAAAGGAGTGATAGTTTTAACCGATCTATTCGGAGGGAGTCCTTCAAACGTAAGCGCATCAACACTGAATCATTTGGATTTTAAGTTACTAACGGGAATTAATATGCCAATGTTATTGGAAGTGTTGACAACAAGAGAGTATGTGGAGATTGATGAGTTGGTAAATTCCGCCATGGCGGTTGGGATGGAAGGGATTAGAGACTTAAACAAATTAATCAATAACAAGAGCGAGGTGTTAGAATGAGTATTGTGTTAACTAGAATTGATGATCGTTTGATCCATGGGCAAGTGATGACAGCGTGGGTAAGGCATACAAAAGCGAATCGAATCATCATAGTGGATGATGGTGTGGCAAAAGATCCTTTTTTACAAAAAGTCATGAAAATGGCTGCACCAAGCGACATAAAAGTAGATGTTTACACCATAGAGGAAGGGACAGAAGCATTATTAAAAAAATTTGACGATAAAGAAAACGTTATCATACTCGTCAAGAACCCTAAAACAGTGGCCAGTTTAATAGAAGGTGGCGCACCTATCCAAAAGATTGTAGTAGGTGGAATGGCTGCAAGTGCAGGCAGGAAAAAGTTTTACAAGAATATTTCGGCATCTGAGGAAGAGAAAGAAATATTCAAGACTTTATTGGAGAAGGAGGTAGATATCCATATTCAAATTGTACCTGACAACAAGCCAATCGCAATCAAAAATCTTTTGTAATATGTTTGACTAAAGTATCATCTAACATTTCGTAGAATAATAAGGAGGATTAAAATGCAAATTAATGTTTTTCAAGCTTTTCTTATTGGACTCTTATATTATGCGGCACAATCAACCTGGTTTGCAGGAGTTGGTTTTTATACGCTGTATCGGCCTTTGGTAAATGGTTTCATTGTGGGTTTGATATTAGGAGATCCAGTTCAAGGGACAATTGTTGGAGCGTCTATCAACTTGATGTATCTAGGGTTTATTTCTGCTGGAGGAGCTTTGCCAGGTGACCCTTCTATGGCAGGAATCTTGGGAACAGCATTGGCTATTTCAGCAGGAGTGGATTCACAGGCAGCTGTCGCCCTAGCAGTACCTTTAGGTATACTAGGGACCATTGTTTGGGTAACAAGGATGACAGTGGATTCAGTCTTTATCCATTGGTTGGATCAACGTGCAGAAGTGGGTGATATAAACAAAATCGGGTTTATCCATGTTATTCCAGCACAAATACTATTGCTTATTATTACTTTCATACCGGTTTTCTTAGCTACTCTGTATGGACCTCAAGCTGTGGAATCAGCGTTGGCATTTTTGGGAGCTAATGTGGTGGGTGCACTAAATACAGTTGGTGGTATTATGCCTGCGTTAGGTATAGCAATGAACCTTAAGGCGATTTTTAAAGGTGATAACCGAATATTTTTCTTCTTGGGATTCTTCCTTGCGGTATACCTTCACCTAGACATTATTGCCATTGCGCTATTTGGAGCAATAGCTGCAATTGTATACATGCAGATTAATAAAGACAAAGGAGTTGTGAATAATGAGTGAAAACACAAACCCCAAAAAGAGAGTTAAACGATCAGACATTATTAAATCATGGTTGATATGGTTATTCTTCTCTCATGCTTGTTATAACTATGAGCGTCTTCAAGCCGGAGCTTTTGCGCATAGTATGACGCCTATTATCAAAAGATTGTACAGTACAAAAGAAGAATATGCGGAAGCTTTGAAACGACACTTGGTGTTTTTCAATACGGAACCAAATGTAGGAACAATTATACATGGAATAACAATTGCGATGGAAGAAGAAAAAGCCAATGGCGTCCCGATTGATGATGAAGCGATCAATTCAATAAAGACAGGTTTAATGGGACCGCTTGCTGGAATAGGAGATACCTTGACACAGGGAACCATTACGCCCATTCTATTATCTCTTGGTTTAGGAATCGCATTAGAAGGAAACGTTTTAGGACCTATATTGTATGTGGTGTTGATTGCAATTTCGATTATAGGAATTTCCTATGTTCTTTGGATGCAAGGATACAACTTGGGTACGAAGGCTGTGGAACAAATCCTTGAAGGTGGAATATTCAATAAGGTAATCTCAGGCGCGGGTATTCTGGGATGTACAGTGATAGGAGCATTGATAGCTCGCTATGTTTCATTATCCACACCGGTCGTGATAAATGTTGGAGAGACAGCAATTGCACTTCAAGCAGATGTGTTGGATAGAATAATCCCTGGTATCCTCCCATTAGCTTTGACACTTGGTGTTTATCGTCTTTTGAATAAAGGAATGAACCCAATGAAGATACTTGTGATTATTCTTATTGTAGGTATCGTAGGTAGTTTAATAGGGATTATCTAGCACTTGGTTAGAAAGAATAACCATTCTTTTAAAATAAGAAGGAGGACATGATGAAAAGAAGAATGAACAATATTTTTAAAAGTGACGGCAAAGCTGTAGTACTTGCGATGGACCATGGAAATGGCATGAATGTGTTGCCTGAGTTAAATGACACGGGAGAGGTGTTAAGAAAGTGTGTAGCGGGTGGAATTGATGCCATACTAACAACGTATGGGATTATCAGCACCTTCCAGAAAGAATTGGAGAATATAGGAATTATCTTGAGAGTTGACAGTGGAACATCGTTTCTGTATCAGGCACACGACAAAAGCATGGAAATCAATCATTCAATTGAGGATGCTATTCGGATTGGAGCAGATGCCGTTTTATGTATGGGTTTCCCAGGAGCAAAAAATGAAGATGTAACGTTGAAAGGATTAGCACGATTGACAGGTGAAGCTTCAAAATGGAATTTTGTGGTTGGAGCGGAAATGCTTCCAATGGGATTTGAAGGCGGAGAAGGATCAAGAAGCCCTGAAAACTTGGCCTTTGCGTGCAGGATAGGCGCTGAGCTAGGAGCAGATTTCATAAAAACAGATTATTCAGGCGATGTAGAAGGATTCAAAAAAGTGGTCCAAGGTTGTTACAAACCGGTTCTGGTTTTAGGCGGTGGAACGACGAAGGCAGAAAAAGATTTGTTGATGATGGTGAAAGGCGCTATGGATGCTGGAGCCAAAGGTGTAATAATGGGAAGAAACATTTGGAAACATCCTGCACCAGATAAGTTAGTAGCGGCTATTGTAGCGATAGTCCATGAAAATGCAGAGGTGGATGACGCACTTAAGCTGATTTAACGAGGTGGTGATTTAATGTACGGTAATACAGGGAAATTGTTGAGAGTCGATCTATCCAACAAATCGATTTCAATTCTAGAACCTAAGGAATCTGACTACAGAAAATTCATTGGCGGCAGTGGATTAGCTGCTAAAATGCTTTACTATGATTTCGACATATCTATAGATCCGTTGGATGAGAGGCAGCCTATTTTCTTTATGGCAGGTCCTTTAACTGGAACGAAAGTTCCGAATTCTGGGAGGCATCAAGTGGTAGGAAAATCTCCAGCTACTGGCATTTATGGAGAAGCTAACTCAGGAGGTTATTGGGGAGCTGAATTGAAGTATGCAGGATATGATGGCGTCATTGTAGTTGGCAAAGCACCTGAACCCGTTTATTTGTGGATTCATGATGATGAAGTTAAGATCAAAGAGGCAGAACCATATTGGGGAAAGGACACCTATGAAATAAACGATCCACTATTGCAGAACACTCATGAAAAAGCAAGAGTTTTGGCTATCGGACAAGCTGGTGAAAATTTAGTGCCAATGGCAGCTGTTATGAATGACGGACCAGCAGCAAGATGTGCGGCACGGACAGGACTGGGCGCTTTGATGGGATCAAAAAAACTTAAAGCCATTGTAGTGCGTGGAACAAAGAAGGTACCAGTAGCGGAACCAGAGAAACTGCAAGAATACATGAGAGAAATGGCAAAAGCGATCCGAAACAATCCAACCGTTGCGCATATGCACCAAGCTGGAACAAGTGGCAGTGCTATGGTAATGGAATCAAAAGGAGATTTGCCTACTAAAAACTGGACAGTTGGAGCGTGGCCTGAAGGTGGAGCTAAAATATCATCCTTGACACAGAATTCCAACATTGAAACAAAACATTATTACTGTAAAGGGTGTGTGATTGGATGTGGCAAGGAGATTAATATCAAAGAAGGCAAATATCAAGGCACAATAGGAGGAGCACCAGAATATGAGTCAGTTGCATCTTTAGGGTCATATTGCTTGCTAGATGACATTGAGGCTATTTGTAAGGCGAATGAGCTATGTAATCGATATGGTGTGGATACTATATCGGCAGGTGGTGCAATAGCTTTTGCGATGGAAGCCTTTGAGAGAGGGGATTTAACCCTTGAAGATACAGGTGGATTGGCTTTAGAATGGGGCAACGCAGATGTTGTAATGGAGCTTATTCGGAAAATCGCATTTAGAGAAGGTATTGGTGAAGTTTTGGCACAAGGTGTGAAAAAAGCTTCAGAACAGTTGAAAGGCCTGTCAATGGAATATGCGGTACATGTAAAAGGACTGGAGTTACCAGCCCATGACCCAAGATCTGCAGGCAGCTTAGCTGTTAGTTATGCAACTTCAAATCGAGGTGCTTGCCATTTGCAGGGGCAGTCGTCAGTCTATGAAAGTTTTGTGACGGATAAATATCTTGGCATAGAAACGCCAATGGATCGTTTCGCAGATGATGGTAAAGGAGAGTTGTCAGCAAAAGCTCAAAACTTGGGATCATTGTTTGATTCGTTATGTCTGTGTAAGTACCTTGCTTTTGGTGGTGTAGAGTTTAGTCATGTCGTGAAATTCTTCAATTTAGTGACAGGATGGAACTTTACCGAAGATGAATTATTTAAGACAGGAGAGCGCATATTTAACTTGAAGCGTTTATACAACGTGGATTTGGGGATTTCTCGGAAGGATGATATGTTGCCGCCAAGAATACAATCTCTGATGTTCAAAGAAGGAGGAGCTGCAGGACACTTGCCAAACCTAGGTGTGATGCTCAATGAGTATTATGATTACAGAGGATGGGATGAGTTCGGCATCCCGACAAAAGAAAAAATGGAGGATCTTGAGCTTGAATGGAAGTAAGTGTTTTTATCTACATATTCAAAGATAATCAAATACATAAATTCAGGAACACTATCCATATAGAGAGATCACTTTCTTTTTGGGAATTGATTGAGTATGTAGAAAGGGTAGCGAGTTTTCGTGTGTTTTATGAAGATGTCAGCTTTGCTATCAATAACAAGATGATACCATATTCAAAATTGAGAGAGACAATGGTCAACAATGGAGACAGAATAACCATTGTCTCTCCCATATCAGGAGGATGACATGACAAAAGTGAAAGCTAAGAAATTTGGTAAAGGCGAAGCATGGGCAGTATCGGCTTCACTAAACTACGCGTTGTCCAGTGTGGTACTGAAATGGGCATTAGTAGATGCACCTCCTTTGTATGGAGTATTTATTAAACTGGTACCAGTTTGGGTGCTATCAACGTTTATGATCATCAGCAATGGAAAACATCACCAACTGAGTCCTAATTCTAAGGATTTTTTGGGGAAAGAGGTGTTTGTTGTAGCTGTGATAGGAGGCATTTTAGGATTTGTTTTTGGTAATTTGGCACTCTTTGGTGCCCTAAACAGAGGTGGAGTGGTTATCGCGCAACCAGTAGTGGGGACTCAAATCATATGGGCCTCCGTCATATCCTATCTATTTTTAAAAGAAGCCATCAATTTTTCAATGTTAGTAGGGATGGCAATATCCATTTCGGGGATCGCTTTATTGGCATTTGGAAACGCAGGCATGAATTTATTAAATGACGGATGGACATTGGCTTTTCCTATGGCTTTGTTGGCAGCGTTGTGTTTTTCTAGCAATTCATCTTTTCAAAGATATTTGTTCACAAGGAAAAAACTGGATCGATGGACAGTAATATTTTTGATGATAACATCCGCGGAACTTGTCATGTTAGTAGTATTTATTATTCAAAAGGACATGTACATGTCAGCCGTGACCGTAGAGATCACATTAAAGTTTCTGTTTGCTGGAATCTTTGGAGCATTGGCGATTGTTTCGGTAGCGACAGCAAATTCTTTGACACAAGTAGCAAGTGTAGCGACCATCAATTCTACCAATACAGCTTTGGCTCCTCTGATTTCAATGCTAATTCTGGGAGAAAAACTCAATCTTGTGATGTTTGTAGGGATCATAATGATCATGTTTGGTGTAATATTGGTACAAATTAGGAAACCAGTCCCAACAATACGGGCTTAAGAGGAGGTTGTATGAAAGAATTCATTGATGAATACTTTGCAGAGTATGAAGAAGTGGTTATTCAGAGTCGCAAACGGCTAACGGATGATATTATTCAGTTAAAGGAAATTTTGATAAAGACATTGGATAGTGGCAAAAAAGTGTATGTGTTTGGAAATGGTGGTTGTAGCTCCATAGCACAATTAATGGAAGCAGCTTTTGTTGGTCGATATAAATCTGAAAAGTTATCAAGATCTTTTATCTCCCTTAGCTCAGATGCAACTGTTTTAACCACACTGGCCAATGATTTTGGGTTTGAGAATATTTATAAAAAACAACTGGTAGCACATTTGACACCTGAAGACTGTGTGATTGGACTATCCACGAGTGGCAATTCGCAAAATGTATTGAATGGAATTGCTTATGCAAAGGATCAAAAGGCCATAACCATTGGTATGACAGGTATGACTGGGGGGAAGTTGAAAGATGTTGCTGATTTATGTATTAGAGTACCTAGCAATAACCCATCTTTCATTGAAGCGGTGATGTCAAGCATATATTCGATTATTTGCAAAACTATAGAATAGGGAGGAATATAATAATGAATAAAATGAATGTGGCAGCGATTGTGGATGAAAAAAAAGTAGGCATATTAGCAGTTAGAAAGCCATCACCTGGTAAAGGAGAAGTATTAGTAAGAATTAAAGCCTGTGCCATTTGCACATGGGAACAAAGAGTGTTTACCAGGGTTTCTAAAATGCCATTGCCATTTATTGGTGGGCACGAAATATCTGGTGTAATAGAAGAGATTGGTCAAGGGGTGGATCCAGAAGAATTTGTAATCGGAAGACATGTTGCGGTGAGAAGTTTGAACGCGTGTGGAAGATGCTACTATTGTCGGAAAGGACAAGAAAACTTATGCGTAGAAATTGGGAAAGCAGTGGAGGAGCCCCATAAAGAAATTTATGGACCGGGAGGCCTGGGAGAATATCTAGTTGCCAATCTTTCAGATATTTTCATGTTATCAGATGGTATACCTTATGAAGTGGGGGCCTTTACGGAACCAGTGGCTTGCGTTGTCAATAGTTTGAAAGTTGCAAGGGTTGATCTTGGCAATGATGTGGTAGTTATTGGTGCTGGGATCATGGGACTATTGCATGTCATGTTGAGTAAATTGAGAGGAGCTTTTGTCATTGTCAGTGAACCGGATGAACAAAGACGAATTACGGCAAAAAAATTGGGTGCAGATATCGTTTTTAATCCCTTAGATGAACCGTTGGTAGACAAAGTGAAGGATTTGACAGAAGGAAGAGGGGCCGATGTTGTTTTTAACACTACTGCGATAGCCAAAATAGCAGAAGAAGCTGTATTAGCAACAGGGAAAATGGGACGTGTGGTGATGTATAGTTCCATCCATCCAGATAAACCAATAGAAGTCAGTCCGAATTGGATACACAATACGGAAGTGAACATAACAGGAGCGGTTAGTCCTTCAATCGAATCTTTTTATGTGGCTTCAGTATTACTATCAAAAGGAATTATTGATCCATCTCCTTTGATTTCAGCCCAATATCCTTTAGAGGAGACTCAAAAGGCATTTGAAGACTCAATCCGACCAGATACATATAGAATTATTGTCAAAATGTAGTCTCTGAATCATGAAGGAGGTAAAGCATGGTAGAAAGAACCGTTGTGTTGACAAATGAAACTGGGCTTCATGCAAGACCCGCCAATGAATTTACCAAAGAAGCAAACAAGTATCGATCCAAAATAACTATTCAAAAAAATGGCGAACAGTTTAATGCAAAAAGCATCATTTCCATCTTAAGCATGGGTGCGGACAAAGGGACACAGATTAGCATCATTGCTGAAGGAGAAGATGAAGATCAAGCAGTAGAGGCGCTGGCAAAACTTGTTAATTCAAGTTTTGGAGAATAAGGAGGAGTCGATATGATCAAAGGAGTAGGTGCTTCTGAAGGGATTGCTATAGGAAAGCCTTTCATTATGAGATCAAGCATCAAAGAAATAAGAAAGGCGACCATTTCATCTCCTGATAATGAAGTGGAAAGAATGAGAAATGCGGTAGAGGAAGCAAGAAAACAAATAGAGGATCTATATCATTATACATTGAAAGAAATAGGAGAAGAAGAAGCTAAGATTTTCGATGCACACAAAGCAATACTTGATGACCCAGAAGTTTTTGGTGTGGCAGAAAACGAAATACTGAACCAATCAGTATCAGCTGAATGGGCCATCAAAGAAGTGACTGATAAGTTCATATCAATTTTTGAAAATATGGACAGCAGTTATATGAAAGAAAGAGCAAGTGATCTCCAAGATGTGACGAATCGTGTTTTGTCCATACTACAAGGTGTAGAAAACACAAGTTTAGCAAGAATAACGGAGCCCGTGATAGTCTTTGCAAGAGATATAACACCTTCAGATACAGCACAGATGAAAAAAGACAAAGTATTAGCTTTCGTTACAGAAGTAGGTGGTCGGACGTCGCATTCAGCCATAATGGCAAGAACACTCGAGATCCCCGCAGTTGTAGGGGCAAAGGGCGTATTGTCTAAAATTAAAGAAGGAGACAGTGTTATTGTTGACGGAAAAAAAGGAGCTATTTTGGTGAATCCAGGCACTGATGTGATCGAGGAGTACAAGAAAATACAAGGAAAAATCAAGAGTGAAAAGAAAGCGCTGAGAGAATTAGTGGGTAAAGAAACCGTGACTGAAGATGGTCTCAAGATAGAACTCGCATGCAATATTGGAACCCCAGATGATCTTGAAGGCGTCATAGAAAATGACGGTGAGGGGATTGGCCTTTACAGAACAGAATTTCTCTACATGGATCGAGATACCATGCCCACAGAGGAAGAACAGTACAACGCTTACAAAAAAGTGTTGGAAACTTTGAGTCCAAAGCCTGTTGTTATTAGAACACTAGATATTGGAGGAGATAAGGACACTTGTTGCTTTGAGATGAGAAAGGAGCTCAATCCATTTCTTGGGTATCGGGCGATACGTATTTCGTTAGATCAAGTTGAAGTTTTTAAGATACAATTGCGTGCAATATTGAGAGCCAGCATTTATGGGAATGCAAAAATAATGTTCCCAATGGTTTCAAGTCTCGAAGAATTGAGAGAGGCAAAAGAAATCATACAAGAAGTCCAACAGGAATTAAAGCATGATGGTAAATCATTTAGCTTTGAAATCGAAGTAGGAATTATGATTGAAATTCCAGCAGCGGCTATCATCTCTGACACTTTTGCAAAGGAAGTCGATTTTTTTAGCATTGGGACCAATGATTTGATCCAGTATACCACAGCGGTTGATCGCGGCAACGCGGATATTTGCCACCTGTACAGCCCCTATCATCCAGCATTGCTCAGATTGATTAAGATGACAATTGACAACGGACATAAAGAAGGCATATGGATAGGCGTTTGTGGAGAAGCTGCTGGAGATCCAACTTTTATTCCGATCCTTATTGGGATGGGGATTGATGAACTCAGCATGAGTGCAACATCTATATTAAAATCCAGACAGATAATTAGAAAATCGAACAAAAAGAAGTTGGAGGGACTTGTTGCCCAAGTGTTAGAAATGGGAACTGCAGAAGAAGTTGAGAAAAAAATATTGTCAACACTTCAAGACTAAAACACAAACAAAAAACAAAAGGGACGGTTCCTTTTGTTTTTTGTTTGTCCTAAAATCGTGTAAGCATCCGTTGTTTTAACAAAGCAAGCAAGGTATAATAAAGAGAATTAAGGATAGGGGTTAGATGATTTTAGAAAAGGAGGACGAGATGACAAAAAAATTACTGATGATCCTATTAGTGATTAGCCTACTGCTCACATCAACAGGTTGGTATACCACTCACCAAAAAACCATTGCTTATGAGACAAGAAATGCATCGCTATTATGGAATACGTTGACTGAACTTCATGATGTGATGCACGCCATTGCAGACAGCCTACCTGAGGATGAAGAGTTTAATCAAGCCGTGTTTACCACTTCTATCAATAAAGACATCGATAAAATCAAAGACTTAGCGAGAACACTTCAATTGATTCAACTGAAACAATACGATATAGGAGGCATTTATCACACAAGATTAATGCTTCTTGCCCGAGATTTGGAGAACACCATTGAGCATGCCATAAACGAAGGCGAAAGCTTAGACAAAGAAAAAGCAGCATTTCAAAGTATGAGCCAATGGTTGTCAGAGATTTTGTACCAAGATCCAATAGGGGTGGATGGAATGTTTGTTGAGGCTAATCATGAGGCGATCGGCTATAAACTAGATGATTTGAACGATCAGTTACAATAAAAGCAAAAGGAGTCAAGAGATGACAACCAAAAAGGCATTGGTGACAGGTGGTGCGGGATTTATAGGGACCCATTTGTGTGAAAGGTTATTGGCTGAAGAATATGAAGTTTTTTGTGTGGACAATTTAATTACAGGGAAGATAAAAAACCTAGATCGGTTTATGAAACAGAAGAATTTTCATTTCATAGAACATGATGTAACAGAGCCGATAGAATTGGAATGTGACGAAATCTATAATTTGGCTTGTCCTGCAAGTCCAAAACATTATCAGAAAGATCCAGTGAAAACCTTGATGACCAATATTCAAGGGGCCTTTCATCTTTTGAATCTAGCGGACAAAACAGGTGCAAAGATACTTCAAGCCAGCACCAGTGAAGTTTATGGAGATCCAATCATACACCCTCAAAGCGAAGAGTATTGGGGCAATGTGAACCCTATTGGTGTGAGGGCTTGTTACGATGAAGGAAAAAGAGCGGCCGAGACATTGTTCATGGATTATCATAGACAACGAGATCTGGAAATCAAGATTGTAAGAATCTTCAATACTTATGGACCGGTAATGAGCCAAGGTGATGGCAGAGTAATGACAAATTTCATTATGCAAGCATTGAATGGCCAGGCGCTAACCATATATGGAGATGGGAGCCAAACCAGAAGCTTTTGTCATGTGAACGACTTGGTGGAAGCCATACGAAAAATGATGGACACAAATCATGATGTGACAGGTCCGTTTAATATAGGAAACCCAAATGAAATAACCATTTTAGAATTGGCAAAGAAAATCATCGGATTAACCCAATCCCAATCGGAGATATGCTTTTTAGACCTCCCACAAGATGATCCTACAAAAAGAAAACCAGACATCCGTACCGCAAAGAAGGGTTTGGGTTGGGAACCTAAAATAGATTTGGAAGAAGGATTAAAAGGGATGATTGAGTACTATAAAAACAGCATCTGACAATCGCGACAAACAGATGTATTAGAGATAGATGGAACTTTTGAAACAGTAATATCAAGGAGTGAATGAAATGAAGGTGTTGGTGACAGGTGGATTAGGATTCATTGGCAGCCATACAGTGGCAGCTCTTATAGAGGCGCAGCATCAGGTGGTGATTGTAGACAACTTGATCAACTCAAAAATTCAAGTGTTGGACAAACTCCAAAAGCTGACAGGGACCAGACTTGAGTTTTATGAGATGGATGTTAGGGATAAAAGCGGCCTAGAAACGATATTTCTCAAAGATCAACTAGATGGGGTCATTCACCTGGCAGGCTTAAAATCAGTGGGAGAATCCGTGTTGAAGCCTCTTGACTATTATGAAAACAATATTCTTTCAACCATTGTCCTCACTCAGATGTGTTTAGACTACAAAGTGGACAAGCTCGTGTTCAGTTCATCTGCAACCGTTTACGGTGATCAGCCAGCACCCTTTAAAGAAGAGATGAGTCTAGGGGCAACCACCAATCCATACGGTGAGACCAAAAAGATTTGTGAGCGCATACTCACCGATTCAGTTAAGGTTAACAAAGGATTTTCAGTGATTTTGCTGCGCTATTTCAACCCCATAGGTGCTCATGAAAGCGGGTTGATAGGAGAGGAACCCAATGGGATTCCCAACAACTTGATGCCGTTGATCGTGCAGGCAATGAAAAGAGAAACAGAACCTTTGCAAGTATACGGAAATGATTATGACACACCTGACGGGACGTGTATTCGAGATTACACTCACGTAGTGGATCTGGCTAAAGGACATTTGAAAGCCCTTGAGAAGATAAAAGAAGGATGTCAAATCTACAACCTAGGAACAGGAAAAGGGACTTCTGTGCTAGAATTGATCCATGCCTTCGAAAGAATAACTGGAGAGAAAGTGCCTATTGAAATGGGAAAGAAACGGTTAGGAGATATTGGTGTATCTTATGCAGATGTTTCAAAAGCCAAACAAGAACTGGGATGGCAAGCCGAAAAAGGATTGGACGCCATGGTCGCTGACACTTACCGCTTCGTTCAAAAAACAAAAGGGACGGTTCCTTTTGTTTTTTGAAAACAAAACGAGGCAAAGACAAAACGAGGGAGAATGTACATGAAAAAAGCTTTAGTGGTAGCCCGTGTGGTAAAAACTCATATTATGGTTTTTCACGTTCCTTATCTTAAACTATTGAAAGAGTTAGGCTTTGAAGTACATGTATGTGCTAAGAACGATTATGATGATCCAGACGAATTGAAGATTCCCTATTGTGATCGGTTTTTCGATTTACCTTTTGAACGGGAGCCTTTTAAGCGAAAAAACTTGGAAGCCTATAGAGGAATGAAGAAGCTGATAAAGGAACAGGATTATGAATTGATCCACTGTCATACACCAGTGGGCGGAGCTATTGCTAGAGTAGCAGCCAAGAACGTTAAAAACAAAGGTTCAAAAGTCGTTTATACAGCCCATGGGTTTCATTTTTTCAAAGGGGCACCTCTAATGAATTGGTTGTTGTATTATCCAATAGAAAAACATCTTTCAAGATGGACAGATGCTTTGATCACCATCAATGAAGAGGATTACGAAATGATAATAAAAAGAGGGTTTCACGCAAAATACAAGGAATACACAATGGGAGTGGGAGTTGATTTGGAAAAATTTCACCCAGTATCCTTGACAACAAAAAAAAATCTTAGGGAAACATACGGGTACAGCGATGAAGCATTCATCATCGCATATGTAGCTGAAATGGTTGAAAGAAAAAACCACCAAATGCTAATAGACGCCATGAAAGTATTAGTGAAAAAAATCCCCCAGCTCAAGTTGCTCTTTATAGGACAAGGAAAGTGCCTAGAAATCTTAAAGCAAAGAGTCAAAAATGATTGTTTGGACTCATCTATTGATTTTATGGGTTTTAGACATGATGTGGCTGACTTGATGAGAATTTCGGACATTGCCGTGTCCGCATCGAGCAAAGAAGGGTTGCCTGTCAATGTGATGGAAGCCATGGCTTCAGGATTGCCCATGGTGGTGACTAACTGTAGAGGAAACAGACAGTTGGTCGCACATGAAAAAAATGGCTATGTGGTTGAAATAAATGATATTGGAACATTTTGCCAAGGAGTGGAAAAACTCCAGCAATCTGAAGAACTGCGCAACACATTCGGAAAATTCAATTTAGAGGCGATACAGCGGTATGACATCAAACAAGTGGTTAGACAGATGAAAGCCATTTATAGAAAAGTGTTAGTCGAGTAGGTAGGTCAATTAAATTGGAGGATGGTTGTGAAAATACTTCATGTAATTAACAGCTTGGCGTTGGGAGGAGCAGAAAACCTGACAAGAGAGTTGATACCTATTATGAACCAAATGAGGGGGATCAACATAGATATTTTGTTATTAAGCGACAAAGACAATGTGTTTGACGGGCAAATTATACAGGAAGGTGTCAAGATAGATGTGTTAAAACTTGACAAGATTTATCATCCAATGGCTATTATTGGCATATGGCAACACATCCAAAAAGGAGCATATGATTTGGTGCATGCGCATACTTTTCCCACGCAGTATTGGGTGGCCTTGTCAAGACCAATGGTAGGAAAAAAGATCAAGTATTTGACAACCGAACACAGTACTCACAACAGAAGAAGAGAATGGCCAGTATTTAAGTACTTGGACAAATTTATATATGGTTTTTATGATAGAATTATTTCTGTTTCTGAGCAAACTCAAGATAGCTTGAAAACATGGGTTAAACCTTCAAAAAGACAAGAAAAGAAGTACGTGGTTATAGAAAATGGCGTGAACATTGAGAAAATCAGACAAGTTTTGCCATATGAGAAAGAAGATTTAATTAAAGGGATTCCAAATGGGACCACATTGTTGTGTATGCCAGGGAGATTTTCTCAAGCCAAGGACCAGGCAACTGTGATACGTGCCATCAAAAGACTGCCTGAAAATGTCCACTTGTTGCTGGTAGGAGAAGGTGACTTGATAGGGGATCACAAAGCTTGTGTAAATCAATTGGGGTTAGGTGACAGAATACATTTTTTGGGGTTTCGGCAGGATATTTACAGGATCCTAAAGACTGTCGATTTGGTTGTTCTGTCTTCCCATTGGGAAGGATTTGGAATGGCTGCAGTAGAAGGAATGGCTTCTGGAAAACCGATTGTGGCAAGCCGGGTTCCAGGCTTGTCTGAAGTCGTTGAAGGAGCAGGGTTCTTGTTTGATCCACAAAATGATGAAGCCCTGGCTCAATGCATTCAACACTTGTTAGGAGATGAAGAAACCTACAAAGAAAAGGCAAGACAAGGGCAGATTAGGGCTGAAGAGTACGACATTCATATCATGGCAAAGCGTATGAAAGATTTGTACGACGCTATTTAAAACAAAAGGAGAAAAAAGGTGATAATCATCAAATTAATAGGTGGATTAGGAAACCAGATGTTCCAATATGCGCTTTATAAAAAATTTAAGCAACTTGACCGACCTGTTAAACTGGATCGTTCATGGCTATTGACGAAACCGGCACATAATGGTTATGAGCTAGATCGGGTATTTGATATTCATGGGGATTTTGCTTCTTTTGAAGAGGTTCATCAACTTGGAGATTGTAAAAGCGATTTGTTTTCGAAGATAAAAAGAAGGATATTTGGAGTAAAAAGCAGCCATTACATCCACGAAAAGTTTGAATATGATCCTAAAATATGGAAAATGGAAGAAGGTTATCTTGATGGGTATTGGCAAAGTGAAAAATTTTTTCTTGACTGTAAAGAACAGGTGGTAGGAGACTTTTTGTTCAAAGGGGAATTAGGAGAAAAGAACAGGAAAGTCAAAGCCTTAGCTGAGGCAGAGAATTCTGTCAGCCTTCATGTGAGAAGAGGCGACTATATTGCTAACCCAAAGATAAATAAAAAACATGGCAACATTTGCAACAACCATTATTACAAGCAAGGCATTGAACACATGGAAAGAGTGCTGGCAAAGCCCCTGTTTATCATATTTTCTGACGATATGGATTGGGTAATAAAGAACTTAAAGCTAAAAAATGGCATCTATGTAGATTGGAACACAAAAGATCAAAGCTATAAAGATATGTGGCTGATGTCATGCTGTAAAAACAATATCATCGCCAACAGTTCTTTTAGTTGGTGGGGAGCCTATTTAAACAGGAATCCCGATAAAGTGGTAATAGCACCAAATAGATGGTTCAATGACAGGACCATTAATACAAATGATGTGGTGCCTGAAAACTGGCAAAAGATAAAAGTGTAAACTAATATGGGGTGGATAAATGGGAAAAATAGCATTGATTACAGGTATTACAGGGCAAGATGGCTCTTTCTTGGCAGAATTATTGCTAAAGAAAGGGTATCAGATTCATGGGATCATAAGAAAGAGTTCGGCTTTTAACACAGAAAGAATTGAGCATCTGTACTTGAAAGAATTGTTGAGAAACTCAAACAGAGACAGACAGATTCGGCTTCATTACGGGGACCTGACAGACCCAACCAATCTTATTCGGTTGATCCAAGAAATCAAACCAGATGAGATCTATAATTTGGCCGCTATGTCTCATGTGAAGGCTTCTTTTGAGCTTCCAGAATACACAGCAGATACCAATGGATTGGGCACGCTTAGATTGTTGGAAGCTGTAAGATTACTTGGGTTAGGAGAGAAAACCAAGATCTACCAAGCTTCCACATCGGAACTATTTGGAAAAGCGGAAGCATTTCCTCAAAACGAAGACACCCCTTTTCATCCAAGAAGCCCCTATGGAGTGGCGAAACTCTATAGTTATTGGATCACCAAAAACTACCGTGAAGCCTACAATTTATTTGCAGTGAATGGCATTCTGTTTAACCATGAATCAGAACGACGGAGTGAAACCTTTGTGACTAGAAAAATCTCCTTGTCTGCTGCAAGAATAAAAAAAGGATTGCAAAAAAAACTATATTTGGGGAACCTGAATGCCAAACGGGACTGGGGTTATGCAAAAGATTATGTGGAATGCATGTGGCAAATGCTTCAACAAGATCAACCGGAAGATTTTGTCGTTGCAACAGGGCAAACCCACACAGTCAGAGAATTTGCCACGTTGGCTTTCCAAGAGATGGGCATTCAATTGCAATGGGAAGGAGAAGGACTCAACGAAAAAGGAATGGACAAGAAAGGAAAAGTGTTGATAGAAGTAGATCCTAAATATTTCAGACCGTTAGAAGTAGATTGTTTGGTTGGAGATGCCACAAAAGCGAAGAAAAAATTGGGATGGGATCCTCAGAAAACCAGCTTTCACCAATTGGTGAAAATCATGGTCAAACATGATTGGGAATTGGTTGACCGAGAAGTTGGCAGATAGAGGTGATGGATAAGGAGAGTGGTTGGATGAACGACAAGTCGAAAATATATGTTGCAGGTCATAAAGGTATGGTGGGTTCTGCAATTTTGAGAAATCTGATAGCCTGTGGCTATTCAAATATTGTAAACAAGAATTCCAAAGAATTAGATCTAACCAGACAAACAGAAGTGGAATGCTTTTTCGAGACAGAAAGACCAGAGTTTGTTTTTCTAGCTGCTGCAAAAGTTGGAGGAATACAGGCAAACATCACCTATCCAGCAGAGTTCATCTATCAAAACTTGATGATAGAAGCAAATGTCATTCATTGTGCGTACAGATTTGGTGTGAAAAAACTGTTGTTTTTGGGTTCATCGTGCATCTACCCTAAATTATCCCATCAACCCATCAAAGAAGAGGACCTTATGACAGGTCCACTTGAGCCATCAAATGAGGCGTATGCCATATCAAAAATCGCAGGGATAGAACTGTGCAAATCTTATAGAAGGCAATACGGATGCAATTTTATCTCGGTCATGCCAACCAATCTTTATGGATATTATGACAACTTTGATTTGGAAACAAGTCACGTGATACCGGCATTGCTTAGAAAGTTTCATGAGGCAAAAATAAATGGAGACAAAAAGGTTGAGATATGGGGAACGGGGACACCAAGAAGAGAATTCTTATTTGCGGATGACTTGGCAGATGCATGTATTTATTTAATGAGACATTATAATGGAGAGAAGCCTGTCAATATTGGCACAGGAAAGGACCTCACAATCAGAGAATTGGCCGAAAAAGTGAAGAGCGTGGTGGGTTATAAAGGACAAATCATCAATGATGTTAGCAAACCCGATGGGACACTTAGAAAACAACTAGACATTGCTTTTTTAAAGACTTTGGGCTGGCAGCATCGTATTGAGTTGGAAGAAGGACTGGAAAAGCTGTATCAATGGTATGTTCAAAGACAAGATTAACCTAAACCAGAAAAGGCAGGATAGATTATAATGGACAGATTGGTATCTGTAATTATGAGCGTGTACAACGAAAGATTCGAATGGTTGGAAAAGTGTGTCCATTCGATCTTGAACCAAACACATAATCATTTGGAGTTTATCATCGTTTTGGATGATCCCGACAACCATGTCCTTAAAACAGGGTTACAATGTATCGCAAGAGAAGATGAGAGAATCAAATTGATAGAAAATGAAAAAAACTTAGGTTCTGCAGCAAGCGCAAATGTGGCATTGAAATCTGCCAAGGGTTATTATATTGCAAAGATGGATGCAGACGATGTGCCAGTACGGAATCGACTGGAAATCCAAAAGCAATACTTGGAAAGAAACAACCTTGACTTTGTGTTTTCAGGGATGGCAGTCATAAATGAAGAAGGGAAGCATTTATATTTCACAGACTTAGAAGAATTGGACCATGAAAGAACCAAGCAGATTCTTGAGATCGCCAGTATTGCCAACCATCCCACGTGGTTTCTAAAAAAAAGCGTGCTAGATAGCATGGGGGGCTATAGAGAAATAGATTATTGCGAAGATTATGATGTGGTATTAAGGGCTATGAAAAAAGGATATCGGATCGGCAAAATGCCAGGACATGTGGTGGCCTATAGGATGAGAGAGAACAGCATTTCAAGGACATACGGTTTGAAACAATTCTTATATGCCAAGAGCATTTTAGAGGCTTACCATAAAGGAAGCCTGTTTAATGACGAGATCATTCCCCAAATTATGCAATTGGGATCCATTGAAGGGACGCAAATAGAAGCTAAAAAATTTGCAAAAGCTGAACAATTATACAATCAAGGCATTATCAATCTGAAAAACAAGAGAAAGGTATGGGGGAGCATCCAATTAATCAAAAGCCTTGGTAGAAGCAAGTACTTTCGCCAGAAATTCAGTAAATTGATTCAATACAAAAAACAAAAGGGACGGTTCCGTTTGTTTTTTGAAAATAAACGGGAACCCTGAAAACCTGTTTTATGGTATAATCTGTTTTACAGATTGAGAAAACAAAGGAGGTTATCATTTGGGAATAGATAAAATTGGCATTGTTGGCATGGGCTCTTTGGGCATGTTGTTTGGTAGTTTGTTGGTAGATGCATTGGGGCAAGATGCAGTGATATTCATCATGGATCAAGAACGGAAAAACAAGTATAACGGCATCATTCGAAAGGTGAATGGGAAACCCTATCCATTTCAAATAGTGTCATGTCAGGACCCAAAGATTCTGGTGGATGTATTAATATTTGCTGTGAAAGGAACTGGATTAAATGATGCCATGGCATTGGCCAAAAACTGGGTAGGAGAGAAAACCACATTGATTTCTCTTTTGAATGGCATCACCAGTGAACAAGTAATTGGAGAACAATTTGGACATAACAAAGTGCTCTATGCGGTGGCTGAGGGCATGGATCCAGTCATTATTGGAGAGGACATGACCTATACCAACAGCGGCTATTTGCGGATTGGGACCGACACTTTGGAAAATGGCAAGAAAGAGCGACTGGATCAGTTGTTGGCGCTATTTGAAAGCATAGGCTTTCCTTATAAAAAAGAAGAAGACGTCAGACATCGCTTGTGGAGCAAGTTCATGTTGAATGTAGGAGTGAACCAAGTGGTGATGGTTTATGAAGGAACTTATGGAACCATTCAAAAAACAGGTGAAGCAAGAGATCTTATGATAGAAGCCATGAAAGAAGTTATTCCATTGGCTCAAAAAGAGGGAGTGGCCATCAATGAACAAGACTTGTGGTTTTATGTGGAATTGGTGGATACTTTAAATCCTCAAGGAATGCCATCCATGCGCCAAGACAGTCTTTATGGCAAAAAAACGGAAGTAGAGATGTTTTCTGGGAAGGTGTTGGAACTTGGGGAAAAACACGGTATGGCAACACCAATAAACTCAAAAATTTATGAGAAAATAAATAAGATGGAGCGATTAATACAATGAAGATCACAGTAGTAGGAGCAGGATATGTGGGACTAGCTAATGGCGTCTTGCTTTCACAAAAAAACCAGGTGACCTTATTGGAAATCGATCCTGACAAAGTCAAGAAGATCAACCATCGCATATCTCCTATTGAGGATCCTGACATAGAAGATTTCCTAAAAACAAAGGCTTTGAAATTAAAGGCAACGACCCATTCAGAAGAAGCTTTTGAGAACGCTGATTATGTGATCATTGCCACGCCAACGGATTACGATACAAAGAGTCAACATTTTGATACAACCGCAGTAGCCTCTGTCATCCGACAAGTGTCAAAAGTGAACCCAGAAGGGCTCATGGTAATTAAATCAACATTGCCAGTGGGGTTCACTGAAAAAGCCAAGAAACAATATCACACAGACAACATCATCTACATGCCAGAATTTTTGAGAGAAGGAAAAGCCTTGTCTGACAACTTGCATCCATGGCGGATTGTGGTAGGTGAAAAATCAAAACGAGCTAGAGCGTTGGCACAATTATGGATAGAAGGGGCGATCAAGGAAGAAATCTCAACCTTGTATGTCAACTCAAGGGAAGCAGAAGCCATTAAACTGTTCGCTAACGCATACCTTGCTTTGAGAGTAGCCTTTTTCAATGAATTGGACGGATATGCTGAAATCAATGGATTGGACACCAGACAAATCATTGACGGCATAGGCTTGGATCCTCGCATTGGGAACCATTATAACAACCCTTCGTTTGGGTATGGAGGCTATTGCTTGCCAAAGGATACGCAGCAATTGTTGACAAATTTCAAAGGCACACCTCAGAAGATCATGACGGCCATTGTGGAAGCAAATTCATGCAGAAAAGACCATATAGCAGATAGAATTCTCGAAAAAAACCCCAAAACTGTTGGCATTTACAGATTGACAGCAAAAGCAAGATCGGACAATATGAGGTGTGGCGCCATACAAGGCGTGATGAACCGCATTCAGTCCAAGGGAGTGGAAGTAGTGGTTTATGAACCTGATTTGACAGAGCAAACCTTTAATCAGGCCAGGGTGATCCCCACATTCCATGAGTTTCAATCCATCTCAGATGTGATTGTGGCCAATCGATGGGCAGAAGAGTTAGTGGCATGCCAACACAAAGTATATACCAGAGATTTGTTCAACATCAACTAACAAAAAACAAAAGGGACGGTTCCTTTTGTTTGGAGCCAAGTTTCATTTGAAAGATGGAGGGAAAAATGGAAAAATCCACAAGAATAAACCCATTCACGCCCATACAGTTGGGCCATTTAACGCTGAAAAACAGGGTGATTTTCCCAGCGATGTGCAATTACTACAGCGATGAGGAAGGTTTTGTCACCCGACAGTTAGAAGCTTTTGTTCAAGCAAGAGCCAAGGGAGGAACCAGTCTTTTTATTCTTCCAGGAAGCCCTCATGGCAAACCAAGTGCTGCCAGACCTGCTCTTTCAGATGAGAAATATTTAGATGGCTGGCGACGTCTTGGAGACATTTGCCATGCTGAGGATTGTAAGCTTTTTGTTCAGTTGCACCCAGCCAAACATCAAGCAGGAAGAGATCCTAATTTGATGTTGCCAGACCACATGCTTGTAGAAGTGATAGAGGAGTTGGTAGAAAGCTATGCCCAAGGCGCATTGCGAGTGAAAAAAGCCAACTTGGATGGGGTTGAGATCCATGGTGCTCATGCCCATGAAGTGGCTCAATTCATGTCACCTTATTACAATCACCGTGAAGATAGCTATGGTGGCAGTCCTGAAAAAAGAGCGTTTTTCCCCAGTCAGATTGTTAGCAGAATTAAAGAAATATGCGGCGATGATTTTCCCGTAATTTTCAAAATCAGTTCTTCTGAAATGATTTCGGGAGGAAGAGAGATCGATGAAACGGTTCAAATCTGCCAAGTTCTTGAAAAGGCTGGTGTGGATGCTTTTGACGTATCCGTTGCCATGCCTGAATCCGAAGCTTATATTTCTGGACCAATGGATTTGCCTGATGCGTTCAACCTTTCTCATATTTACCAGGTGAAGCAATCTGTCCATGTGCCCGTTATTGCCATCAATCGAATCAACACACCTGAATTGGCAGAGAAAATTTTGGCTGAAGAAAAAGCGGACATCGTGGCAATCGGAAGAGGACAATTAGCCGACCCCGATTTTGTGAATAAGATGATCTCAGGAGAACCCATCAATTATTGCGTGGGGTGCAATCAAGGATGCCGAGCTTCTATAACAAAAAAATCCATCTTCTGCATGCAAAACCCTGTAACGGGAAGAGAAAGCACGCTGACCTATCAGCCAGTGTCAGACCAGGAAAAACCGAAAAAAATCCTAGTTGCCGGTGGTGGTCCTTCAGGGCTAGAAGCAGCCCTTGTTTTGGCAAAGCGGGGTTACCAACCTATCCTTTGTGAAAGAAGTGATAAATTGGGAGGCTTGATCAATTATGCCGTATTGCCTCCACATAAAGCCTCTATGACCCGAGTGGTAGATTATCGGAAAAAGATGCTCGAAAAATATGGCGTGGAAGTGAGACTTGGTTGCACGGTGACGCCTGAGTTGGTGGATATAGAACAAGTAGAGCATGTGATTGTAGCCACAGGCAGCCTCTCTCAAATTCCACCTATACCAGGTATTCATCAATCAAATAGCTACACCATAGATGAGATTTTTAATAACAGCCCATTCACAGGAAAACACATCGCCGTTATAGGCGGAGGATTGAACGGATGTGAAGTTGCCGAGTATCTGGTAGCAAATGGAAACACCGCAACCGTGATAGAAATGGAAGAATCTGTAGCCACAGGCTTGAATAAGAACAGACGTTATTTTCTCATAAAAAGACTGAAAGAAGCCAAGGTAGAGATTCATGTCAATACGAAAGTAAAATCGATTGCGTTGCCAGACATACAAGTTGAAACAGAAAACCAAATCCAAACACTATCAGGATTCGATGGCGTGGTTGTGGCTACAGGCCGAAAGCCCAACCAACAGTTGGCAGAAGCGATAGAAAAACACAATCCTAAAGTGAACGTTCATGTGGTGGGAGATGCTAAAACTGTAGGAATGGCATTGGATGCCATATGGGATGGGGCCACTTTGGGGGCAAACATTTAGCAAAAAAACACAAAAAAACAAAAGGGACGGTTCCTTTTGTTTTTTGTGACATTTAATTTGGAAATGGAGGTATGTATGAAAGAGTCTATGGAAACATGCACGCAAAAAGTGGTCATTAGCAATTTGATGCAACCACAAAACTCAAATACTTATGGCAATATCCATGGCGGTGAGATCATGAAGATGATGGACAATGCAGCTGGAATTGTAGCCCGGCGCCATGCAAGGACAAACATTGCCACAGCACGAGTGGATGAAATGGAATTTTATTTACCCATCCATATTGGAGATTTGGTCATTTGTGAAGGAAAGCTAACCTTTGTTGGGAAGCATTCCATGGAAATACAGGTGACTGTATATGTAGATGATCTTGTTAAGGACAGCCCTGTGAAAGTGGCTTTGACTTCATACTTTACACTGGTGGCCATTGACAAAGATGGGCGTCCAACACCTGTACCACCTCTCGAAGTAGTGACGGAAGAAGACAAGCGGTTATATGAGGAGGGAAAAGCCCGTTATTTGGCGTACAAAGCCAAACGAAAAAAGAAGCAACAAGACGAATAGAGACATTTTAGATTGGTAATCTTGAACAACCCAGACACCTAGAGCATAGGAGGTGTTTGCATGATAAAAAATGGTATCATCATCTACCAAGAAATGATGGGAATTCCTGTGGAGACAGATTTGATCGAACCTATCGGGAAAAGAAACGTCCGTACTCTTAAACCGATGACTCCAAAAGGCATTACCTTGCATAACACAGGCAATCTAGACAAAACAGCAGGTGCCCGCCAACACGGTGATTATTTGCAAAAACTGGAAGAAGCGGATGAGGTGTATAAGAGCTGGCATATCACAGTCAGTCATGACAGAATAGTCCAACATCTGCCTTTGACAGAGCAAGCGTACCATGCGGGTGACGGTGATAAGGGCTTTGGCAATGCCAGCACCATCGCTATAGAAATCACAGAAAATGCTGCTTATCATTTGGCAGAGAGCAATGGCATTTATTTAGTAGTGGCCCTGATGTGTCACTATGGTTTTGATAAGGCTCAAGTCCAACCTCACAGACGTTACAGCAGAGAAAGAAAACTGTGTCCCAGTCGAATCTTGCACAGCCAGAAAACATGGGAGACAGATTGGGAGCAATTTATGGATGAAAAGATTTTGCCTTTGCTGAAAGACAACAAAGATGAAACTTTTATGGATTTGGGCGCAGTTCCTGATTGGGGGAAAGCAACAGTAGAAAAACTGGTGAACAAAGGATATTTAAAAGGAAAAGGAGAAACCCTGGAGTTATCAGAGGATATGGTCAGACTCTTGGTGATTCATGACAGAGCTGGTCTGTATGAATGATTGAAAATGGAACGAGAAGCCGAAAGAATGAGGTGAATCAACATGTATTTTGAGTATGGGCAAGAAGTGATGGATTACTTGACGGAAAGAGATCCTGTGTTGGGGGAGGCCATCAGAGAAATTGGGCCTATCCAACGAAAAGTGATGCCAGATTTATTCAAAGGGTTGGTCAGAAACATTATCGGACAGCAAATCGCAAGCAAAGCTGCGGCTACTGTTTGGGATAGATTCCAAAACCATGTGGAAGAAGTCATACCTGAAAAAGTGGCAAAGTTGGAGTTGGAAGAGATTCAGCAATTAGGTATGTCTATGAGAAAAGCCACCTATATTCACGGAATAGCCAAAGAGATAGACCGAGGCGAATTGGACTTGAAAGAACTTTCAAAACTACCAGACGAAGCAGTAGTGAAAGCGCTTCAATCGTTGCCTGGCATCGGCATTTGGACAGCTGAAATGTTGATGATTTTCTCCATGCAACGATTAGATGTATTGAGTTGGGGAGATTTGGGCATTAAAAGAGGCATGATGCGGTTGTATGGTCTTGAAACATTGGATCGAAAAACGTTCGAGTTTTATCGGAGCCTCTATTCCCCCTATGGCAGTGTGGCCGCTTTGTACCTATGGGAGTTGTCAGCCGATTAGTGCTCGTATTCAAATTCCGGTACCGATAGTAGCATTTACCCATTTAGGAAAGTGGATGATGTGAACAAAAAGGAAAAACAAAGACCATTTTAGGAGGACTTTATGGAAAAGATACCGTTAATCATTGATTGTGATCCAGGAGTAGATGATGCGTATGCCATTATTCTAGCCAACCATATACAACGCCTAGATGTTTTGGCTGTCACCACAGTATCCGGAAATGTGGACATTGAGTTAACCACAAAAAATGCATTGATGTTGACAGATTTTCTTGGGATGACTTGTGTTGTCGCAAAAGGGGAGGAAAGACCTCTGGTGAAGGAAAACAAAATGGCTTACAGCACCCATGGATCCGATGGGATAGGAGGCGCAACATCTCTTTTTCCACCGCAATCAGCTAAGAAATTGGATCAAGACAGGGCATTGAAAGTTTTGAAAGACACATTGATGAACGCACCTCAAAAAGTGGCGATTGCTGCCATCGGTCCTCTAACCAACATCGCATTATTGTTGAAAGTTTATCCGGAAGTAAAAGAAAAAATCAAAGTGATCAGTATTATGGGCGGCGCGATCAATCACGGCAACGTGACCCCTTGCTCAGAGTTCAATTTCCATGTGGATCCAGAAGCCGCAAGCATTGTTTTAAATAGTGGTGTTCCCATTATTCTGTCGGGCATTCACTTGACCATAAAGGCTACTTTGACAGAGTCTGACATAAAAATCATTCAAAATTCGGGGACAAAATTATCTAAAATAGTTGTTCAAATGATAGGAGCATACACTTCTAAAGATACCGCTTTTCATGATCCTTGTGCCATTTTGGCCTTGTCTCATCCAGAATTGTTTAAAGGAGAAGATTTGCATGTCCAAGTTGACACGAGAGAGGGTATTACAAGAGGCATGAGTTATGCTGAATATCGACGAAAGCATCAAAAAAAGTCCAATTGTCACGTGCTCAATGAGATAGACTTAGAAGCTTTTAGAAAAATGATGGTCGGCTGTTTTTCATGACATATTTATCCAATTAAAAATTAAAGCAAGCAGGAGCTAAAAGACTCCTGCTTGCTTTAGGGATTCTTCTAGATAGGCATGGGTTTAATATTTCTATCTATGATTAAAGAAGCCTCTGTAATTGCAATTATTTCTTCAACAGTGACACCTGGTGCTATTTCTTTTAGAACTAAACCATCTGGTGTAACTTCGATGAATGCTTTTTCTGTCACGATATAATCAACGACTTCTTTCCCAGTGAGAGGGAAAGTGCATTCTTTAAGTATTTTTGACTTGCCATCTCGTGAAGTGTGTTCTGTTGCAACAATAACTTTTTTTGCTCCCGTAACTAGATCCATTGCACCGCCCATTCCCGCTAACTTTCCGCCAGGAACGATCCAATTTGCCAGATTTCCTTTTTCATCAACTTGTAAAGCACCTAATACAGTGTAATCTAAGTGCCCGCCTCTTATTAGGCCAAATGAAACTGTACTATCGAACGTGCAACCGCCTGGTAACATAGTACAAAATAGCTTGCTAGCATCTACAAAATAAGGATCTGCTTGACCTTCTTTTGCGGGTGGACCACCTCCGATGATACCATTTTCGGCTTGAAGCCATACTTCAACATTTTCCGGAAGAAAATTGGGTACCAATCCTGGAATTCCAACACCTAGATTAACCAATTGATTATCTTTAAACTCTTGAGCAACTCTTTTTGCAATAATTTCTTTAGGACTAAGCTTTTTCATTTATGCCACCTCCCCTTGTACTAATATATCCACAAGTGTTCCAGGAACCATAATAGAATCTGGATCAATTTCTCCAAGCTCTTTAATGGGGGTAGCAACAGATGCTATAACCAGATCACTAGCAAAGCACATGACGTCGTTAAAATTTCGTTGTGTTCCTCTGAAAACCAAATTTCCGTTTTTGTCAGCTGCGTAAGCTTCAACAATTGTAACATTGCCTCTTATGGGGGTGTGGTAAAGCATGTCTTTTCCATTTAGATGGACTCTTTCGCCAATTTTTTTTTCTTCAATCATTGTATCTAGACCTGTAAGTGTAAGAATTCCTTCTAATCCATACCCGCCAGCTCGAATTCGCTCTACGAGTGTTCCTTGAGGATTCAACTCAAGTTCTAGTTGACCACTTTCAACCAACTCTGGAACTAAGGGTGTTAAACCACACCATGACACCATCAATTTTTTAACTCTATTATCATAAATCAGTTTTCCAATACCTTCATTTGGTGTTCCGCCGTCATTGGACACTATTGTAAGATCTTTAATATTTTGACGAATTATTTCATCGACAATATTGTCTGGTGTACCTACAGAGTAAAAACCTCCTGCTAATATTGTATCTCCACTCTTGATTTGTGATACAGCTTCTCTTAAAGTCATAATTTTATTCATAACTACATCCTTTCTTAATTTAAGGTAAAAACATAATGCCTAAACCAAATACAATTCCTGACAAAATAAAGACTAAAACTAAATAACCCATGATGTCTCTAGCGCGAAGGTTTGCAATAGCAAGCAAAGGTAACGCCCAGAATGGTTGGAGCATATTTGTCCATTGATCTCCCCATGCGACAGCCATAGCTGTTCTAGCAAGATCTGCATCCATCATCTTGGCGGCTTCAATCATAATTGGTCCCTGTACCGACCATTGGCTTCCGCCAGAAGGAATAAAGAAATTTGTAATTCCTGCACTGATGAATGTCCACAATGGGAAAGTTGTTGTTGTAGAGATTGATACAAAACCATTTGCTATTTTTGTTGCTAATCCAGTTTGAATCATCATAGCCATAATTCCTGCATACAATGGGAACTGCATTGCTAATGGGCCTAAAGATTTTCCGCCTTCTATACAATTGTCAATAAATCTTCTAGGGGTATCAGTTAAGAGAATTGCAAGTATGAAAAACAACATATTTGTGATATTAATTGTAAGACTTCCACCGCCCACGAAGTGTCTGGAAAGAAATATAATGCCGACAATTCCAACTACAATGTTTATTATGCGAGCATTTTCAATTTTTTCTCCAGGAGTCAATTGACTTTTATCAAGATTAACAGATTTTGAATCGTCACCAAATATTGATGGGTCAACTTCGACTATTTCATCAACACTTGAATCGGGAGCCAGCCTTGTAAGTAAAAGAGGGACCAATATAAATGCAAGCAAGCCAGCGACTATAAGGTTATAAGGGGCTAACATTGTTTGGCTTACAGGTATTAAACCACCTATGATATCTTCCATGAAATTTCCAGGTGTAGCAATAAGCAAAGAGACACTTCCTGTCAATCCTTGTTGGAAGGTTAAAAAGCCTGAGTATCCAGCTGCAACGAGTAGCGGATAATGACACCCTTTAACGCGTTTTGAAAGTTCCCTTGCCATGAAGGCACCAACAATTAATCCCGTTGACCAGCATAGCAAAGAGAATAATCCTGCAACAAATGAAGCCATGAAATAAGCATGCGTTGGCTTCTTTGCCTTATTACAAAACCAGTCCAAAACCTTCTCGATAGCTGGAGTTTTGGCAAATGCGGTACCAAAAACAATAATGGTACACATTTGCATAGTAAATGCTAATAAACCCCATAATCCATTCCCCCAAATACTAATTAGGTTAAACGGAGTCGCATCAGTAAAAACAAGTGAAACAATAAAAACTATAGCAGTTAGAATGACTGCAAACAGGTAAGGATCAGGCATGTATTTCTCTGTAACACCAACAAAAAAACGAGCGATCTTTTTCAACATAGTTTAATCCTCCAGATTTAATTAGATTTCAATATAAACAGCATCGCCTTGTGCCATTCCGCTGCATATCGCGCATATACCATTTTTCTTTTTAGAACGCTTCAATTCATAAATTAAAGTCATTAGGATTCTTGCTCCAGAAGCACCTATTGGATGTCCGACGGCCACTGCAGAACCATTTACATTCACTTTGTTTTCTAGAGTGTGTTCATCAAGACCAAGTACTTTTGCACTTACTAATGGCACCGCAGCAAAGGCTTCATTAATTTCAAACAAATCAATGTCATCATGAGTCTTATTGATTTTTTTGAATAGTTTTTGTATAGCTAAACCTGGTACAGTTGCAATGTACTTAGATTCTCTTGATACTTGAGCATAACCCTTTATTGTTGCTAGAGGCTCAAGTCCAAGTTCTTCGGCTTTATCTTTTGACATAATAACAACTGCCGCTGCGCCATCATTTACTCCAGGGGCATTTCCAGCAGTAACACTACCCGTTTTAGTAAAAACTGGAGGCAATTTACCTAAGCTTTCTAAAGTGGTGTTCGGTCTTGGAAATTCATCTTTTTCAATCATGGTAGTTTTGTCTTTGATTTTAACAGGTACAGGAACAATTTCATCTGAAAATTTACCTTCGCTCTCTGCATGATTCCATCGCATTTGACTCCTGTAAGCCCATTTATCTTGTTGATCCCTGGAAACTTCGTACTCCTCAGCAACCTGACCTCCAATTACAGCCATATGAACATCGTTATCAGGACACCATAAACCGTCTTGAATCATTGCATCTACAGAAACCTGATTGCCCATTTTGGCTCCCCATCTCTCTGTGTAGGACAAAAATGGAATATTCGACATGCTCTCCATGCCACCTGCAACGATCACATCGGCATCACCAGCCTTTATGATTTGTGCACCAAGAGTCACAGCCTTTAAAGCAGAACCACATACTTTGTTGATTGTTACGACAGGGACATGATGGGGGATTCCACCTTTAACAGATGCTTGACGTCCTGGAATTTGACCTGCGCCAGCTGGAACAACAATTCCCATAATCACCTCGTCAACTTGAGACCCCTGAATCTTTGCCCTTGAGAGGGCTTCACTAATTGCGATACCACCTAAATCAGTGGCTTGTAAATTCTTCAATGAACCACCAAATTTTCCAAATGGAGTTCTTGTGGCGCTAACAATAACAACTTCTCTCATTTACTATACCTCCTTTGATACAAGTAATATTTGCAAACAGCATGCCAATTTTAAAGCCCTTCAATTTGAAGGGCTCGGAGTAAGTGAGAAAGATTTCCACGAGAGAGTTAGTCAAAATTGACCATAAAACGAGGAAAATATAGTCACTATTGACTAACGAGACAAAATAACCGCAAAAAAATCGGTTTAGAAAAGACCAATCAAGCAAGAAAACGCTTGCAATTGGAGGGCAGATAGTGTAATAATAAGTCGATGGTCAAAAGTGACTAAATCTTAGGAGGAGCTTTGTTATGGATCTTGGGAAGATGATTTCTGGGAAAAATTTTTACATGGGGCTAGTTAATAAAGACTTTCGTCTTGTCTTTATGAATGATCAGTTCCGCAATCTTTTTTTAGGTAAAAGCAAGAATGATGTCGAGGAAATACTAAAAAAACTAATTGTGGAACGTGTCGACTCAGACAAAATGAAAAAAGCGAGCTTTTTGCCCATCAATAATGCTTATTATAACATTATTGAAATGAGTTTAGTAGAAAACAAAATGTACGTATTTGTAGCGATAGATTATTCAGATGCGTATACGTTGAAAAATTTGGTATCGGATTTAGAAGAAGAAATAGAATTCAACACAGCAGTCATGGACAGTTTACAAGATGGTATTTTTATTACAGATGAAAAAGGTATAGTACTGTACATAAACAAAAATTTTCTCCAATTATCAGGACTAAGCAAGGATGATGTTATCGGGAAAGATGTTTTCTATCTACTTGACAATAAAATTGTACCGAATTCATGTTGTGCTAAAGTGATCGAAAGCAATATGCCTGCTTCAACGATTAACAAGTATTATACGGGCAAAGAGTGCTTAGTCTCTGGAAACCCAATTTTCAACAGACAAGGACAATTGAAGAGAGTGGTTTCTGTTATAAGGGATCTTTCGGAGCTTCAAAAATTGAAGCAAGAACTTGAGAAAACAACGTCTTTATCTAAAATTTACAAACAAAGAATTAATGAGTTAGAGACAGAAAAGCCATCAAGGTTTGTAAGTAATAATAAGGATATGCAGAAAATCGATGATATGGTAACAAGTATAGCTAATATTGATAGCACAATTCTAATAATCGGAGAAACAGGCGTGGGTAAAGATTTCTTGGCAAAAAAAATTCATAATGCAAGTAATAGGAGCAAAGAAGGACCATTCTTGAAGATCAATTGCAGCGCTATTCCTGAGAACCTGTTAGAATCAGAATTATTTGGATACGAAAAAGGTGCATTTACAGGAGCAAATAAAAGTGGCAAACTAGGACTGTTCGAACTTGCAAACGAAGGGACGCTCTTTTTAGATGAAATAGGAGATATGCCATATAACCTGCAATCAAAACTTTTGACGGTCCTGCAAGACAAGGAAATATACAGATTAGGTGGTAATTTACCGATCAAGATTAATTCAAGAATCATTGCTGCAACAAATGCAAATCTAGAAGATTTAATAAACAAAAAAAAGTTTAGAATTGATCTATACTATCGTTTAAATGTCATAAAAATGACCATACCACCATTAAGACAAAGAAAAGAAGACATTATTTCTCTTTCAGACCACTTCTTGTTCAGCTTAAATGAAAAGCATAAAAAGAATAAAATCTTTACATCTGATCTCTATCAAGCCTTGCTAGCCTATTCGTGGCCTGGAAATATAAGAGAGCTTCAAAATACAATAGAAAGACTGGTTATAATGACAAAAGAAGATCAAATAGGAAGTGAGATGTTTAATTACTACATATTGGACTCAAATGATCTGTCAAAAAATCCTCTCGAAGAAGTTCAGAAGGGTGTGTTAAAAGAAGGAACGTTAAGGGAAAGGCTTGAAAGTTTCGAAAAACAGATTTTGGAAGACGCACTAAGGGAGTGTGGAACACTAAATAGTACGGCAAATTTCTTGGACATTACAATGTCTACATTGGTGAGAAGAAAAAGAAAATATGGAATATGATTTTCATGACATATGCTTTCGACTCCATGTCCAAATAAACAAGAAACCAACAGAAGCCAATAAGAAAAACAGAAAAGGATGAGGAGCAGCAAAAGGCAAAAACTTTTTGCTGGCACCTACAACTAGTCCTACAAATACCCAAGACAAGGTTTCTCGATAACGCCGATAAACACGGTCAAGAATATTGGAGAAACCAACAATGCCGATCAAAGAACCCATCAGATAAACACCCAATGTAGACCATTCCAAGTTGGCCAATGCTAATAAAATGGGATAGTAAACGTTCATGATGACCAAAATTGGCCCTCCAGGGACACCTGGAAGAATCATGGCCACACTAGCCAAAGCACCGGCAAACATCAATTTGAGATAACTGGGGGTAGTTGCTTCCAATAAAGGTGTTTCGTTTAAGCCCACCAATAGAAAGCCAACCACCAGCCCAATACCCAAACCCACCAAGCGTTTGAGATTGGGCTGGTGATGCTCTCCAAGAATAGTTCGGATGGAACCATAAATGCATCCAAAAACAAATCCAATTAACAAAGAAGCATAAGAGTCAAGCAAATGCGTGACAATTCGACTGGTTACTAAAATTCCAAGGCCGGCACCAAAGGCAAAAGTCACCCAGCGAAAAATTTTGAAACGCGACAAGTCATGAATCAAGGTCTCGTATAAACCCAACACCAACAAAGCAGTTCCTCCACTCACGGGTGTAAGAATCACTAAGCCTACAATAAAGCCTTTAACTAATTTCTCGATTTCTCCAAACACAATCTTCTGATTCACCCACATGTTTGATCACACTCCATCTAGTCATAGCCAGAAATACCTATCTCCATTCCATTATAGGTGGCAAATCGAAAATAGTCAAAATGGTTGATGTGAAAAATTAGTCAGCTGTGATTGATAATCCAAGAAAAACATAGTAGAATAACAGAGTTAAAAGTGAAAAATATGGGAGGTTACCATGGAACAAAATGTTAGGGAAAGCTGGGGATCTAGAATCGGTTTTCTCATGGCAGCGGCGGGATCTGCAATTGGACTAGGTAATATATGGCGTTTCCCTTATGTGGCTGGAGATAATGGCGGAGGCGCATTTTTAATCATTTATCTGGGCTGTGTGTTTCTTATCATGCTGAATGTGATGATGGCAGAATTGGCCTTAGGTAGAAAAAGTCAGATTAGTGCGGTGGGTGCTTACAAACGTGTAAGTAGAAGATGGACTTTTGTTGGTGTGATGGGCGTACTAAGTGGTTTTTTGATTATGGGATTCTATCCAGTGGTGGGCGGATGGGCTACAGCTTATATTTTCAAGTCATTTACTGGACTTTTGGTGGATCCAGCTGCAATAGCTGGACATTTTGAGGTTTTTATTGAGAATCCCGTTGAACCACTGCTTTGGATGCTGTTATTTTTAGTGGTCAATGTTTTGATCGTCGTAAAAGGAATCAAAGCTGGAATTGAAGTAGCCGGCAAAATTCTAATGCCCTTATTATTCGTTTTACTGATTGTGATTTCTATCAAAAGCATGACTTTGGAAGGTGCTGGTGCGGGATTATCCTTTCTTTTCAAACCAGATTGGGACGCGGTATCTGGACAAACCTTTCTGGCGGCCATAGGCCAAGCTTTTTTCTCGTTAAGTCTGGGGATGGGTTGTATGGTGACTTATGGAAGCTACTTAAATAAAGGAGATCGTCTGCCTCAAAATGCATTTATGATTGTCACGATGGATACCATTGTGGCTATATTGGCTGGATTGGCTTTGTTTCCGGCGTTGTTTGCCTTTGGAATGAAGCCCACGGAGGGACCAGGATTGGTGTTTTCTGTGGCCCCTGCCATTTTTGCAGCCATGGGAAACATTGGCATTGTGCTGTCAGGACTGTTTTTTGTCGCATTGGCTATAGCGGCACTGACATCGTCGGTATCGCTATTGGAAGTGGTGGTTGCCTATATGATTGATGAGCGAGGATTGAAACGAAAAACAGCAGTGGTTTTCTCTGCAAGCATTATGGGAATCATGTGCATAGCGTCGTCCTTATCTTTGGGTATTTGGTCGCATGTGAAGGTTTTAGGAGTAGGCGCCTTTGATATGTTCGATTTTTTAACGGACAAAGTGTTTTTGGCTATTGGCGGATTCTTCACAGCCATTATGGTGGGGTGGTTCATGGATAAAAAAGCTTTAAAAGAAGAATTGAACAACCAAGGAGAGACGCCATTTAAACTGTTTGAAGGTTGGTATTTTTTGATCAAATACGTCATTCCTTTTGCCATCGGCGCGGTAGCTATAACAGGAATTCGATCGGTAGAAGAAACAGGCGTGGTGGTGTTAGGTATGGGTATCATTGCATTATTGGCCTTCATTTCAAAGAAACTGTAACAAAAAACAAAAGGGACGGTTCTTTTTGTTTTTTGTTAGTCAAGAAAACAGACTGGCTTTGTGCAAGAAAAATAGGGAGGGATCATGAAGATCAGAACAGATATTGGGGAAAAAATGCAACGATTAACAGATGGAAGACAAGAGTTGCTAAAGCAAGTGAGCCAAAGAGTTTGGAAACTTGCTGAAGTCAGCAGGCATGAGTTCGAGTCGGCGCAGTTTTTGGTCAATCAGCTGAAATCATTGGGCTTTGACGTGGTTCAAGGTGTAGGTGGTTACCCCACCAGTTTTATTGGAGAATGGAACAATGGAGCAAAAGGACCAGTGGTGGGTTTGTTGTGTGAGTACGATGCCTTGCCGGGATTGTCTTCGGAAGAAGAAGGCAAACCAGGTCATGGATGTGGGCACAATCTGTTTGCAGGCGCCGCGATTACGACTGGAGATATTTTGAAAGCCTATATGGAAGAAGAAGGTATTCCGGGGACCATTAAAGTATTTGGAACACCGTCAGAAGAAAGCTATGGAAGCAAGCCTTTCTTAGTGAAGCAAGGATTCTTTGATGGAGTTGACTTTTTTATTGGGTTTCACCCATTAGAGTTCAATGGAGTTTTATATGCCACCCATAATGCTATGGTCACAAAAAAATATAGGTTTCACGGGAAAACTTCTCATGCCGGGGCAGAACCAGAGTTAGGAATCAGCGCATTGGATGCGGTAGAAATTATGAATGTGGCAGTGAATTATTTGCGAGAACATGTCACCCAAGATGCACGAATTCATTACATTATTACCCATGGTGGGGATGCCCCAAATATCGTGCCTGGATATGCAGAAAGCTTGTACGTGGCACGAGCTCAAGACTTGTCCAATCTAAGAAGCATTACTGAAAAAATCGACAATTGTGCCAAAGGGGCTGCTTTGGCGACGGGAGCCACTTGCGATATAGAGATTGTTGAATCTTTCGCCAACACAGTTTTGAATCGACCCTATTGTGAATTAGGGCATCAATATATCCAATACTTTGGAGCGCCTCCTTATACAGAGTCGGATCAACAATCAGTGGCGGAATTTGGGAAAAAAGAAGGCTTGTTGACAAAGATAGAGTCTTTGCCAGAAACGCAAGGCGCTTATGGGGCATCCACAGATGAAGGCGATGTGTCATGGGTAGGGCCTTGGGCAAGAATTTGCATGGCGGTGTTGGCGGACGGAACACCAGGACATTCTGTTGAAGTGACGCAGCAATCAAATATGTCATTTGCTTTCAAAGGCATGTTGCATAATGTGAAAGTATGGGCATCCACGTTAGGACATCTGATGACAGTTGAAGAAGATTTGAGAAGAGTCAAAGATTATCACCAGGAAGCGATGAAAAACCGTCAATACGATCGGTCTTTTAACGCCATTCCCGATCCCAAATTCTTTCCAAATTCCCCAGGCTTTGAGATCATAGCCTTTGATAGGATACAAGTTGAAGTTAAAAAGAATCCGTTTCTTAGAGAACAACAGAAAGGACAAATCTATTTCACCCAAAAGGGAAACAGAATAGGTGAGAAAAACTTAGAACAACAGGACGAGACCATCTCAGTAGTGTTGAAAAAGGAAATAGAGGAAAAACAGCCTATTTATATTTATTATCAAAATCAAACCGATCAACAGGAAACCTTTTTGGGATATTTGCATAAATAAGATAAAAGACAAAAAACAAAAGGAACCGTCCCTTTTGTTTTTTGTTAGACGATTGTCTTGAGCATTTCTGAGATCTCTAGGCAATAGGGCGACAGTTTGTTGCCTTTTAGATAGACCCCTGAAAACTCGATGCTCAAGGGGGAAACGCCCACATCGAAAAAGACAACATGTTCGATGTCGCTTGCGAATGACAAATAGTTTTCTGGACAAAACCCCACGCCGTAGTTGTAATTCACTAAATTCAACATGGTCATTACCTTACTGACCCTGAACACATTCAACGGGGCCATGCTATGTTCATCCAACATTTTTCGACTGTAAGTGTAGAGGCTCTGGTTCTCGTTTAGGAGTATGAATCGTTCATCTTTGAAATGTTTCAAATCAATCCAAGGATGTTTGCGGCCCTTTACGGTGATTCCTTCACTGATTAAAGGGTTGTTTTTGTGAACAGCAAACAGTAGTTGGTCATGTCGAATGGGAATGTAGGACAGATCCTTGTTTCTTGAAGGACAGTTGCAAAACAAAATATCAATCTGTCCGTTGTACAACATGTCTGTCATATGCCGATAGTTGGCTTCATGCCAGATCAGGTCGATATGGGGATGAGCATCGGTGAACATTTTGATTAATTTAGGAGACAGGTGATTGGAACGCAAATCTTGCATGCCCACTTTTAGGCGTTCTTTGTAATCCCTAAGAAAACTGGACAATTCCATGTCAAAGGTGTTTTTTAGATCGATCATTTGTCTAGCCTTCTCCACATAAAGCTCACCAATGTAGGTGAGGACAAAGCGTTTCCCTGTTCGATCGAATAGTTTGGTTCCTAAGGATTTTTCCAGATTGCTGATGTACAGGCTAAGTGCCGGCTGAGAAATGTAGAGTTCTTTTGCGGCCTGGGTCAAGTTGCCTGTTTCTGCCAAAGTACACACATAACGTTGCTCTTTTAAATTCATTTGGTCACCTCGCATATATTAACAAGAACATGAATAATACAAGTCCAATATATCAAAGATAACACGCAATATCAATATATGAAAAACAAAATAATACATGATATTCATAAGATAAAATTAATGAACAAGATTCTCATTTAAATGAAGAATAAGCCAATAGATTGCAATAACCATTCAAAACAACGTTTTCATATTTCTCGAAATCCTTATAAAGCACTATAAGTATACGTTAATATTTTCATAACATATTTAAAATTAACAAACACTAGATATATTGATATGATAGAAGCCAAGATGAGGATTCATCCAAAGAAACTCAACTAGGAGGATAAATGAAACAACAAATACTTGACTTCATTGATCAAAACTCAGCTGATTTGAATCAGCTCTCAGAAACTATTTTCAACAATCCGGAATTGAAATTTAACGAATACTTCGCAGTTGAGGCTTTAACGAACTGGTTGAATGAAAACGACTTTTGCGTAGAAAAGAATGTATTTGGCCTAGAGACCGCTTTTCGAGCTGTTTTCCAAAACGGCGAAGGAGGACCCTCTATTGGGCTATTATGTGAGTATGATGCATTGGAAGTAGGTCATGCCTGCGGGCATCATATGCAAGGGCCGATCATGTTTTTGGCGGCAAAAGCCTTGAAAGCCCTTTACCATGACAAGCCATACAAGCTGGTGATTTATGGAACTCCCGCAGAAGAAGGTGGACAGGGAAAAAGAATCATGTTGGAACATGGGGGATTTAAAGATATTGACATCGCTTTGATGAACCATGCGGCTTCTAACACAACCGTTGACATTAAATCTTTGGCAGGTGCCAAATTGCAATTTGAGTTTGAAGGCAAGGCAGCACATGAGGCTTTGTTTCCTGAATTGTCTAGAAGTGCCTTTGATGGTATGCTGTTGGCTTTTCAAGGGATTGAATTTTTGAGAGGCCATGTAAAGGATGATGTAAAATTCAAATACTTCATTGATGAGGATAAAGGGAAAGTGAAAAATGATGACACGACAACAGCGTGCTGCCATGTGAACATCCGTACCTACCATGAAGACGATGTAGAAGAATTGATGGATAGAATGATCGCCGTGTTTGAAGGGGCGGCTCTGATGACTGGGACAAAGGTAAAATCGGAGAAAGCTTCAAGGATGAAAAGCAAACTGCCCTCTTTGTCCTTGAACAAAATTATGATGGAAAACGCAGAAAAATTGAAGGCACCTGAAATCATACCCTTCCGCAAAAAGACAGGCAGCACAGATTTTGGTTTTGTTACCCATATATTGCCTGGCGCGGTAATTCGATATCCACTAGCTCCAGAAGGGATAAGCACTCATTCCACAGAATTTTTGGATTATTGTACAGGAGAACATGCCCATAACATGATCCGTTTGGCAGCCAAAATTTTAGCATGGTCCATGTTGGATATCATTGAAAATGGAACAACGCTTCAAAAAGTACAACAGGAGTTTTATGGCAGGAAACAGTCAAAACAGACTGAATTCGAACTGCTCTAAATAAAAAGGAGGGAACCATGAGAAAATTATTAAGTAGGGGAATAGCATTGATGCTAGTAATGGTGATGGTGTTGGCATTGGCAGCATGTGGTGGTGGAAATGATACGCCTGATCAGGGGAACCAACCATCAAACAACACACCAAGTCCAGGTGGGTCTGATTCCACAGAACCTGATGGTGAAAAAGTGTCATCTAAAGACACCATGATTGTAGCCATCGATAGAGAACCAGCCTCTATGGATCCAGCAGGCAACACAGTATCCATGAAACGTTTGATGGAAAATGCGATCTATGACACATTGCTTAAATTTGACAGTGAGTTGACACCCACAGCTGCCTTGGCTGAAAGCTGGGAACAGTTGGATGATCTAACTTGGCAGTTTAATTTGAGAGAAGGCGTGTTGTTCCACAATGGAGAAGAAATGAAAGCCAGTGATGTGGTGTATTCCTTTAAACGATTGGAAGACCATGCGACTTCAGCTCCTAATGTGGCAAAGCTTGATTTGGACGCTTTGGAGGCCAAAGATGATTATACGGTTATCTTGAAAACAACAGAGCCTTATGCTTTCTTGGAAGCGTTGCTGTGTAACCAAGGAATGAGTATTGTCAATGAAAATGTGGTATCAGCTGCAGGAGAGAATTATGGCAGAGAACCAATTGGAACAGGTCCTTTCAAATTCGTATCTTGGGCAGCTGGTGACAATATTGTCATCGAAAGAAACGATGATTATTGGGGAGATGTGGCTTTATTGAAGACCATCACATTCAGAATCATCACAGAAGCAGCTAGTCGAACCATTGATTTGGAAAGTGGTGGTGTGGACATGAACCTATTGGTTTCGGCAACAGATGCAGATCGTATAGACAGTAGCCCAGACACACAACTTTTTAGAAATACCACAACAAACATTCGTTATATCGCTTTTAATACACAAAAAGACGTATTCAAAGACAAATTAGTTCGACAGGCATTCTATCATGCGACAGATGTCGATATCATCAGAGAAGTTGTTTACACTAGCAACTATTCGGCACCGGCCATCTCACCTGTTGGCCCAGGACTACCAGGCAGAAACGAGAATTTGGAACCTTATACCTATGACATCGAAAAAGCAAAACAATTATTGGCAGATGCAGGTTATCCTAATGGCGTAGAAGTTGAGTTCATGTATCTAGCTAACTCTCAAAACAATATGTTGGCAGAAATGTTAATGGATATGTGGAAAGACGCTGGGATTACATTGGTACTAAAACCAACAGAATCCGCTACGTTAACGTCAGCATTGAATGCTGGGGAGCATGAAATGTGTTCGGCTGGAACAAGTTTTCAATTAGTAGACCCAGGCGATGGACTGTACCGATTTTTCCATACAGACAATATGAATGCCAGTACCTCTCGGTCAAAACTGTCCAATCCAGATATAGATGCTTTGTTGGATCAGATTATCGTCACTACAGATGCTGAGAAGAGAAATCAAATGGTGAAAGACGTACAAGTCTTGATCCATGAAGAGGCGCCATTTATCTATTTGGCACATCCAATGGGATTGGTCGGAGCAAGCTCTAACTTGAGAGGATTCAACACAGTTGTAACTTCAATGTACGATTTCAACTATGTCTATTTTGTAGAATAAGCAAAGGCTTTTAAGATGCGGGACAGAGATGATTTTGTCCCGCAAGCTTAATGGAATGAAAAAGAAAAAAATGAGGTGCGGTGGATGACAAAATATATATTGCGTCGGATATTAATGATGATTCCCGTAATGATGGGCGTAACCCTTGTTGTTTTTACGTTGCTGTACATTACACCGGGTGATCCTGTAGATGCGTTGTTGGGGGACGAAGCGACTCCTGAAGCCGCTGAACAGCTACGTGAAGAATTGGGGTTAAATGGGGGTTATTTCACACGGTATTTTACTTATGTTGGAAACTTATTAAAAGGGGATTTAGGAATTTGCTATTCAACCAAACAACCGGTTATGGACAGAATTGCCAGCGCTTTTCCCAATACCATGAAGTTGGCAGGGTTGTCGCTAGCCATAGCGGTTATCACGGGTATGCTGATGGGAACCATATCTGCGATAAAACAAAACTCGATTTTTGACCATGTGGCGATGTTCTTTGCCATGGTGGGGAATGCCATGCCAAATTTCTGGCAAGGTTTATTGTTAATGTTGGTTTTTGCCTTAAATTGGAGATTACTTCCTGCTTCTGGCTTCACGACTTGGCGTCATATGATTTTACCAGCCATTACCATGGGAACCAGTTCGGCTGCTGCACTAGCACGTATGACGCGATCAAGCATGTTGGAAGTCATTCGCCAGGATTATATAGATACCGCACGGGCGAAAGGACAGAGCGAACTAAGGGTCACCATTGACCATGCATTAAAGAACGCTTTGATACCCGTTGTAACCACCATTGGGATGCAATTAGGGCGTCAACTGGGTGGTGCTGTGTTGACAGAATCCATCTTTGCGGTGCCGGGATTGGGAAGATTGATGGTTGATGCCATTCGAGCCAGAAACTATCCCGTTGTTCAAAGCGGCGTTCTTGTGATTGCATTGGTGTTTAGTGTCGTTAATTTGCTAGTAGATATTCTGTATGCGTATATAGATCCTCGAATTGGTGCACGGTATGAGTAAACGAAAACGAGTAAAGGAGAGTATGACGATAATCATCTAATCATACAAGGAATGATATGAGTGTTATAGAAGTTAAACCTGAATTAGATATGAGCGATGTGAAACGTAGAAGCCAACTTCAAGAAATATGGCGGCGTTTCAAAAAGAACAAGCGAGCATTGGTCGGATTGGTGATGTTGGTGATTTTGATTATCGCTGCTTTGTTTGCTCCGGTCCTTACGCCTTACGATCCTTTAGAACCCAATTATGCCAACAGACTTCAATCTCCCAATGGAAGTCATTGGTTTGGTACTGATGAGTTAGGAAGGGATATTCTTACGCGCGTTTTGTACGGGACCAGGATCTCTCTGACAGTGGGATTGATAGCGGTTACCATCTCTTGTATTGCAGGCTGTGTGCTTGGTTCAATCGCGGGATATTATGGTGGAAAAATCGACAATGTAATTATGCGTTTCATTGATGTCATCATGGCCATACCTGCTATCTTGCTTAATATTTCAATTGTGGCGGCTTTGGGTACAGGATTAGAAAATGTGATGATTGCCATAGGGATATCCAGTATTCCAGGCTATTGTCGAATCATGCGAGCCTCTATCCTATCTTTGAGCGGTCAAGAATTTATTGAAGCATCAAAGGCTGCAGGAGCAAAGGATTTGCACATTATTGTGACGCATATTTGGCCCAATTCTCTTGCGCCCATCATCATACAAGCAACTCTTAGAATAGGGGGAGCGATTCTAGCTTGTGCCAGTATGAGCTTTATTGGATTGGGGATTGTACCACCCACACCGGAATGGGGAGCTATGTTGTCAACAGGACGAGATTTCTTGAGAGATGCCCCACATTTAACGGCTTTTCCTGGTATGGCCATCATGTTTTCTGTATTGGCCATGAACTTGATGGGTGACGGTCTAAGAGATGCACTCGATCCAAAACTGAAAGATTAAGGAGAAAGACCATGAGTGATAAGAAAAAAATTCTTGAAATCAATGATCTGACCATTCACTACATGACAATCGACGGGACGGTTCGTGCTGTAGAGGATTTAAATCTTTCTCTAAATGTAGGGGAGACGTTGGGTCTGGTTGGAGAAACTGGAGCTGGAAAGACGACTTCAGTCAAGGCGATCATGCAATTGCTGCCTCATCCACCAGCAAAAGTGCTTTCTGGAGAGATATTGTTCAAAGGGGAAGACATTTTAAAAAAGACGAAAAGAGAAATGAGGAGCATTCGTGGAGAAAAGATATCCATGATATTCCAAGACCCCATGTCCTCACTAAATCCTGTTATGACCGTGTCTAAGCAAATAGAAGAAACCATCAAACTGCACAATCCTAAAAAGAGCAAAAAGCAGATTAAAGAAATGGCAGACGCTATGTTGGAAACAGTGGGAATTAAAGCAGAGAGAAGCACCGATTACCCACATCAATTTTCCGGAGGCATGAAGCAACGTGTAGTCATCGCCATTGCCTTAGCGTGCAACCCGGAACTGATCATAGCAGATGAACCCACAACGGCTTTGGATGTGACCATTCAGGCTCAAGTGTTGGAGCTAATGAAGAAACTTCGAGAAATGCACCAGACATCCATGATCATGATCACCCACGATTTAGGTGTGGTGGCAGATATCTGTGACCAGGTTGCCATCATGTACTCGGGAGAAGTGGTGGAGCATGGTAATAGAAAGCATATTTTCCACAATGGGTTGCACCCCTACACAAAAGGGCTGTTTAATTGTATCCCAAATCTATATGAAGACGAAAGAAGGTTAAGGCCAATCAAAGGTTTGGCACCAGAAGCTTATAACCGTATTGAAGGCTGTCGTTTCCACCCGAGATGTCCGTCAGCTATGGAGATTTGTGTCAAAGAAAACCCTTTAACCATTGAGGTTGAACCTGGGCATACCGTCAAATGTCACCTATACAAGGAGGGCATGTCTTTTGGAGAATAATAATCGTATTATAGAGATTAAGCACTTAAAGAAATATTTTCAAACAAAAAAGGGCTCTTTGCGGGCTGTAGATGATGTCAGTTTTGATATCAAAAAGGGAGAAACCCTAGGGCTTGTAGGGGAATCGGGATGCGGCAAATCAACCATTGGCAGATTGCTTATCCGATTGCTTGAAGCGACTGATGGAGAAATCATCTACAGAGGTGAAAATCTTCGAGATTTGAGCTTCGAAGGGATGCGAAGAATGCGCCGTGAAATGCAGATCGTTTTTCAAGATCCGTATGCCTCCTTGGATGCCAGAAAAAGCATTTTTCAAAGTATTGGAGAACCTTTAAGGGTACAAAAAATTTGCAAAACTCAAAAAGAGTATGAGAAGCGAGTATATGAGCTAATGAGTCTGGTTGGCTTAACAAGACGGTTAGCCAATTCTTATCCACATGAACTGGACGGAGGAAGAAGACAACGTGTGGGTATTGCTAGAGCTTTAGCTTTAAACCCCTCTTTCATTGTTTTAGATGAGCCGGTATCAGCCTTGGATGTGTCTATTCAAGCGCAGATTCTGAATTTGATCCAGGACTTACAGGAAGAACTGGGGCTGACGTATCTGTTCATATCCCATGATTTAGGTGTGGTAAAACACATTAGTGATAATATTGCGGTGATGTATTTGGGAAAACTGGTAGAGAAAGGCGATTATCAATCCATCTTCACCAACCCCTTGCACCCATACACACAAGCGTTGTTAAGTGCGGTACCGGTTCCCTCCATTGACATCGAACAAAAGCGAATTATCCTTGAGGGAGATGTGCCTAGCCCCATCAACCCGAAGCCAGGCTGTCGTTTTGCGGGAAGATGCATGTACCGACAAGAAATTTGTGATCAAAAAGAGCCAGAATTGCGAGAATACATGACTGGTAGATTGGTTGCCTGTCATTTTGCAGGTCAAGTTGGGAAGGATTGACATAAAAAAGCCCTTCCAATTCGGGAGGGCTTTTTATCGACATTACGTTTTATTGAATCAAATCTTTCACGATGGCTTCCGTATCTTGAGCCACGGCCTGCATAACTTCTGCAATCACACCACCGAAGGGTTGAGCTACTTCACCAGAGTTCAATCTAGCGATATAGGTGTTGCCGTCAGCTTTCTCATAAACGGCCAAACGACAAGGCATTAAAGGAGAAACCATTCTTTCATCATCCAACTGAAGGATTTCCGCTGAGTATTTGCCAGAACAAACGGCCAGTATTTTAATGTTGTCAATTTCAAAACCTTTTTCGCCAAGGATTTCTTGATAATCGAACTCACCTACTACAGACCAGCCTGCAGCTGCCACAGATTCTTTAAGAAGAGAAATGGTGGTTTCAAAGTCATACTTGCTGGCATGTTCAAGAATCATTTGCATGGCGGCACCAGAATCATCCTTGAAAAGATGAGGGTAATCTATTTTGAATGCTTCAGCTGCTTCGGGATCATCTAATGGTTGGTTTGCAGCTTCTTTTTGTTGGATGGCAGTTGCATAAGCCGTTAAACCATCTTCACCAGTCTGACGAGCAAACCAAGCCATATGACCTTGGTATCTTTCGGACAGGGGCGAAAGAGCTTGGGCTGGAGCAACCGGGCTTGAAACAACTAAATCTTGAATCATTTCATTGGTTTCATGAGCAACAGCTTGCATAGTTTCGGCAATGACACCGCCAAATGGTTGAGCCACTTCACCTGAGTTTAATTGTGCAATATAGGTCTTACCATCGCTTTTCTCGTAGATAGATACGGTACATGGCATCAAAGGAGAAACCATTCTCTCTTCACTCAAAGATAAGATGGCAGCCGAGTATTTACCAGAGCAAACGGCATAGATGTGTATATTGTCAATATCATATCCTTTTTCGCCAAGAATTTCCTGATAGTCAAATACTTGCACCACCGACCAACCTGCATCAGCTACATTTTCACGAAACCGTTGAGTGGTTTCTTCGAAATCGTAGAGACTTTCATATTCTAAAATCATTTGCATCTGTGGGGGCTGGGAAGCAAAGGCCGACCCTTGGGCAGCACCTAACACTAAAAGCATAGCCATTGTAGCAGTCATGACTCTTTTTACTATTTTGTTAACGTTCATTTGTTAACCTCCTGATTGTTGTATTGTTTGATGTGTTCATCATACGACATTCTTGAGAGCGGTACAGTGACAAAGTCACAGTAATCGAAAAAAGTGAAATCAGAGCCATAGACTTGGATTGACGTTGAAAACCTGGCATGTTAGGATAATGAAAACAGCAATTCAGGAGGGAAAAATGACAGAACAACTCATCACAAAGGAAATGTTCAAAGGATTGCTATTCGCAGAAGCACTAGGCAAAGAAGAAATCAAGCGGGTACAGGAACATGCTTTTCAAGTGGACTACTCCGCAGGAAGAATGTTGGTGGAGAACGGGGCCCTTTGTCAAAATGTATACTGGGTTATGGATGGATTGATTCGAATTTTCAGAATGACAGATGATGGCAAAGAAATCACTTATTATAGGGTAGGCAAAGGAGAGGCTTGCTTATTTACGATGAGCTGCATTTTGGATCACGAACCATTCGAAGCCATTGCACAGATAGAAAAAGACGCCAGATTGTTGGCGTTGCCAGGCTACATTTTTGAAGATCTGATGCAAGGCAATGCGCGGTTTCGTCAATTTATATTTAAAAAATTATTGTCCACCATCGGGGATCTAATGATGCTAACGGAAGAAGTGACTTTTCACAGCATCAACAAACGACTTGCCAATTTTTTACTGGTGGAAAAAGACAAGCAAAGAAAAGAAGCCCTGACCATCACTCATGAAAGCATTGGTCACGAACTTGGAACAGCTAGAGAAGTAATCAGCCGAATGTTGAAAGAGTTTGAAAAGAAAGGTTGGGTAAGTTTGTCTAGAGGAAAAATCACATTGGTGGACATAGAAGCCCTTAGGGAGATTGGCTTGAATTAGAAGATTTTCCTGAAAGCAGATCCTGGATCAAGTTTCGGTCATCTTCCGACAAACGGATCATATGTTGCCGGTGGGCCACATAACAGGCCCCATAGACACCTAATGAGATCACAAGTGCAGGACCGGCAGGAACCGTTAACCCGCTACGTATATCGATCCACGGTTGTGCGAACAACAGAAGAAGTAGAGCTAGTACAACGCCTTCGGGGGCTATTTTTTTTATACCTTTATCCAGAATAAAGGCAGGCCGAACCACCTTATTCATGACCCAATTCATAAGGAATAGGACAACAAGCAAAGTCGGCACGGTTACAGATACAGGCCACTGCAAGCTTCTGCGAAAGATCAATGCGTACACAGCAAACAAAATGAAAAAAGACAAACTCAGCTGTTTTACCAAAGACAATAAGATATCCTTAACGCTAGGACCACGACTGTTTTGTATGATTTCTTCGGTGAAGGCATCTACTGAATCGCCTAACTCTTCCTTCAATGTGGTGCCTCGTATTTTCATTTCTTGGGCCATGCCAATCAAGTCGCGTTGGATGATTAAGGCATCGTAGCTGTTGACCTTAAAAATGGTCATTTTTTTCATGATGGCATCTCGGATGAGAATATAATCATCGGACATCAATTGGTAGGCTTGACGTGTGTTCTCTTTTTTCAATATTTTTAAGACATTCATTTATTATCCTCCAAGATTTCGTCCACTGAATTTCTCACAGATTGCCATACCTGTTGAAATTCAGAAAGATAAGCTTTGCCTAGCGGGGTTAGGGAATAATGCTTTCGTTTTGGTCCAAGGGGAGAAGGCTGGTAAGTGGATGTGATCAATTGTTTTTTTTCCAAGCGTACCAATAAAGGATAAATAGTCCCTTCTTTGGCTTCTTCAAATCCAAAACACTTCAAACGGGAGACAATGGCATATCCGTATGTCTCCTCTTGGCTAATGATTTTGATGATGCACCCTTCCAAAGTGCCTCGCATCAGTTGGGACCGATCGACCATCTCTACCTACCTTGCACAACCTAATAGTATAACTATATGGTACTACATAGTAGTCGACAAGTCAACGATGAATTGAAAAATGAATAACAATATTAATAAATATTAATATAAATTAATCTACATGCATATTGATAATCGAATAACGGAAGCTTATAATTAAAACAGGGGAACAACTGAGTGTACACATCTAATAGATTTAAAGGAGGAATTAAAGATGTATAGGCACTTAAAGAAAATGGCTGTAATTTGCAGTATCTTACTGTTGGTTATGAGTGTTGTCGCTTGTTCAGGCCCAACAGAACCGGAACCTCCGGAAGAGACACCACCAGAGGAAACACCACCAGAAGAAGAACCGGCACTGTACACGCCAGGAACCTATCAAACAGAAGTACCTGGACATAATGCACCTATCAAATTGTCTGTCACCTTCAGTGAAGACGAGATTGTGTCCATAGACATTATAGAACATAGAGAAACAGAAGGCTTGGCAGATCCTGCCCTCAAAGAATTGCCAGAGCGTATCATCCAGCACCAGTCATTGGGCGTAGACACCATGGCGGGAGCCACAATCAGTAGCGTTATGGTCATCAATGGTGTTGCTGATTGTGTGGATCAAGCAGGAGGCAACTCAGGTGAGCTGAGAGCCAAAGCAATCGCGGTTCAACCTGGAGCAAAGATCGTCAAAACAACAGACGTGGTTGTGGTTGGCGGTGGCGGAGCGGGAATGGCAGCAGCAGTCAGCGCTGTTGAAAACGGAGCGTCCGTCATCTTGATCGAGAAGAATGCCGCTCTAGGTGGCAATACATTGGTTTCAGGAGGCGCGTGGAACGCTGCCAACCCAGAGCTTAGCGCGACCCTGGATGCAGCAGCTGGTTTGGATGAAAAGTTGCGATCGTACCTTCAAATGGATGCCAGTGAATTACCAGAAGACTACAGACCTACTTTGAGCGTTCTCAAGGAAAAAATAACTACCTACCTTGAAGGCGATACCAGCAAGCGGTTTGATGCAGTGGAATTGCATATCATCCAAACTTATTTTGCTGGAAAAAGAGAAGCTTTAGATGGAACAGTTATCGAGCCTAAATTCGAGTTTGTTGAAGCCATGTGCAGTCAAAGTCTTGATACCCAGGAGTGGATGAAGGAAACAGTAGGAAGCAGTTTTAGAGATACACTAAGCGAGCCTATTGGATCTCTGTGGTTAAGGTCCAATGGACCAGTTAACAAACTAGACGACTATTTTGTAAAACTAGCCAAGTACATCACCGATAATGGCAGTGAGATCATGCTGGAAACAAAAGGGGAAAGCTTGATTGTTGAAAACGGTCGTGTTGTAGGAATCAACTGCACCATGACAGATGGCACACCTGTGGAGTTAAGAGCTGAGAAAGGGGTTGTGATGGCAACTGGTGGGTTTGGAGGCAACACCCCCATGGTTATTGAGTACAATACGTACTGGCCAACCCTTGATCCAAATATTTTAACAACCAATGTTAAAACTGCCACAGGAGACGGCATTGTCATGGGACTAGATGCTGGGGCTGCTCTTGAAGGCATGGGATTCGCACAAATGATGCCTATTGGTTATGCAGATACAGGGTTCTTGGCATTTGGTGGAGGATCCAACGTCATGTACATTACCCAAGAAGGCAGACGTTTCGTCAACGAATATGCAGAGCGTGACGTGATTTCTATAGGCGCATTCGAAAACGGCACGTTGTTCTATGAATTAAAAACCTTAGGAACCGACCCATTCCCACCTTCAGGTACAACAGAGGACACCAATGTGATTTTCATTGCTGAAACCCTGGAAGAAATGGCAGACAAACTGGGATGCGATGCAGATGTTTTGAAAGAAGAAGTGGAAAGATACAATGGCTTTGTTGAAGCGGGACATGATGATGACTTTGGCAAAACCTCATTTACTTTCAAAGTGGAGTCGCCTTATGTGGCAAGAGCCATGAAACCATCTATTCACCATACTATGGGAGGATTGAAAATCGATACGTCCACACGTGTTTTGAATGAATCTGGACAACCTATTCCAGGATTCTACGCTGCTGGTGAAGTGACCGGAGGCATTCATGCAGGAAATCGTGTAGGTGGAAATGCTATTGCAGACATATTCGTCTTTGGTAGAATTGCAGGAGAAAATGCGGCAAAAGGTGAATGAATGAAGAGTCTATAAAAAGAGCCCCTTTTAAGGGCGGTCAAATAGGGATTTATAATTCCTGAAAAATTCGGCATAGTCGTTGATAGCGGCTATGCCGTTTTTTCATGCTTCTCCGGGATATCAACTGCACCAATACAGTTATAAAAAATGCGAATCCGTTGTTGCCTTTTTCCGTCTACCTTTTCTGCCTTAAATACAATAATTTTGTCTATGAACGCTCGGATGATTTCAGCATCCAGTGTTT
>CAZIKK010000013.1:0-64317 GCA_964539975.1 uncultured Clostridia bacterium
TCCTGGTGTGTGAATGCCTCCTGTTATCGCTGATGTGATGATTGTTTTTTTCATTGTCTTATCTTCCTTTCACTATTAGTTTTTTATTATGGTATAATATGGTTGGGAATTCGTTCCCAACTATTACTGTAATGATAAAAAGTGAGGTTCTGTCATGCCAAAAAAATACGAAAAATTTTATGATATCATCTTGGACACGATTGAATCCATGTATTACACAATCATGACCGATGCCGATGGTATGATTTTATTTATGAGCAAAAACTACCGCGATTTGTTTCATTTGACAGAAAAAGAGGTGGTCGGCAAATATGTGGCTGATGTTATCCCCAACACTCGTATTCCTCATGTTTTGAAAACAGGTGAAAATACTATCGGTGACATTTTTGAAATGGTAGACGGCAGAAAAGTCATCTGCAATCGTATTGTCATTAAGGATGACGCCAGTCAAACTTTGGGTGTCATCTCATCAGCCACCTTCAATACCATTGAAGAAATCGAACAGCTCAACCAAAAAATTGAAGACCTGCAAAGAACCAATGAGCAATACAAACATAAAATACAAATGTTGCAATCCTCAAAAACGTCTCCCACTGAAATCATTGGCCATTCTACTGAGATTCAAACACTCCAGAAAACCATCCGGCGAATCGCCCCAACTATTGCCACCATCCTGATTACAGGTGAAACAGGAACCGGCAAGGAGATCTTTGCCAATCATGTCCACCACTACAGCAATCGAAGGGATCAATCTTTCGTGAAAATCAACTGTGCTGCCATTCCAAAGGATCTCATCGAATCTGAACTATTTGGCTATGCCCCTGGGGCCTTTAGCGGTGCTCTGAAACAAGGAAAGATTGGCAAGTTTGAACTCGCCAACGGCGGCTCCATTTTATTGGATGAAATTGGTGAAATGCCCTATGATTTACAGTCCAAACTCCTCCGTGTGATTCAGGAAAAAGAAATCGTTCGATTGGGTGACAATAAAACCGTCAAATTGGATGTGCGCATCATCTGCAGCACCAATAAAAACCTCGAGTCTTTGGTTAGATCTGGGACTTTTAGAGAAGATTTATATTACCGTATAAATGTGGTAGAACTAGAAATTCCACCTTTGAGAAAGCGACCGGAAGATATTCCTCCTTTAGCCGACTTCTTTATTCAGAAATTCAATATCACCTATGGATTAGGAATCCATGAACTGTCTCAGGAAGTCAAATGGCAGTTTTCCAAGTATCCTTGGCCTGGAAATGTGCGGGAGCTGGAAAACGTCATTGAAAGAGCTTGCCTGCAAAAAGGATCCGGCAACTTATTGTTAGATGACTTCAAGTTTTTCAGTCGCAAACTGTTGGAGGCCTCTTCTATCAAAGAACCCCTTCAGAAAACGATCCCCTCTCTTGAGAATCATAAGCTCCAAGCCGAGAAAACTGCTTTGTCCAATGCCTTAGAACAAGCCAACGGCAATAAATCTCAAGCCGCCAAACACCTTGGCATCGATCGGAGTTACCTTTACACCTTAATTAAAAAACATCAACTTGATTGAAAAAGGGAGCCTAGGCTCCCTTTTCTTAATGAAACCTCTTAATGTTTTCATCAAAACTTGGAACGATCTTTTTGGCTTCCGCCTCTTTTACCAATTCAACGATCTTGTCGTTATAAGGTGTTTCAATTCCAAACTCTCGTCCTTTTTGAGCGACATATCCGTTAATGAAGTCGATCTCACACGGAATACCTTTTTCAAGATCCTGCAACATGCTAGCTTTCAACGCTCTATGTCGACCCCAAACTTCATGGTAAAAATCCATCTTATCTTTCGGCGATTGTCCTTTCAGTATCTCTAAATCCGACATTTCCTTCCCTTGCATGAACACAATCTTGTTTCCATTTTTATTGGCTGTTTTGATGACTTCATCTGCCACATAAGCCAAAGCATGCATGGCTTTCTCATTGTCCAGGACCTCTCCAAACGTGCATCCCAAAGCTGCGGACATTCCACTGAAAGTGGCATTCATCAACACTTTTGTCCATCTGACATCCATTAAGTTCGTCATAATTTCCGTATTTCCGACATGACTGAGGACTTGTTGTACTTTTTTGATGCGTTCTGTCACTTCTCCGTTGATTTCTCCAATGTCAAAGGCAAATCTTTGTACGGTCTCATAAGAAGATGTCAACATAGACACCCCTGGGGATACCCAAGTGGCTCCAAATCCAACGGCACCACCCACGGTCCTCTCTTTCCCAACATAAGATGCCACAAATTCTTCAGGGATCCCATTTTGTAAAGTACATACCGTACTATTCTCATCCAAATGATTCAACAAAGGTTTCAATGCCTGGTCATTGAAGGTTTGCTTTGTCAACAACACAACCAAGTCATAAATACCTTCCATGTTATCTGGTACGATGGCTTTTACCGGAATGTTCGTTTCCAGGTGGCCTGTGATGGTGGCTCCTGAGGTATTCAATGCTTCTACATGGGCTTTGTTCACATCGATCAAAACCACCTCTGTATTCTGATCCACTCCTTTGGTTATCAAGGCGCCGATGATCGTTCCCAATGAACCGGCACCTAATATTGCTACTCTCATGCTATTCTCCTCTCTTCTGCTATTATCCTACTTGTTCCTTTACTTCATCTGATTCTTTTCTGATATTTCGAATAACTTGCTTTGTACTTTCGCTGATTTCAGGCTCAAAGAATGCTTCGTAAGCCTCAACAGGTGGTTTTGAAGTGGCAAATACGCCAATCAGACACGCCACCAAAGATAACCCTGCCCCTACCAAGAATGGTGGGATGGAAGACCCGGTCATGGTCGCATAGATATAAGCAATCAAACCTACTACGATAGCCAAATACGCACCTGCTCTGTTCATTCGTTTCCAATACAATCCAAACCATACTGGCCAGAAAAAAGCCGCTCCAAAACCACCATAGATATAAGTGAATCCCATCGCCAACAATACGGGTGGGTTTATGGCACTCACAACAGCCAACGCACCTAGAATAAAGATGACAATTCTCAACTGCTTGGTCGTGCTATTGTCTTCAGCTTCTGTTTGGTGATCCGATGAAACCAGCATTCGTTTGATATCATAAACAATCGATGTCCCGCAATTCAACAGCATAGAGTTCGCCGTTGAAACAGCTGCTGCACAAATCCCTACCAATGCCAAAGCACCGATGATTGGTGGCGCATATTGAGTGATGATCATTGGGAACAAGTAATCGGTCGTATTGCCCACTGGTAAACTTGGCAGTAACACTTTAGAGCCCAAACCAATAATGACCAATGGTACGAATATAGCTGTCAACAGCAACAAAGAAATGGTCATTTGAAGCGCTGCTGCCTTTGCGTTTTTCGGTGCCATAAATCGAGTAATCCAGTGAGGTGCAACTGAGGCTCCTAAAGCATTGGATAAAAGAATAGACATCAAAGCGGACGCGCCAAACATACCAAAGGGTGAGATCATGATGCCGGCTTCCAATGGTGCCCCACCTTCATATATTGGTGCTGTAGTGGTTGAAATCACCGACATAATGTTGCTCCAACCCCCTGCGTTTGATAACACAACGGCTGCGGCTACCACCACACCTACTAGCATCAGAATGGCATTCAAAGTGTCTGTTGCTGCTACAGACCAGAATCCCCCCATACTGGTAAAGATCAAGATGCCCAAAAAGAAGAAAATTGAAATTTCATAAGGCAGTTTGGTAATGGTGGAAAATACGATTCCAAATCCCACCACTTGTAAATGAGCAAAGACAAAGTAGCCGACCAACATTAAAACAGCGATCAATAATTGCATTTTGCTATTTTTCTCAAAAGGCTCGTATCTTAAACGCATAAATTCAGGGAATGTTCTGGTAGGCAATGCCGGCATCCGAACCTTATAGGCTAAAATTGGCATCAAAGCCGTTGCGATAAACCAACCCACAATCCATCCATATATCGCCGCGAATCCTGTACGATACAAGTTGCCTGGAACGCCCATAATTGACGCCACACTCAGCCAAGTGGCAATCGTTGTCCCGACACCCAGTTTCAAGCCCATTCGATGGCCACCGGTGGTGAAATCCGATAAAGATTCAACTTGCTTGGAACTCTTAATAGAGCTAATGATGATGAATCCAAAGTAAATAATAAAAACAACGTAATAAATCATGTTACCCTCCAATTATTCATATTTAAATAAATGACCCGTTGCACCCATTCTTTTTAGTTGGGTTTTTTCAATCTTGCTGCAAATCACTGTGCATATGACAACACCTAAAACCAATGTTGAAGCCCATATGATCCAAACCATCGTGACACCTCCTTTTACATTTGACTCTTATTAAAGCAAGAGTCGTGCCAATTATAATTATATTGAAATTTCAATAGGTCTAGCTTTTCCGTTGTTTGAACTGTTGTCTTTAAACAACAGTTCAAACAACGGGTTGTCTACAAAAAACAACACCCCACTGTGACAAAACTTGTCACAGTGGGGTGTTGTTCAGATCATTCATGATCACAAAAAGCTCAAAGCATACATATATACAGGAATAAACAATAATCCCAAAATCGTGGCCAATGAAATCACAAAAGCCGTATATTTGGCATCCACACCATAAAGTTCTGACACCAAAGTGGTTTGGACAACCGATGGCATGGCAGCCATCATCACAAACACTTGTGTCGACAAGACATCAAATCCCAGAAATCGTGTAATGATCAGCATAATGCCTGGGGACACAGCAAACTTTAAAATCAAGACCACCGCCATAGATCTTTCAAAAACATATTGCTTGAAATCTATCTCGTAAATAATTCTACCAATAAATATGGCTGCTAGCGGTGTCACTGGCCTACCCAAATATCCTGCTGTCTCCATGACAACCGAAGGAAGGGTCCAATCCAATGCCAATAAAACCATGGCCACTAAAATGGCTACAAAAGGGGCATTCAATACCTTTTTCAGATTTTCTGAAATTCTTCTGATTTTCACCTTTCCATCTTTCATAATTCTAGGTGCGCACACACCCCAAAACATAATGGAATTGGCCATATAATAAAAAAGAATGTAAGGCAGTGCCACCTCTCCAAATAAGCTCAATGCAATCGGCATACCGAAAAACATGCTGTTAGACAAAGACGACAAAGTTGAAAAACTTCCGGATTTCAGCCTTTCAATTCTAATCATCCGCCCAATCATCTCACTCAAGAGCATCATGATGGCCATGGATCCCATGGCTACCCCCACAAATCTGACGGTTTGTCCAATCATATCCTTTGGAAACATCTGCAAAAAATTCGTCAAAGTCAATGCTGGTACCGCCACATTGACAATGTATTTGTTGATGAATTTTTTGGCTCCTTCATTCAACCATCCAATTCGGGACATCCACCAACCCACGCCCATCATCGTCAACATCACAAAAACCGTTTCAATAGATCTGGCAATCATCTCTGTCTACCTCCAAAGCCATTCTGTCAATTCTCATACAAACAGATATTATATCCTCTATCAATGGCCTTGTCCATGAAAATTATTGCCAATTTACTCTGACAAATAGTCCACCGCCCCTTGGCTCATCACCAACATGGCCGTCTTTAAATTCTTGTCCTCCCATTGGAAATCCGGGCTATGATGCAACACTTCCTGTCCATTGGCCGCAATGCCCACAAAGAAGAAGCACGAAGGCACAACCTGCGAGAAAAAAGCAAAGTCTTCTCCACCCATGACAGGTTCTTCAGGCTCCTTCACCTTATCCTCATCTAATACCTTAAGTGCCGACATCTTCATCAGGCTAGCCAGATACTCATCATTGACAACAGGGGGCAGCGCGTAGTCTTCTACGACTTCAAACTCAACTCGTGCGCCATGTGGCTCAACAACGCCCTTTAATGTGCGTTCCATCTCTTGAATGATCTTTTTTCTCAAATCCACATCAAAACTTCGAATGGTGCCTGTTGCAGTCACTTCATCTGGAATGGTATTGTATTCGCTAGGCGCATGAATAGAACAAACCGATATCACAGCCGATTGGAACGGACTGATTCTCCTACTCACAATGCTTTGAATCTGGTTGATGGCTTGAGCTGTGAGCAGAATAGGATCGACACACAAATGAGGCATGGAAGCATGTCCGCCTTTACCAATAATCTTGAAAACAAACTTGTCTGGCGCGGCCATAAAAGGTCCCCCTTTTATGCGAACTTCGCCCTCAGGCACCGACCCCCAAAGATGGAGCCCAAAAGCGGCATCCACTTTCGGATTTTCCAATATCCCTTGTTCCACCATTGCCCTTGCGCCACTATCGTATTCCTCATCTGGCTGAAACACAAATTTGACCGTTCCATGTAAATACTCTGTCAGTTGAGATAACACCTTTGCCACACCTATCAAATTAGCGGTGTGACCATCATGCCCACACGCATGCATCACTCCGTCCTTGATAGAACGATAAGGGACATCGGCTTGTTCTTGAATGGGCAAAGCATCCATATCTGCTCTTAACATAAGCGTCTTCCCGGGATGTTTGCCTTTCAATAATCCCACAACTCCTGTCTTTTCAACATTTTCTGTCACTTCCATTCCCAGTTTTTTCAACTCTTTTGCAACCACACTCGCTGTTTCAAATTCCTCATGGCCTAGTTCCGGGTTTTGATGAAAACGCCTGCGCAGTGCCGCTACCTCTTCATAATGTTTTTCACACAATTCTTTAATCTTTTCTGTTGCCACTTAAACCACCTCTTTACAATTCAATTTCTACGCCGAAATTCAATCGATTGGCCTTTTCAACCAAAATCTTTGCCGTCAACAAATCCTGTGCCGCTAGTCCGCTCGCGTCAAACAAGGTAATCTCCTCTTCGGAAGTTCTTCCCTTGTGTTTGCCTGCAATCACATTTCCTATTTCACATACAATCCACTCTTTTTTAAAAAGACCTTTTTTGATAGGAATTTCCATCTCTCCTGTCTTGGATGTTTTTTCGATATCATCCGTAAAAACTTTGGCAACCGTAAAGATATCTCCATCAATTTCCTGTTTGCCAGGCATATCCGCTCCCATACAAGTCAGGTGTGTGCCAGGCTTAACCCAAGACTTGAAGATCATCGGTTCTTTGGAAGGCGTAACTGTCACAATCATATCCGCTTTTCCAACACTTGTTTCCAAATCTTCAACTGGGTTGAATCTTATGTTATATTTTTGAACCAACTGATGATACGCACCATCGTCTCCCTTGAATTGATCTAAAAACTGAGTCAACAAACGGGTTTTAATGCTCCGGCAGAATTTTTTTGCAGCCTCAAAGGACATAGGATCATAGACCATCACCTCATCGATATGATCCATCAGCATTAAATGGGCTGCCAACTGATAAAGCGCTTGGTTTCCCGATCCCACCAATAAGAGTTTTCGAGAATTCTGCCTTGCCAAGTATTTGCTGCCAATGCCACCTGCTGCTCCTGTCCGCATGCCGGTGATAGATGTTCCATCCAATAATGCTTTTGGTGCACCGGTATGACGATCGTACAACATGATGTTGCCCATTAGCGTTTCCAACCCTTTATAGGCATTGTCTCCAAACCAAGACATTAGTTTGAAACCAAAAATACCCGCCTTATCAATGGTGCCCGACTTGATGTCCATATCGGCTTTGCCTGGTTCAAAGTCATAAAAAACCGTGTCAAACAAAGTAATGGCTTTTTCTGAGTTCAGTCGATAGGCCTCCTCAACAGCCTTGATGCCATCCAACATGGTCAAATGCGTCTCGATCTCTCTTTTATTAATCACCCTTATGGTATTCATGCTACCTCCTTCATTCATTCAATAATGTTTTCATCAGTGGTTTATCCAGATTCCCTCCTGAAATGACAATGCCCACTTGTTTTCCTTTGAAATAATCAGGGAAAGCCATCAAAGCAGCTACACCAATTGCTCCTGACGGTTCCGCTACCACTTTTTCTTCTGTCAGCAAGTGGCTGGTCGCTTGTCGAATAAACGCTTCCTCCACTACAAGAATATCATCAATGCATTGTTTGGCCATATTAAAAGGAATCTCTGTCACGCCACCGATCAATGCATCGCATATGCTGTCTTCCGAAGGAAAAGATTCGTATAGGACATCGTCTTCCAAAGCTTTGACCATTGCAGGACAAGCCGCAGTTTGCACACCCACCACCTTGATATCCGGCTTTAAGTGTTTGGCTGCCATACTAACGCCGGTAATTAACCCACCACCACCTATGGGAACCACTATCAAATCCAGATTTGGATTTTGCGCCATCATCTCTAGTCCTACTGTTCCCTGGCCAGCAATCAATTGGATATCGGAACAGGAGTCAATATAAGTCATTCCATGCTTCATGATGGTATCCATGGCAATATCATGGGCTTCGTCATAATTTTTTCCTACTTGAACCACTTCTGCCCCATAGTATTTGATCTTATCAACTTTTGCTTTTGGAGCTGTCAACGGGACAAAAACCTTCGCTTTTTGTATCCCCAACAAATAAGCCGCATAACTGACGCCGGCTCCATGGTTGCCAGAGGAAACAGCCACAACACCACGTTCTCTTTCTTCCGGTGTCAAAGAGGAAATCTTGCTTAATGCACCTCTTACTTTAAACGCTTTCTGTTTTTGTTGATTCTCCAGTTTTAAATAAACTTGTCTGTCTTGATTGCTCAATGTCATCGCAAAGTCCAAAGGTGTTTCAGATATATAGTGTCCAATTCTCTTTTTTGATGCTACGATGTCTTCAAATGTAATCATCTTTACCTCCTGATTTTAACTTATCGTCATAGATTCATTATATCAAATACAAGATCTAACAACAACTGATTGCCCATAGCGAGTAGGTCTTCAAGTTTTAACTGACATCTCCATTCGCTCATGATAGAATAGTACTACAACTTAAGATTTTGGAGGCGTTCATGTTTCAGCAGATCTTCGTTTTTGTTGTTATTCTAGGTGCTTTGATCTTATTTGCCAATGGCACAATTCGCTATGATTTTGTGGCCTTGACGGCACTATTATTGCTTGTGTTGACAGGTATTGTTCCCGCCAACCAAGCTTTTTTGGGATTTGGACATCCTGCAGTGGTCACAGTTGCCGCCATTTTAGTGGTTAGTAGTGCTCTGCTTAAAACGGGTGCAGTAGACCGTTTAGTTAATTTGCTCAATCAAAGTGGCAATAGCATTAGTTTCAAAATTGCGGCTTTAATGGTTATGACCGCTGTCCTGTCCAGTTTAATGAATAATGTAGGCGCTCTAGCTTTAGTGATGCCAATCGCCATACAAGTGGGAAAACACCATAAAATTTCGCCCTCTTATCTGCTCATGCCTGTGGCTTTCGCGTCTTTGTTAGGAGGCATGATCACAGAAATTGGCACCCCGCCCAATCTTATCATTTCAACCTATAGACAGACGGCAAGCCAACAATCCTTTTCTTTTTTTGACTATGCCCCTGTAGGCATTGGGTTATCCATTGTTGGCATACTTTTTGTCTCTTTCGTTGGTTGGCACTTGATTCCTAAACGAAAAAGCGATGACGCCCAAACAGACTTTTTTGAAGTAGACGATTATCTGTCTGAAGTATATGTGCCAGAAAACAGCAAACACCTCAACAAAAGCATCAAAGATTTGCTCATCCAGTTTAAATTGGATCTTAACATTATCAGCATTATTCGGGATGAAAACCGAATTATCGCCCCTATGGCCAATGAATTATTGTTGCCTTGCGATCTACTTGTCATACGGGCAGATCATTCTGAACTCTCAACCCTCATTGAAAAAGCTGGATTTGTTTTAAAAGGTTCCAAAGTTATTTATGACGCTTCCGGCAAAATCCTTGATTCCAAAGAATACACCATGTATGAGATCGTTCTTCGAGACGATTCTCCTGCTGTAGGTAGAAATGTCATTGAACTAGACTTAAGGCGCCGTTACGGTATCAACTTGGTAGCCGTTTCAAGAAAAGGGATTTCCTCCTATTATCGTTTAAAATCTTTTCGATTCAAGCCAGGAGATATCCTGTTGATCCAATCTCCTTCTACCTCAATCCAAGAAATCCTAACTCGTTTAAGAGCTCTCCCTCTGGCAGAAAGAGGGATCGAACTATCCAACCAAAAACAACAGACCAAACGGAACCTAGCCATTGCTCTATTTCTCGTATCCATTTTCGTCACTACCATTGGTTGGGTCAGTGTCCAAGTTTCTTTCACCACTTGTGCTCTACTCATGGTGTTGTTGAATATTATCAGCCCCAAAGATTTTTATGAATCCATCGAATGGCCCATCATCATTATGCTGGGAGCCCTATTGCCTGTAGGAGAGGCCCTTCAATCGACTGGTGGCGCCGACACGGTGGCAGCCCTTATGATGCGTGCATCCCACTCTCTTTCTCCAGCTATGATGGTGACCTTACTCATGGCAACCACCTTATTGTTGACCAACCTGATCAACAATGCCGCCGCAGCCGTTTTGATGGCACCCATTGCCATCAGCTTGTCTATTTTGATGCAAGTATCCGTTGACCCCATGCTCATGGCGGTTGCTGTTTCTGCATCCTCCGCATTTATGACCCCCATTGGTCATCAATCATGCACCTTGATCATGGGCCCAGGAGGCTACAAGTTTGGTGACTACTGGCGACTCGGGCTTCCCGTTTCCATTCTAGTATTGTTGGTTGGCACACCTTTAATTCTTCATTTCTGGCCACTATAATTAAATAAGTCTTGTTTCCCACCGCTTTTTTAGGTATAATACGAATCATTTCCACTCACAAGGAGTTCAATATGAAAGTCACACAAATAAAAGGCAACACCTACCAGTGTCGCACCCAACTGATCGACCTGATTCTTTATCAGCTTAGCAGTAAAAATGGCATTTTGATTGATACCGGTTACCATAAAACCGCTAAATCTGAGATCATCCCTTATTTGACTGCTCGGGGCATGGCAGTGAAAGGGATTATTAATACCCATGGCCATATTGACCATGCTGGAGGCAACAACATTTTGAAGATGACTTATGGCTCACAAATCGCTTCTCCTTATGTTGAAAACATGCTCAGCGAGAATTCTTACAACATGTATGTTATGCAAGACAATCTAAGGTTCCGAGTTTTCGGAGATACCATTCCCAAATTTCGATACAAAACCGATCGCATCATCAATCCAGATCATCCAGACTTCTCTTTTTTAGGAATAGACTTTGGCATCATCAACCTTCATGGGCACAGCCCTTATCAAGCCGGTTTTATCACACCCGATAACGTAGCCTATTTGGGAGATGTGTTGATTAGCGAAGAAATGATCAAAAAAACAAAACTCCCCTATATTTTCGATGTAGGAAGGGATTTAAAATCCAAGGAAAGATTAAAAAATCTTTCTTGTGACTATTATGTATTATCTCATGAAGGTGTGTACGATGAGATTACCTCCTTGGTGGATCAAAACATCGCGCATATTCAATCCCGAATGGACATCTTACTGGATTTACTGAAGACCCCTCAAGTGTTTGAAGACTACACAGCTAACATTGTTGATCAATTAGGCATTTCAGCCAATTTGAGAAAAATTGTTTACTTACAGCGGACCATTCGCGGCTACCTGGCCTATTTCCAAGAAATGGATTGGGTGGACGCTTACCTAAAAGATCATAAAATTTATTTCGTAAAAAAATAACCTGAAAACTCAGGTTATTTTATTTGATAGTGATTCAACTTTCGATAAAGGGTAGCACGGCTGATGCCCATCTTTTCTGCAATCACTTCTTTCTCTAAGCCTTTTCCTGTCAACTCTAAGATGACCCCTTTTTCAATCTCATCCATGTTGTACCTTTCGAACTGGGTCTCTTCTTCATCAAGATGAGGCAATAGGTCTTGTTTGGTGATGTTGTTTTTGCCCACTGTGGCAATCACTCTTCCCAAAATCTTTTCTAAGGAAAGTCTGTTTCGTGGCCACCTGAATTCTGTCAAATAATCTACCGCTTCATCAGTGAAAATAATCCCAGGTTTGCTGTAGATCTGTTTTAATTCTTGGACGGTTGTACGAATGGTCTCTTTCAATGACTGTTTTCTTTCGCGTATGGGGGGTAATGTCACTTGGTTGACAACAATCCGACTGTATAGCGCTTCATCAAAATAGCCGGATGCAACCATTTTATCAAGAGGGATTGTGGTGTGACATATAAATCTGACATTAAGCGTCATCCGTCCCAGTGTTTCACAATAATATTCTTTTGTTTTCAAAATATGCAACAATCTACTCTGGATAAAAGCCGGCATTTCTTCAATATTTGTCAGAAATACAGTTCCTCCGTTAGAAACAATCAAATCACTGAAGATGATTTCATCTCTGGCATCGTACTGTTTAATTCCTAAAACCCGATTTTCCAAATCCTTGATGCTCTTTTTGCAAAAATCAATGGTTCGAAAAGCTTTATCTGAACGATCTGAATAATTGTGTATGGCTCTTGCCAGCTGTTCGTGTTCCAAGCCTTCCTCTGACAGTATAAAAACAGGTTCATGTGTCAAAGCATATTGTTTGGCCTTCCGAATGGCTTCCTGAAAGGCCTTATCCGAATCTGAAAGATGTTTAAATGTGATCCCCGCATCCTTGTTCAACAGTTTTTCAACTGAACGATACGTTTCATTGATGTTCCTAAAAATCAACAGGGTTCCAAATCTGATACCATTAGCCAAGATCGATTTTTTGGTGACCGTTCCTAGAAAGGAACCATTCCGATCTTCATAGTAAATGCTTCGATCCACCTCATCAAACGGAGAGTAAAACAAGCTACTGAGTTGAGGGTGCTTGAATACATCGTCAAAATAAGTTGGCCCTACCATCGGTGTTTTACCTAAATAAGTCAGAAATCGATCGTTGTAGTAGGATACTTTTCCCTGCTTGTCAAAAGAAATGATCCCATCGTCCATGCTATTAACGATTGTCTCTCTATCATAATTGGTCAACTTCAATTTTTCTACATCATCCAGGTTTTTGAGTTTGGAACTGATTAAATCTGCCATAATCTGAACAAAATTCACTGCCGGATTCACATTCTGAAAGATAGTGGTTTTTTTTCCTATCGGGATAAGAAGAGCCACCGCCCCCACTGATTGTTTTTCCAACATAATGGGGACAGATATAATGCCTTTGATCTGGCACCGTGTTGCATCTTCACAGTTTTGGCATATAGGATATTTAAGATTGTTCTGAACAATCAGCACCTGTCCGGAATGCATGACTTCACCCACAACAGAAGTTCGGTTAATAGGTATGGCATCACTGACATTTCGTGTGGTGTAAGCGATCTTGTTGTAGTGCCGATCAATGATCACCACATCTACGTCCAACACGGTTGAGATGGCTTCAGCATATTTAACAATCACATCCTGAATCATCATCAGGTTCATCGTACATCCCTCCATCTCGTCATGGTGTATAATTTCTTTACGCTTCCAGCAATGTATCCGCCAAAGTCGCCAACTGATAATACATGGTTACCGCGCCAGGATCTAAATGTCCTACACCTTTGTTGGCTTGATAATACGCTCTTCCCTTTGCTGCTTCCATGCTCTTTGTTTCTTCCATGCCTTTTTCAGCACCTTCCTTCAATGCTTGAAGGATTTCTTTGTCATTTTTCCCACTCTCTATCGCTTGCTTCATGCTTTCCACTCCGCCATGCAAGGCATCGATCATCGTTTTGTCACCTGGCTTCGCATTGCCTCTTTCCATTATGCCTGTCAGTTTGGCTTGCAATACCTCAAGCAATTCCACCACACTGATTTCTTCCTTGTCTCCTATCGTTTGTGCCCCTTTGATATAAGCACTCCCGTATAAGACACCTGATGAACCGCCTACAGTCGACATGACAAGCATGCCAATTTTCTTGAACATTTTGCCCAAGGCCAAAGTTTCTAACTCATCTTTGCTGGCAATCAGTTTTTGAAAACCCATATTCATATTCACCCAATGGTCACCGTCACCCGTTATGGAATCCAATTCTGTGATGTAATCTTTTTCTTCAGCCAGTCTTTTTGAAAAACGTTCCAAATAGGCTATGTAGTTGCGATTATTGATTGTTATTGTCATTTCAATCACCTTAACCCTTCAACGCCGGTGTATCACAAGGCGCATCAATCAATGTTTTGAGCTCGTCATCCAGTTTCATCAATGTGACAGAAGCTCCTGACATTTCCAAAGAAGTCATGTAATTGCCGACATAAGATTTGTACACTCGGATATTATTTTCTGATAATATTTTTTCAACTTCATTGTTCAAAATATAGAGCTCCATAAGAGGTGTTGCGCCTAATCCATTGATCATAACTGCCACATCGCTGTCCTTGTAATCGTAGTCAGCCAACACTTTTTCTGTCAGTTTCTGCGCCACTTCTTTTGCTGTCAATATGGTGCTCTTTTCAATTCCCGGTTCTCCATGGATTCCCATGCCCAGTTCGATTTCATTTTCTCCCAAAACAAAGCTTGGCTTTCCTACACCTGGCAAAATACAAGAAGACATAGCCATTCCCATACTTCGAATATTGGCAATAGCTTTTTCTGCAACCGCTTTTACCTCTACCAAACTACCACCAGCTTCTGCTTTCGCTCCGGCAATTTTATGGACAAAGACCGTTCCTGCTATGCCTCTTCTGCCCGTTGAATAAGTGCTGTCTTGTACCGCCACATCATCTCTGACCACCACAAACTCAACCTGTATATCGTCCATTTCAGCCAAGTCTTTTGCCATTTGAAAGTTCATGATGTCTCCTGAATAGTTTTTGATCACCAACAAGACGCCTTCACCTGAATTTGCCTCTTCAATACCTTTTAGAACTCGATCCGGTGATGGTGATGCAAAAACATTTCCTGACACCGCAGCGTCCAGCATACCTTTCCCAACATAACCAGCATGAGCGGGTTCATGTCCACTTCCGCCACCTGATACAACGCCAACTTTCTTCCCTTTTTCTTTCCTGGCGATGACTTCAGCCTCTTTGAAATATACCAGCTCAGGATGAGCTTTTGCCATGCCTTCCAACATTTCTGACACAACATGATCTGGTGAGTTAATTATTTTTTTCATCATAACCTCCATTATTGTAAAATATCGCCTAGATACGCTTTTCGAACCTCATCATTCTTTTCCAAGGCTCTTGCGCTATCTGTCAGTATTATTTTCCCTGTTTCCAATACATAACCCCTATCAGCTATGGACAATGCCATGTTCGCATTTTGCTCCACCAAAAGAATAGTCGTCCCTTGATCTCTGATGGATTCAATTAAATTAAAAATGGTTTCTATTAGAATTGGTGCTAAACCCAATGACGGTTCATCCAACATCAATAATTTAGGTGCTGTCATCAACGACCGACCGATAGCCAACATTTGCTGCTCGCCACCTGACAAGGTACCTGCGGTTTGTTTTTTTCTCTCAAATAATCTCGGAAACAAATCATACACCCTATCATAGGATTCTTTGATCCCGTCTTTATCTTTCCTTATATAAGCACCCAGTTTTAAATTTTCTTCAACCGACAAAGATGGAAATACCTCCCTGCCTTCTGGGGTTAAGCTTAGACCCGCCTTCACAATGTCATTAGGTCCCATTTTGGTTATATCGGTATCTTCAAAGGAAATGCTGCCCGTTCGAGACCTTACCAATCCAGTGATAGTAGAGAGAGTGGTGCTTTTCCCAGCCCCATTGCTTCCAATAAGAGTGACAATTTCGCCTTTTTTTACTTCTAGATTGACCCCTTTCAAGGCATGGATGTTTCCGTAAAATGTGTGTATATCAACTAATTTCAGCATCTTCGTCCCTCCTTCCCAAATAAGCTTCAACAACTCTTGGATTCTTGGCAATATCTTTGGGAAGTCCCTCAGCAATCTTCAACCCATGATCGATTACGTAGATTCTATCCGATATATTCATGACTAGTCGCATGTCATGCTCAATAAGGATAATCGTGAATCCTTGATCTTTAAGACTTCTAATAAAATCTAGTAAAGCATCTGTTTCAAGCGCATTCATACCTGCTGCCGGCTCGTCTAACAGAATAATCTTTGCATTGGTGGATATGGCCCGAGAGATCTCCAATCGTCTTTGATCACCATATGGCAAATTGGTGGCATAACTGTGCACCTTTTTCTCAAGACCGATAGACTCTAAAATCCTCAAAGCTTCTTGATGTTTCTCCGCTTCAATTTGCTTGAATTTTTTAGTTCTAAATACCACGTCAAAAAAACTGTAATCTGTATGTGTGTGCATGCCTAACAATACGTTTTCAATCACACGCATGTCCTTGCATAGTCTGATATTCTGAAATGTTCTAGCAATACCTGCTCGAACAATCTCTTGTGGCTCTTTATTTTGTAATTCTTGTCCTTCAAAAGTGATTCTTCCTTCCGTCGGCTTATAAACACCTGTTATGACGTTGAACAATGTCGTCTTGCCGGCGCCATTAGGTCCTATAATACTGACAATTTCACCTTTGTTGATTTCCATCGAGACCTTGTTGATGGCAACAAGTCCTCCAAAACGCATGGTTATATTATCTATTTCAAGGTATGCCATTCTAAAACCCTTCCTTTGTTAAAATTTTTACGCTCCTATTGTCTTCAACTATTTTCAGCATCTTTCACGACAACTCCCTTAGGGAATTTGTAATCCGTTTTTTGCTGTCCACCCAGTAATCCCTGTGGCCTAAAACGCATCATTAAAACTAAAATCAATCCGTAAATAACAAATCGGTATTCTTGGACAAATCTCAGCAATTCCGGAAAAGATATCAGTAATAGAGAACCTAAAAACATACCTTTTATTGTTCCCATCCCACCTAATATCACGATACTCAATATCAAAATCGACGTATCAAAGGTAAAGGAGTTTGGATCAATAAAGCGAATCATATGGGCGTAGAACGCACCTGCCAAACCAGCGAAAAAGGCACCTACCACAAAAGCAATCACTTTGTATTTGGTGGTTTTAACCCCCATCATGATGGCAGCTGTCTCGTCATCACGAATCGCTGTCAAAGCTCTTCCAATTTTTGAGTTAACGATAAAGAAAATTGTAATGGTGGTGATACCCAACAAGACCAATATTAAATAATACATCCCATTGTTGGCAATCGTCAAATCTGTTCCAAATAAACTGGGTCTTGGTATTCTTGAAATCCCAAGAGGTCCATTTGTCACGCTATTCCAGTTCAATGCAATCATTCTAATCACTTCAGCAAAACCCAAAGTCGTGATAGCCAAATAAGTTCCTGATAATCTCAATGTGGGCAAGCCGAGAAGCAACCCCATTATCGCCGCAATCAAGGCGGCAATAGGTGCGGTGATGAAAAAGCTAATGCCAAAATTGATACTGATAATTGCCGACGCATAAGCTCCAATAGCATAGAAGGCTGAATGTCCAAGAGAAGTCTGTCCTGCATATCCAGTTATCAATCCTAGCGATAACGCCAAAATGCTATAAACACCGATCATAATTACAATTCGCATCATGTACTGTGAATTGAGGATATATGGCAATGCCAACATGATTAGGATCAATGCTGGAATAATGATTTTTCTATAGGCGTCCAGAAATCGATAAATCTTTTTTACGCTGATGTTTTCCAATCCTTTTATCTTCATGACATTACACCTTCTTTATCCCTTTCTTACCAAATATTCCGTTCGGTCGTATCAGCAACACCAAAATCAGAATGACAAACGCGATGGCATCTCGGTAACTGCCACCAAGATAAGTGGCCGCCATGGTTTCAGATATGCCTACCACCAAACCGCCAAATACCGAACCATACAAGATTCCGATTCCTCCAAGAACAGCCGCTGAAAAGGCTTTTAATCCTGGCATAAAGCCCATCCCAGGAAAGACCATCTGATAATAACTACTGACCAGCGTCCCGGCAATTGACGCTGACACGCCTCCTAAGAAAAACGTGAACGTAATGACGCGATTCACATTAATTCCCATCAGATAAGACGCTTTTGGGTTCTGTTCTACCCCTCTCATAGCCAATCCGATTTTTGTAAACTGTATTAAAAATGTCAAGACTAGCAATAAAACCAATGAAATCAGGAAGATTGCAATTTGGGTAGAGCCCATGGTAAAGCCAAAAATACTCACACTACCAAAGTTTAATAACTGAGGAAACCTTTTGGTTTCACTGCCAAAAAGAATCATCAACATATTTTGAATGATGTAGGAAATTCCTATCGTTGTGATTAATGCCGCAATCGGTTTTGAACCCTTATTTCTTAGCGGTTCCAATGACAACTTGTCGATGGCTACTCCCAAAAGACCCGTTAGCAATATACTGACTGCGATGGCGGGAATAATGCCAAACTCCATGGAAATGAAAACCAGGGACATATGAGCGCCAAAGGCGTAGACTGATCCATGAGAAAAATTGACCAATCTGAGAATACCGAAAACAAGAGAGTATCCAACTGCTATTAAGGCATAGATGATTCCAATGGTTAATCCGTTTACTAATTGTTCAACAAACAATATATTTCACCTCTTTGCATTTCAAATTTATGTCTAATCTCAGAAATGGCCAGATAGCACCATTACATAGCATCCATCTGACCATCTCGGTGATTATGTATTCTTGATTATTGGATTACTTCTACAAACTCTCCATTTTCGATTTTTACAAATGTAAATGGTCGTACAGAGTCTCTAAATTCATCAAATACTGTGTAACCAGTCACACCCTCATACTCGATAGCCGCGACTTCATCTCTGATCGCTGCTCTATCAGTACTGTTTGCATTTTGGATAGCCGTCAAGATGATGCCTGCGCTGTCATATGCTTGAGCTGTTAAACTACTTGGGTTAGAACCATATTTTTCTCTATAGTTCGTTACAAAAGTCGCCACGTTTTCTTGCTCTGATCCATCAAAGAACTGCGTTGGGAAATGAATGTTCTCTGCATTATCTCCAGCCAATTCAATTAATTGTCGACTGTACGCGTTTGAGAAACCAACCAATTCGATATCAGGATTCACTTCTTTGTACTGTGTCGCGAAAGGTCCTAATGTGTTGTACATAGCCGCTACGATAACCACTTCTGCGCCTGCGTTGTGCAATCTAGAAATGTTTGAACTGAAATCCACTGTTCCTTCCAATACTTCCTGATGATCCACTACCTCAGCGCCAACCGATTCAATAATTTCTTTTGTGATTTCCGCTGTGCTGGCACCCCAGTCAGTTCTTACTGACAAAACGCCAATTTTAGTCTTGCCATAAAGTTCTGTGGCAATTTCAACGCCTGCTCTTGCTTCGATGTCAATAACCGTGTTATTTCTGAAGATATAATCCCCTTCTGATGTGAAATCAGGATGTGACGCAGATGGTGAAATGTTTACCACACCGTTTTCCTGATAAGTAGGACTAGCAGCCATACACACACCACTTGCAAAGTGTCCCACAACTCCTAGAATAGACGAATCTGCGACAATTCTTTCAGCAATTGTAGCCGCTTCTTCCCCTTCATTCTTGTCATCATAGACGACTACTTCAATTTGTTGGCCAAGAACACCGCCATCCGCATTCCATTCTTCAACCATCATTTCAACCGCATTTCTAAATCCAATGCCGTACTCAGCAAAGTCACCTGTTTGAGGTCCTGCAATGGCGATTTTAACTGCTTGTGCTGTGTCTCCACCCGATCCATTTGAACCACAAGCCGCTAAACTTGCCACTAATAACGCAACGATCATGATCAAACTAATCATTTTTTTCAAGTTTTTCATTTTCCCTCTCCTAGTTTGTTTTTTATTTTCTAAAGTGCAATTTACATGTGGCACAACCTTTTGCGATGGTATCACCCAACTCAAAGTCAGCACCAACCGCTTCAGCTATCCCTCTGTCTCCATCCATAGCCATGTCACAAAGCAAGTCAATTGTTTCATCATCAATTCCCAATTTTTGCCATGCGTTGACTAGCGAACAGTAGTTAAATTCCACTTTAAATGACTCATCTTTCAATTCTTTGATGTCCATTTCAAAGTTTTTAAGCACCTGAGAACTTAAGAATGCATAACGGAAATCCACCAAACTTTCCTTGTTCTTCATTGCTTCCTTGATTTCTTTACCTGCTAAATTTCCAGTCTTTCGAATCGCTGCTCTTGTGATTTTTTCAGCATCACAGCCACTCTCTTTTGCTTCCAGATATGTCAATGCCATCCATGTTGCTCGATGCTCGATAGCAGATCGAAGTAATTGAGTCCTTTCATCCTCTGGTTGCTTCATGATGTTGTTGATTTTTGTCATCACTGACCTCCTCGTAAACGTTTTCAATGAATTTTATAAAGAAACAGGTGATTTGCCCATTCTTCATTGTCTTATTTTGAGATTTTTGTTATGATTTAATCTCATAATTAGAGTATATCTAAATAACTTGGACAAATCAACTGTTTTTTTGTTATGAAATGTTAACATTCTCCTACATGGTTGCAATCACACTTCTGTCTACATAACACATGCCTTCCTGGCTAACTTTTCCAAGGTTGTGCAATGTTGTTTCCAAGTCAATGCCCACAATGCCATTTCCAGACGGCACGCTGACACCCTCCATCGCAAACAAGGCGCTTTGCCATGCCATTGACGCGCTCGCAGAAAGCTTCAACGCACATCCAACCTTGCCTCCATCACAGATCATGCCAGCCAAACTTGATACAACATTAACGATGGCTTTTTCCATTTCCTCTACTTGTCCATCTAACAAGTAAACAATGCCAGCCGCGGCTCCTGCTCCAGCCGATACGCCACATCCGCAAACTGGGGATAGTCTGCCTACATATTTCTTTACATTGGTATTCACCATATGGCTGATGGCCAACGCATAAGCTGTTTTTTCAGGACTTAGATTCAAATGCCTTGCCACAATCGCAATTGGAATAATGGCGATAATGCCATTGTTCCCACTTCCAGAACTTGTCATCACCGGTAATTCCAACCCACTCATTCTGGCATCACAGGCTGCTGTGGTATACATGGTTATTTCATTGCCCAAATCTTTGCTGAACAATCCTTTTTCAAGTAGGGTCTTCCAAGACTTTCCAATCTTCAATCCCTTATCTGTTACCAATCCCGCTTCTGCCATCGCCAGGTTCAATGTAACACCTTCTAACAAAAAGGCAATCTCTTCATAAGGTACCTCTAGTATTTGCGTAATGATTTGTGCCAAAGATAAATCTAATAAATCGTTTTGAGCTTCTACCGTTGTCAATTGATCCTGTCTTTTGTCTAGTTTTACCTTGCTATTCTTCTCTAAGAATACCAGATTGGTATGATTGTCTTGAATAATAGCTCTACCTTGTCCTTCTGTAGTGGTCACTTCAACATCAATAAACATACTAGGTTTGTCATAGACAATTTCTATTTTCATCGGTATTTTTTTTACCAAAGCCAATGCTTTATCTAAATCATCTGGAGTTAGTTTTGATAGAATGGTTAAATCAAAATTCGGCTCTCCAATGCTGGCACCTAAAGCCAATGCCATTTCAATGCCTGTGTGATCCGTTCCTGGAATGCCAACCGCTTTAGCATTTTTGTAGACATTGCCACTGATAGCCAATCGAATGCCTATCATTTCTCCATCCACTCCATCAATCGCGTATGAAGATGCTAATGCAATGGCAACCGGTTCTGTACACCCCATTGCCGGTATGACTTCTTTTCTCAATGTACTCACAATCGCTTGTCTCATCATTATCTCCTGTCTGTTATTTTGTATTTAGGTCTTGTGGTTTATTCCGTTAAATAAACCACTGCCTTCTTAATCCGTTCCAGTCCTTCTTTCAAGACTTCTCTACTACATCCAATATTTAGCCTAAAAAATCCGTCTCCAACTTGTCCATAATCCGAGCCACTATTCAAAGCAACCTTTCCGATTTGAATCAATGCTTCTTGGACACTTTGCTGATCTTTTCCCAGTTCACTAAAATCCAGCCATAAAAGATACGTACCATCTGGCACATAAGCCTTCACCTGTGGTATGTTTTTTTCGATATAGTCCACTGCATAGTGGCTGTTCTCTTCTACATAAGGCATCAATTGGTCCAACCATTTCCCACCATGCGTATAAGTAGTCGTAAGTCCTAATGTTGAAAAAATTGTCGTGGTACTAACAGCCATGGCTTCCAATTCAGCCACACATTTTTGCCGCAATTCATTGTTTGGCACAATGGCGTAAGAAGCTGCTAATCCAGCAATATTAAAAGTCTTACTTGGCGCCATCAAGGTAATGGTATTGTTCTTGATCGTTTCTGACAAACTAGCAATAGGCGTGTGATGACTGGATTCAAAAACCAGATCGCTGTGTATTTCATCCGAAATAATCAACACACCATGCTCTATACACAGGTTTCCTAACTTCTCTAGTGTTTCTCTATCCCAAACACGGCCTACAGGATTATGGGGACTGCAGAGAATGATCGCTTTTGCCCCGTCTTTAATCTTCTTTTCCAAGTCGTCAAAATCCATCCGATATTGGCCGTCTTCATTAATCAAATTGTTTTCAACCACCACTCTTTGATTCTTCTGTATGACTTGAAAGAAAGGAGGGTAGACAGGAGGTTGAACAATCACAGTGTCACCCGGTTCTGTGAACAACCTCACCGCCAAGCTCAAACCCATGACAACCCCTGTCATTGGCACGATCCAATCTTTATCTATTTTCCATTGATGCCGACTCTCTAGCCAGTGAATAATCGCCTGATAATAGGCATCGTCTCTTTGCACATATCCAAACACGCCATGGTCTATTCTTTCTCTAAACGCCTCAATCACCGTTTCGCAAGATTTGAAATCCATGTCTGCCACCCACATCGGCAATATGTCGTCATTCCCATACAAAGAGCTGATTTTGCCCCACTTTAAAGAGTCTGTTCCACGTCTATCCACAAACTCATTGAAATTACATTCCATTGATGCACCATCCTTTTGTTTATCTTCCGTCAGATACTTTGCAAGACATATGCCAACTTGGACACAAAAAAGACTTTCACTTAACCTTGTCTTGTGAAAGTCTTGATTTTACACCATTTGTTTTACTAATTTTTTTCAGCCGTTTCTTCTTCTTGCGTTTCACAAGGAAAATAACCTGAAATTCATCCCGTGTTTATCTCATAAATGAGACTTTTGTCTCAGTTGTGAGATATTTTTCGGTATAATGTGGCGCGACTAATGCCTAATTGTTCTGCAGCTTTGGCTTTTCCTTCTTCTGTCCAGCCATATTGATCCAAACATCGTTCAATCGTCTGTTTCTCAAACTCATGCATCAAAGTCTTCAAAGACTGGTTGCTGTGGGGTCCTATCTTCCTAAAACGATCAATGATATCCTCCAACTCTATCGTCTCTCCTTCTGCAAAATTTATGCCATATTCCACAATGTTTTCCAATTCCCTTACATTTCCAGGCCATGCGTATTCTCTCATATAGGCCATGGCTTCTTTGGAAAATCCTTTAATCGCTTTATCAAATCGCTCATTGTTTAATGCCAAAAAGTGCTCTGTCAATACCGCGATGTCGTCTTTTCTATCTCGTAGGGAAGGAAGGATTAATGGAATCACATTCAGTCGATAGTACAAATCTTCTCGAAACATTTTTTTCTCTATCAACTCTTCCAGGTTTTTGTTGGTGGCGGACACAATGCGTACATCTAGCTCGATAGGCTCAAGCCCTCCAATTTTTGTGACTTTTCTATCTTGAAGAACTCTTAATAGCTTCGCTTGCAAGTAAAGTGGCATATCTCCTATTTCATCTAGGAAAAAAGTTCCTCTATGAGCCAGTTCAATTTTCCCAGTTTTGCCTTTTTTGCTGGCTCCAGTGAATGCGCCCGGTTCATATCCAAACAACTCGCTCTCCAATAAAGTTTCCGGTATGGCACTGCAATTCACACTGACAAAGGGCTGATCATGACGATGGCTCGCATTGTGAATGGCTCTGGCAAATATTTCTTTTCCCGTGCCACTGTCTCCAGTGATCAATACCGTTGAATCGTTCTTCGCCACCTTCATTGCTTTTTTCTTGACTTTTATTAACTGAGGGCTTACGCCTAATAAAGAGTCAAATGTAAACCCATGATTTTTTTCACGCAACCTATACGCAGATTTTTGTATGGTGTCAAAATCGCTAAAGGTGGCTACTGCTCCCTTCAACTGACCCTCAATATGGATCAGTTTGACCGTCGTCAACAAACCCTTCTTGTATCCTTGGCCTTCATAATATTCTTCTATGTCCACATAGTCCATGTTTTTTTCAATGGCTCTCAAAAGAATGCTACCTTTCCAATAATCACTGATTCGTTGGCCAATCATTCGATCCAGCGAATCATGAATGCCCAACAAGTGCTTAGCTTTATCATTAATCTGGCTGATCTCTCCTGTTTCTGTTATACAGACCACGCCTTGATTCACATGTTGAATCACAGCATCCAATTCCTGATTCCGTGTCAGAATATTTTCATGCAGAATCTCTTCCCCCACTTTGCTGGCAATTAAGTCTGCCATTTTACCCAAAAAGTTGAGGAAATCTTCTTTTCTTTCTTGAAAATACAGTTTCTGAGCTTGGTTGTAGGCAAAAATACCGATCACGCCTAAAATGGTCCCTTCCCAAGTAATTGGGCAACATATCTCATATGTCTCCTCACAGTTTCCCGCTCGATCACACTGCTGACACAAATAATCTCTCCCAGGTTCCTCTATGACTACCGTTTCTTTTGTCTTTAGAACACGTGTGAAGGCAGATCCTTTTGGCGCATAGTTTTGGATTTCCTCGCGGTAAGGTCCTGTCCCTGCAATTCTCATCAGTTGATCGTCCACAATGGTCACATTGCAGTCTAACGCTGCCGCAATGGCTTCTGAAATTTTCTGGACCGATTCCTTTATTCTATGTATGCTCATGAGCCCTCCATCGCAACAAATAATACATTTCTGTTACTCATCATACCACATCTGTCAAGGTGACGCTTTAAAAAAGCAGACCCATAAAATTTTTCAGGTCTGCTTCTCATTAAAACGGCAAATGTTTTGCTATGTTGGATTCCTCTTTCAAAACACCCTTCAGTCGATCTGTTTTACAGCTGGCGATCACGGCAATCCCCGGACCATGTCCTGATAGAATACAATCGCTATGGACCACCACACCAATGCTAACCGCGCCTTTTAAATACTGTCGCCCAAAAGTGTTGTCACAATCGCTAAGCAAAACTAGGTCTCCAAATCTCAGTTTGTCAAGTCCGTAAGCTTCATTCGCTTCTGGATCGCCTGTCATGATGTCATAATCTCCGGAAACCGCTGTGGGACCGCCAATCCCAGATCCCATCAAATGCGCGGGTACCTGTGCAGCAACCGGCAACTGCAAAACGCCTTCACTTTCTTCCAAACCTAGCTTTTCCAATAAGCTTGGGTCTATATTCATAAATTTTACATCTTCATAACCTTCAAACGCCAATCCTTGTCCCCAGCATTTGACTAGTATCTTGTCGTCAATCGCTAGTTTGTCCAGGTCTTCTCTTTCGAAATGAATCAAGACATGTTCAATGCCTCCATGCATGCCAGTCACATACCCCTTGGCACCTTTTGCTTCACCCGTCATGACTTTGGCCTCATTCCCAATGCCGGCCAATAACATCAACGCATTATTTTCAACATCAATTTCGTTTCGAATACTTACTCCCGGCTCCACATGATCGCCGACGACCGTCATGCAGCTATCGCCCACTTTCACATTGTAGCAAATGCCTCCCACACCTGGTAGAATTTCGCCTATCCCCTCTCGATTAACCCGATAGGGGCTTCTCGATGTAGGGCCATGTATCTTCCCTTGAGCGGATTGTATCACCAATCTGTCTTTGTTCGATTTTAACATTTATTACCCCCTGTTATTAGCGAAACATCACTTTGATAATCACAGCTATGACCGCAAATATTCCAAGAAGAATGGGGATCATGTAAGATCCCAATGCGATCATTATTGCCAAAAAATCATTTTTCTCAAACTGGACCTCTTTCTTGTCTTCATCCAGTTCTTTTTTTTCCAAAATCTCTTTCAAACGATCAAACATGTTAGATCTCACCTGCAAAATGACAAGCCACGCGATGGTTTTTTTGAATCTCTCTAAACTCAGGCACCTGTTCCATGCAAATATCTTTGACATGTGGGCATCTAGTATGGAATTTACATCCCGTAGGCACATTGACATTACTTGGGATCTCGCCTTTAATGGCCTCCATATTCTTGACTTTTTTAGGGTCCGCTTCTGGAATAGCGGCAATCAAAGCCCTTGTATAGGGATGGAGAGGCGTTCGATAAAGATCCTCTTTCTGGGCCATTTCAATCATGGACCCCAAATACATGACCCCAATCTTGTCGCTGATATACTTGACCACACTCAAATCATGAGAAATAAATAGATAAGACAACCCCATCTCGTGCTTCAATCGGTTCATCAAGTTGAGAATTTGGGATTGAATAGATACATCCAAAGCTGACACCGGTTCATCTGCCACCACAAAATCTGGATTCAAAGCCAACGCTCTGGCTATACCAATTCTCTGTCTTTGACCTCCTGAAAATTGGTGCGGGTAGCGATTGATATGATACCTAGCCAATCCACAAGTTTCAACAATTTGCGCGACTCGTTCCTCATACTCAGCACCTTTTTTTACTAGGTTGTGGGCCAATAACGCTTCTCCCACTATTGAATTTACGTTCATCCGTGGATTCAATGAGCTGTAAGGATCTTGAAATATAATCTGCATCTCTTTTTTTAATGGTTTTAATTGACTTCTTTTTAGACGACTAATCTCTTTGCCTTTGAAAAAGATTTGCCCATCTGTAGGCTCATACAACCTGACAATGGTTCGTCCCAGTGTGGATTTCCCACAGCCAGACTCTCCAACAAGTCCTACTGTTTCCCCTTTCATCATATCAAAGCTAATGTCATCGACCGCCTTGAGTTGAAGAGGTTTCCTAAACGCACCTGCTTTGACAGGAAAGTACTTCTTTAGATTTTTTATTTCCAATATTTTTTCACTCATCAGAAGCTTCCTCCTCTCCGTATAGGAAACAACTCACCACGTGGTCTTCTCCCACTTGATAGTTCCCCGGCTGTTTTTCTTGGCATTTGGGCATGGCTTTGTCACACCTAGGTGCAAAGTAACAACCTCGTGGCAACTCAAAAGGATTGGGCACTGCACCCTCAATGGTATTCAGTTCTTCCCTCGTTTCGTCCAGTTTAGGAATTGAGTTCAATAACCCAACCGTATAAGGATGTCGAGGCGTCTCATATAAATCATCCACCGGTGCTGACTCCACTATTCTCCCAGCATACATCACTAGCACATGGTCTGCCATTTGTGCCACCACACCCAAATCGTGGGTGATCATCATAATAGCCGTATCTGTTTCTTCTTTCAGTTTATTCATCAAAGCCAATATCTGCGCCTGAATGGTCACATCCAATGCAGTGGTAGGCTCATCCGCAATTAACAATTTAGGGTCACAGGCCAAAGCCATAGCAATCATTACACGCTGTCGCATGCCCCCGGACAATTGATGGGGATAATCGTCCACTACTTTTTCAGGCCTTGGGATCCCTACCAAGCTTAACAATTCAATGGCTGATTTCTTAGCGTCTTTTTTTGACAATTTTCTATGGAGTATCAGTGCTTCTCCTATTTGTTGTCCCACCTTGAAAACTGGATTTAAAGATGTCATGGGTTCCTGGAAAATCATGGAAATGTCATTGCCTCTAATCTCACGAATCCTTTTGTCTCCTGCACCCACCAATTCTTCTCCCATAAATTGGATAGAGCCACTCACTATTTTTCCCGGTTTCTCAATGAGATTCAAAATACTCATGGCTGTGATGCTTTTTCCACATCCGGACTCTCCAACCACACCCAGAGTTTGTCCTTCCTTGATACTAAATGTGTTGCCATCCACCGCCTTCACGACCCCTTTGTCTGTATAGAAATAGGTTCTTAAATTGTCAACTTTCAATATCTCCTTCATATTCTCACCTACCTAATCTCTTTTGGGTCAAAGGCATCTCTCAAACCTTCGCCTAACAAGTTTACACTAATAACCGTGGCAATGATCAACACCCCAGGCGGCACCCACATCCATGGATAGTTTTCAAATATGGTCGCATTTCTTGCCAAGTTGATCATGTTTCCCCAACTCGGCATGGGTGGCGTTACCCCCAATCCAAGAAATGACAATCCCGCTTCAAGCAAAATCGCAGAACCCATGGTCAAAGTGGCGCTGACGATCACATAGGCCAAAACATTGGGTACCAAATGTTTGACAATCCTGGATGCGTCGGATATGCCCAACGCTTCAGTTGCCAACATGAACTCTTGCTCTCTTAACGACAAGATCTGACCTCTCACCACACGAGACAGGCCTGGCCAGCTGAGTATCCCCACCACAAAGACCACGACAAAAATAGATCGTTCCGATGGTACCCATCGCATCGCCGCTGAGATAGCAATCATTGTCGGTAAAAAAGGAATGGAAATCACAATTTCTGCAAATCTCATTAGGATGGAATCTACTATTCCTCCGTAGTAGCCAGCGATGCCGCCAACCAGAGTCCCTAGAGAAACGGTAATGCCCGCCGCCATCAATCCTACCATTAGGGAGATCCTGCCTCCATAAAACAAACGAAACATCACATCTCTTCCTTGTCTGTCCGTTCCCAGCAAATATTCCCTTGAAGGCGGCATATTGGCATTGGTAAGCTCAAATCCTTGTGCCCTCAAATCCACAAAAATAGTTTCTTTAATCAGCTCTCCTGTTGTTATTCCCTCTTGAGCTCTAAATAAATTGAAAGAGTAAATCATAGGAACAATGATTACCAATAAAACTATAATCAAAAAACCTGTCGCTCCAATAACCGCTACTTTGTTTTTCTTGAAACGATTCCAGGCAATGGTCCATGGCCCTTCCGCTTTCAGTGTTGAAACAACAGGCTCTGCGTTCAAATTCATTTTATTCTTATCTTCTGTCATCTACAACACCTCCTATTTCACTCTGACTCTTGGATCTGCCAAACCATAGGACAAGTCCGCCAATAGATTGCCAAGAACCGTCAAAATTGCATAAAATACCAATGTAGCCATCACAAGAGACAAGTCTTGATTGTTAATCCCTCTCAACAGCGCCCTTCCAATACCTGGCCACAGAAAAACCGTCTCCAACAAAATCGCGCCACCAAAAAGCGAGGGAATCCACATGCCCAAAACAGTAATCACAGGCAACAACGCATTTCTGAAAGCGTGTTTGTAAATAACCACTTTTTCAGCCAATCCCTTGGATCTGGCTGTTCGAATATAGTCCTGATTGATCACCTCGATGACTGCATTTCGGGTGTAACGAGTAAGGGTTGCCAAGCTTGTCATGGTCAAAACAATAGCTGGCAACATCATATGCCGAGCCACATCCATAATTTCCGCCATTTTGCTTGGGTAGCCTCTTATGCTCATGATGGAGGTCCTCATCCCGTTTAAAGGAATGCTTTCAACAGGAATAGCGATGTAAAAAATCAAAATCAACGCAAAGAAAAACGTGGGCATCGACACCCCTACCAAAGAAAAGACCGTAAAGAAATTGTCAAACAAGCCGTACTTTTTCACAGCAGACCGTATCCCTACAGGAAGAGCAATCAACATGGCAAAAATCAAAGACACCAAATTAAGGATGAAAGAATTCCACACAAAAGTATTGATTACCTCATTGACCGGAGCCCCAAAAACAATAGAGCGCCCAAGGTCCCGTTCTATGACCACACGCTTCAACCACATGAAATATTGAACGTACAAAGGTTTATCCAAACCAAGCAACTCTTCTATTTGAGCTTTTCTTTCCGGAGAAACCTCCGATCCGACTCCCAAATAAGCTGACACCTGGTTGCCTGGCATCAAGTTTAAAACAAAAAATATCACCATGGATATCACAATTACTATGGGTATGAGCTGTAATATCCGCTTTGTCATGTATCGCAACATGCCATTCACTCCTTATCTATCAGTTACAAGAAGGCAATCAACAAGTACTTTGTCAGATTGCCTTCTTCATTTTTATTGTCGTCTTTCGCACAATGAATCTTTCAATGGCATCAAGACTATTTGATTACATGACTGAGATTAATGTCCAACAATCCTTGCATCTCTCATAGCATCTACCCAGTTGTAGATTCCGTGTGTATGGAAGTTGGTCAATTTCTCATGATAGAAATCGAAGTAAGTGTTGGCATACACTGGCATGAACACAGCATCTTCCGTCAAGATTCTACCGATTTCCTGGTAAATTGGTTTCGCTTCCTCTTCATCCATGATTACTTCACCTTGATCAATCAAAGCGTCCACTTCTGGATTGCTGTATCGCGCAAAGTTATCTCGTCCAGAGCCAATATGTCTAGAGTGGAAATTGTTTTCGACTGTTCCATGTGGGTCATAGCTGGTAATAGTCGTAGCCAAGAAGAACATACTCCAATCTTCCACATTACCATCTGAATCGTAAAGAATGGTATCCAAAATAGAGTTAAACTCTTCGTATGCCACATTCAACTTTATGTTCAAGCCATTGCCCCAGTCTCTTTCCCACATTGGAATCAAGGTATCAAGAATATCATGATCGGGCATAGCCAAGATGAACAATTCCAATACTTCTCCATCTCTTTCTCTAAATCCGCTGTCTCCAACAACCCAACCAGCATCATCTAACAATTCTTTTGCTTTATCTAAGTTAAAAGAATAATCTGGTAGAGAAGCTTCAAATTCTTCATCCATTACCCAAGATACTTGAGAATAAGGATGGAACTGCGTTTCTGCATAGCCTTGGAAATAGTTGGTTACAAACTCATCCAAATTGAACCCATAATACAAAGCTTGTCTAACGGCTTTTTCTGTTGTTGGACCGAACTCATGGTTTGTCTGAACATAACCATAACCACTTCTTGGGTAGGAATTCAATTTGAATTCTGGTGCCGCTTCTGCATCTCGGATATTGTCAGGATCTATTTGTCCGGCTAAAACATCCACCTTTCCACTCAACAAGTCGTTCATTTCAGTTGTCATTTCTGTTACTTCTAGCAACAATTCTTCTATCGCATACAGATCTTCAAATACATAACTTGGATTTCTTGTCAAATAAACGAATTCAGCTGGTTGATACTGAGCCAATACATAAGGACCTGAACCCATTGGTGCTGCATTCTTCTCAAGTACCGGTTCAGTAAATCCAATCTCATATCCTTCACCATAATAATGCTTTGGCATGATTTGGAAAGTCGTGTTGGCAATATTCAATCTCAACGCTTCCTTAAACGTGAATTGCACGGTATAGTCGTCCAACGCTACAACGCCTGGAAAATCAGTCGTCTCGCCATCTGCAAACTCATCATACCCTTCCAATTGTCTTGCTACAGAACCATATCGTCCCGTGTAAGACGGATCAGAGATTAACATGTAACTGAATACCACGTCATGAGCCGTTACAGGTTGTCCATCGGAAAACACATTGTCTTCTCTCATATAGAACGTGTAAGTCGTTCCATCTTCTGAGATATCCCAATCATGAGCGGCTTCTCCTTCCCAATCTCCATCAAAATTTCTTTTGATAAGCGTTTGGAATACCAAGTCCACCACATACCCATCATAAGCTGATGAATAATAAGCAGGATTGAAATTTCCAGATGGTTCGGTGATACCGACTGTTAGCATGTTTTCATAAGTTACATCCCCAGGGTCCGGTGTTGGATCATCTTCTGGTTCGTCTCCTGGTTCGTCTGATGGATCTGGTGTCGGTGCCGGTGCAGGTTGTGAACAGCCTGCCACTAATGCTAAAATCAGCACCAATGCCAAAAATACTAGTAAGCTTCTTTTTCTCATTCTACTCTCTCCCCCTTGGATTAAATTTAGCAAACGCATTTGCTACAGAATGATAGCCGATCTCAGTCGGCATTTGTATTGGTAATTATACCTTATCATATAACAATAATCAATGAAAAACAATAACTTTGTAGTATAAGGGGTCTGTTAAGAATTTGCAATATCTTTAATGCAAATTTAATGAAATATTAATAAAGCAAACAGTTTTTGATATATGTTTTTATATCACAAACAATAAATGCAATCAACTATCTTTCATTATTCCTTGAAAGCGTTCCACTATCTGCGTTTCATTCATCATTTCATTTTTCGCCTTCATTCTCAAAGGCTGGCATACGCTGGCCAGCTTCTTTTCGAAATTTTTGCATCTTTTCGTTCAATTGCTTTCTGATTTCTTTAATAGTTGATTCTGTGAGTGTTTTGTTCGCCACCAATAATTTGCCGTCAACAAATACATATCGGACATTCGAAGCATTGGCAGAGTAAACAAGCACCGCGTATGGGTCAAAAATAGGAAACATATTGATGCTATCGGTTTCAACAATGACAACATCCCCTTTCTTGCCGGGTTCGATAGAACCAATTTCTTGATCCATTCCCAACACGCGCGCACCCCCAATAGTGGCTAAAGCCACAATCTCCTTGGCTGTGAACAACGATCGGCTTCGATGATGGTTTTTGTGGCAATTGGCAAAGAGTTTCATCTGAGTAAATAAATCCAACGTATTGCCGCTACTCGGTCCATCCGTTCCCAGTCCAACGTCTAAGCCCATTGCCAACATATCTCTGATAGGAGCCACTCCTTTTGCGCTTTTTGTGTTGGCGCCAATACAATGCGCTATCCCAATCCCTCTTTTTTTGAGGATCTGCTGATCTTTTTCTGTTAAATGGATACAATGGGCCGCAATGGTTTTGTTTGCCCACACTTCCCAGGCATCCATGGCTTCGATTGGCGTCATTTTATAAGTCTCCCTAAAATAGGCCATCTCATAATCCATTTCACTCACATGCATCGTTAATGGAACTTGATATCTGTCTGCTAGTTCTCGTGCCTTTTGCAATGCTTCTTTTGAGTTGGTGTTGGGTGCGTGGGGCGCAATGGCTGGAGTAATCAATTTGTGCCCCCTCCACTTCTGTATGAACGTTTCAGCATAAACCAATCCCCCATGAGATTTGGGCGCGTCGCATGTCGGTTCCTCCATCACCGTCTCCCCTAATATTCCGCGCATTTTCATTTCTTCACATGCTTTGGCAATTTCATCTTCAAAGTAATACATGTCCAGAAATGTGGTAACGCCTGATAGGAGCATCTCCGCCATGGCGTATTTCGCGCTGGCATACGCCAATTCTTTAGTCATGCAAGCTTTTTCAAGTGGTAGCAACAATCGTCTTAATCGATCCTCACAATCATCCCCCAAAGACCTAAAAGGAATCATTCCCACATGGGTATGAACATTTACCATTCCTGGCATGAGCAATCCCCCTTGCCCATCCACTACTTGATCGAACGCTTCATCGTCAAAAACTCTATGCATTGCCCCCACTTCTGAGATTAAATGGTCTTCCATCACGACATAGCCGTTGGGGAAGACTTCCATCTTATCATTCATCGTCAATATGTGAACATTCTTAATCAAGCGTTTCATTTTCGTCCTCCAAAATCAACGGAATCCACTTTTGGGACCTTGTGTCAATCATCCCTTTGTCCGTAATCTTTATCTCGGGTGAAACAGGTAGAGATAAAGTAGAAAAAGACATCACCTCATTGGTGTTTCGGTAACCTAAATCTATCATGGCTTGTCTCACTTCCTTCAATTGCCTTCCGAGCCGAGGGATCGGTTGTTCGCTGACAATCCCGCCAACCTCCAATGACACTTCAGCCAGGATTCCACCGTTTCTTACGACCACATAACCCCCTTTTAACTCCAGCACGCGCTTTTGTGCCAGAAGCATATCTGAAGCATTGGTTCCCATTACCATAAGATTATGATGGTCATGAGACCAGGTTGTGGCTATCGCCCCTTTTTCAGTCAATGCATTCACCACAAACCCATAACCCACTTCACCAGTTTTTCCATATCTTTCCATTACCAGTATCAATGACAAGTTTGATGTTTCCCAATCCAAGTAGCCATTGACAACAGCCAATTCCTGAGTGATGTGTTGAGTAAATGTTCCTATTTTTTGTATGCCCATGGCGTTGACTGTCACCGTCTTTCTATCTCCAGCAGGTATTTTAAGGTCATCGAGTTCAAGCACACGACATTTCACAGAATCATAAAAATAAGCAGGAAATTTTGCGGGTTCAACATTCTCATCCAGTTCATCCAGGGGGTTACCTTTCTTGTAAACTTGGTGAATCTCGAAGGCATCAAGGTTGGATAAAACAATGAAATCTGCAATCTTTCCCGGTGCTATCACCCCTCGGTCATCCAGTCTCATGCGTTTGGCAGGCGTATACGTTGCGGCATAGATAGCCTGCTCCACAGGCATGCCTGCTTCCATGGCTTTTCTTAAAATCCCATTCAAATGGCCCGTTAACAAATGGTCTGCCATCACATCATCTGTCACCAAGGCAAAAGCATCCTGAAAAGGATGTTTCAAGAGCATTTGAATGGTCTCTCGGGTGATGGATTTCCCCTGAATCTCTAAAAACATGCCATTGGTGATTTTTTCGTAGATGCTCTCAGGCGTTTGCTGTGTGTGGTCCGCATCCACTCCTTGAAAAATCAATCGGGATAAATCCAACCCCGAAATTTTTGGACAATGACCTTCAATAGGCATATGAGGGGCTTTTGCTTCAACTAGCCGAATAATCTCTTGAGTAGGTGTTGTCTTTGAAGAAATTAAGTCATTGAAATTCATCACTTCTCCTAAGCACACCACTTTATCCATGGCTAACATTTCTTCAATTTCCGAAATACCAATACTGCCCCCTGTTGTTTCGATGCTCTCCGAAGTAGCTGGCACCGATGACGGGATCCCATAGAAGATATCCAATTGTGTGGTTTGATTCATAAAAGCTTTTATGCCTTCCAACCCAAACACATTGGCGATTTCATGAGGGTCCGCTACCACAGTGGTCACCCCATGTTTCAGGGCTTCCCGCGAAAATCTCGTCGGCACTGTCATGGAGCTTTCAATATGCATGTGACAATCAATCAGTCCAGGAACCACAAACATCCCCGACACATTGATTGTTCGCTTGGCTGTCAATGAGTTTTCTTCTTGGTCAGAAAGATGAAGAAATCTTCCGTCTTTGATGTAAACATCTTTTTGTTGAAACGCTCTCAAAAACGTGTTGTACACATTTCCATTTTTGATTCTAAGATCTACCATCATGTTAAGATCCTCCTTATACGAAAGATAGCTTCGAAAATTCGAAGCTATCTCAACCTGTTGCTAATTACTGGTTTAAAGTCCTATTCCACTGGTCAATCCATTGTTGCATCAAAGGATTGACAAACTCATAATCCACTGATTTTGCCTTTTCAGCAATTTCACCATAAGTTTTGTTTTCAGCCGTTTCTCCATCTAGAACCACTTCCCTGTTCACAGGTGCTTCATTCAATGTCACAGCTGTCGTCGCCTGCAAATCGCCACTCAATCTCCAATCAATGAACTTCAACGCCAAATCCATGTTTTCAGAATTGGCATTCACATCGATTGTGTTAAAGTTTGCATAAGTTCCTGAATCCGGCACCACGTATTCGACTTGAGGTGCAGCTCCCTGGATCATCGGAATGGCAAAGTCACCTACTATCGCCACGGCAATCTCTCCAGATGTAAACATATTGGCAAGATCCGAAGATCGCGCATACGTTTTAACCACATTTGGCTCCAGTTCCACCAACGCTTCAAAAGCCGCTGCACCGTCATCTGATTTGATGTCCACCCCTTTGTAGTCACTGGCTACGTGAACAACAGAAGGTCCAAAAGTGGTAGTGATGTCTGGAATGGAAATCTTACCTTCCAAAATTGGATTCCACAGGTCAGCCCACTCGGTAATTTCCATGCCTGCCGCTTCCTTGTCATAAATAATGCCCATGCTATTGATGACATAAGGTGGTCCGTACCCTTTCTCCACTATCGCCGCCGCACTGTCGATTAATTTATCGCCATTTTCCAATTGGCTGTAGTCAATTTTCGCAAACAATCCTGCTTCATACCCTCTTGCCGCTGTTGACTGTGACAATTCAATCACATCTACATTTGAGTTAGGGTTGCTTTCCAATCTTGTGAAGCGTTCTGCAGCTGTTCCAACCTCTGCCACAATTCTTACGTTATGAGCCTCTTCAAAAGGTTTGAACACATCACGGGTGATGATGTCATCGCTCAACCCAAATGTGGAAACAACCAACTCTCTAGGTTGGTCTCCTCCTGCTTCCGGTGCGTCGTTCTGACCACAGCCAACCAGCGAAGTTGCTGCCAACGCCACGATTAATGCCACTACTAAAAACTTTCTCATTTAATTCCCTCCATAATTTATACTAATACTATTTTTTGTTCCGGTAGATAAAGTGTCACTTTCTCTCCGGATTGATGCACTTTGTCACATGGTCCTGTCGCCACCATTTTTCCTAATGATGTTTCCACATCATATTGGTAACTATTTCCCAAGAAGGTTCGAACCAATACTTGTCCCTGGATTTCATTATTTCTCGATTCACCATTTGTTGGTGTGATCTTAATATCTGAAGGGCGAATGGTCGCCAATGTGCCTTCTTCATCTCCTTGCTTGACCACCTGGAATGCGTTGCCATTTTCTGCCAAATAATGGTTATCTGATGTTTTGGTCAGTGGTATGAAATTCTCAAACCCAATGAATCTAGCTACAAACTCTGTTCTCGGACGGTTATAGATGTTTTCAGGCGTGTCATATTGCTCGATTTCTCCACCATTCATTACCGCTACTTTATCAGATATAGAAAAGCATTCCTCTTGATCATGCGTAACAAACACCGTGGTGATCCCTAGTTTTTTTTGGATGCTTTTTATTTCTGTTCTCATATTGACTCTAAGCTTTGCATCAAGGTTACTCAACGGTTCGTCCAATAACAGTAGTTTTGGCTGAATCACCAACGCTCTAGACAAGGCTACTCTTTGACGTTGACCACCTGAAAGCTGTTTGGGATATCTGTTTCCGTAAGGCGTCAAATCCGTAATTTCCAACACTTCTTTTATACGGGCTTCAATGGTTGATTTATCCAGCTTTCTCAATTTCAACCCAAAAGCCACATTTTCAAATACGGTTAAATGGGGAAACAAGGCGTAACTTTGAAAAACCATTCCAAAATTTCTCTTGTGCACAGGTATCTTGGTCATATCGCGACCGTCTACCATCAACTTTCCACCCACTGTGTCAATCAACCCTGCAATCACACGCAAAGTTGTGGTTTTACCGCATCCACTTGGTCCTAAAAGAGAAACCAATTCTCCCTTTTCCATGGCAATATTCAATTGATCCAATACATTTGTTTTTCCGTCATAACTGACACATATGTCCGTTAAATTCACAAACGACATGCTATTCCTCCTATTTCGAAACAGATGACAAGCCAATTGTCTTTTCAATCAGCAACATCAACACAATGGTTCCAATCATTAATAAAACCGACACCGCCGAAACGGTTGGGTCATAATAGTACTCCATGTAATTCAAAATCGCCGTCGGCAAGGTTCGTACTCCTGGTCCCGATAAAAACATGGAAACCGGTATGTTGTTGAACGAATTAATAAAAGCCAACATGAATGAAGCAAAAATACCAGAAGTAATATTTGGCAAAACGATTTTGAAAAACGCCTTGATTTTACTGCAGCCCAATGTCCATGCCACTTCTTCCACCGAAAAATCAAACTGTTCCAAACTAGATCCAATCACACGTATCGCGTAAGGCAAAGAGATTAAAAAATGGCCAAACAATAAGCCTTGAAACACCGGAATCCTTAAACTGATCACTAGAAATTGAAACAGTGAATAACCCACTACGATCCCTGGCACAACAGTAGGTGACAAGAAGAAGCCCTTGATCAGTTTTTTACCTCGCACACTATGTCTTGACAAGGCATAAGCTGCCGGTATTCCCACCAATAGTGCCAATACTGTAGCGATCATGGAAATTTGAAAACTAACCTTGAACGATGCCGTAAACGTCTCTGATTGAAACACATTCTGGTACCATTTTAAAGTAAATCCCGATATGGGAAATGTAATGGTGCTGCCTTCTCCAAAAGAGGTGATGACGATAATCAGCAACGGAATGAACAAAAAGGCAAATACCAATCCTGAAATTATCGTCAATCCTATGTTTTTACGCATCTTGCCCCTCCCTTCGGTCCAGTTTTTCAGCCACTTTATTCATCCCTTTCATGACAATGAAAGTGGTCACTACCATGATAGCGGCGATGACACTTGCTCCTGTCCAATCTCCAACAGACATAGCTCTTTGATAAATAAAAGTTGACATCATCATATTGCGATTTCCACCAAGGAGTTGAGGCGTGGTATAAGCGGTCAACGATCCAGTAAACACCAAAACACTTCCTACAATAATTCCTGGCACACTCAGTGGCAATATCACTTTCACAAAAGCAATCAATTTATTGGCTCCTAAAGTCTCAGCCGCCTCTACAATATCGGTTTCTATGTTTTCCATCACTCCAACCAACGTGATGATCATGATCGGCAGGAACAAATAAATGGTGCCCACTAAGATGGAAAACTCTGTATAAAGGAGTGTCAAAGGTTGTTGAAGAATGCCCGTACTCGTTAAAAACGTGTTGATGACACCTGTTCTTCCTAGAATTACAATCCACGCAAAGCTTCTCACCACAGGATTTGTCAAAAGTGGAAACATGGACAACGCCATCAATATACTCTTCCATGCTTTACCGCACCTTGAAATGAAATAAGCGGTGGGAACTCCTAATACAATTGAAATCAATGCTGCAATTACCGATATTTTTAAGGTTCTTACGAATATTCTCATGTTGTATTCGTCTTGAAAAAAATTAATGTAATGGTCGAATGACAATTGCCCATCAAATATTGTCGGAAGAAAAATCCTGGCCAAAGGCAGTGCCAAAAAAAGGACAAGCAACACCAATCCTGGTGTTAGCAACATCCATGGGAGTTTTTTACCCATTAGTACCCTCCTGTTAATTGGTTCCGTTCATTCACAATCATACAAAATCTTATATATAGTACCATACTTTCTAAAAAATCAAAACACAAATATTGTTATATTTTTTTAATTTTTTGTTCACCTTTTGGTCGTTTCACTCAACACAGGCTAGTTTCTTAAGTCGATCAACCTGTTCGCCTTTCCCTAACACAATCATGACATCGCCTTCATTAAGAATTTCGTCCGATTTGGGATTGAACGCCAACTGGTCTGTACGAACTCTTTTGATTGCCAAAACAATCAGTCCTGTTCTCTCCGGTATTTTCACGTCTTTTAGTCTTTTTCCATTCATTTCTGAATTTGAACCGATACGCACTTCTTCCACCAATCTCGTTGGGAGAGAGGGTATTGTTGGCCCCTGCTTTTTTCAGCTTGTTGTGAGCATTTTTTTCAATGGCTTTTGCAGTAAGGTTTGTCTTTTAATCGTTTGTGCGTCCCGAGTTTTTTTGCATGTTGAACCCAGTTTCGATTGCCTAGGATCATGTAAAGACGCGTGGGAGCCAATTGGACCTCTATGGTTTCTGTCGATCCTTCTTGTTCTGTGTTGAAGAATCGCTCCGCAAAGTTCTTGCTTTTCTCAACTAAGAAAGATGCCATTTTCCCCATCTCTGCTAAAGGCTTGCCAGAGATCGTGCCTCCTCCTCCTACTGACAGCGCTCCCCGCCAATTCAGACCAGACACTCTTGCAAATTCTCGGCAAATCTGAATGCTATGCCTGTTATGCAAAGGTTCTGGAAAGCCACAGTTGACCATCACACCAAAATCTCTTGTTTTGGTATCATCCCTATTTTCATGGCAAGTCATCAATGTTTGAATCACATGAGCTGGCAAACTATCCACATAAACTGGGTATGCCAACAAAATGGCATCCGCACGATTCCATGCCTGAATTAACTCATCTGGATTTTCCCTAATCGTCTTAAGCACCTGCATGCTCTCGATCACACACCCCTGAGATTCAGTCAAATTCTTTGCCACTTGCTCTCCTAACGAAAGAGAAGTGCTTCTTTTGCTCTTTGGACTCCCTACCAATAATAACACTCTTTTCTCTCTCATCGTCTTGCCTCCAAAAATTTCATGCTTCTGTCCACAAAATCCCGGGCATTCTCAGTCTCCGGCCTCCAAATATGGCCTTCAAACAAATTGTGCCAATTCAATTCATTGCGTTTTGCCAAAGCCTCAAATAAATGCTCCCCTTCATCCTTTTTCTTTTTTGATATCCCCACCATCCAGACTGGAGGGTACCCATCATAACGTGGGCTATGATGTACCTCTCCTTTTTTCTTAACAAAAAACGGCATCAGCAAAGGAATGATTCGATCCAACATCTTCTTCATCTCTGGCGAATAACCTCCAAAAATCACTGGGGAAACACCTATCACCAACTGGCTGTTAATTATCTCCTCCGCCAGATCGCTTCCCTTGTCATCATAAATACAAAGACCTGGCGTTTTCGTCCAACAATTAAAACAGCCTATGCATGATTGGATCTCTTCTTGTTTTAAAATCACCCAATTAACCTGATAACCTTGTTCTTCTAATCCTTCCACCCATGCTTCTTTCAATGTTTCGTTCTCTTTGTCGTTGTCAATGGTTCCATCTAAAATCAATGCCTTCATGCTTTTCTCCCTGTTTACTTTTTGGTTATACTTATCTTATCACTTCACCCGTTGTTTTCCAATAAAAAGAGAACACTCACCTCTGTTAAATCAACCGTGCATGTGTTTTGATTTTATTTTATGATTGAGTCTTTTTGATTCTAGTGTTAGAATGAAAACAATTCAAAGAAGTTATAAAAGGTGATTAAATGGATAAATCATACAGCTCAACCATCGACAATGCCATGCAACTGTTGAAAGTCTTGTCTGACAGTCCTTATCAGTACAAAATCAGCGAACTAGAAAAAGCTCTAGGCATTAGCCGGACAAGCATCAACCGTATATTGTTAACTCTTGAAAGAAATAAAATGGTGATCCGCAATCCTTCCACTAAAAAATATAAAATCGGACCCCTCGCCTATCATCTAGGCAATGTCTATTTGGATAATGGCAATTACGAGAGCCGCGTGTTAGATATTCTTGAAGAACTCAGCGATCAATTGAAGGCATCCACCGGTTTAGCCAAGCGCGACGGAGACGATGTGATTTCCATTTTTTCGGTCGAAAATTACAAACCGATCAAAATCAACTATGTGCCTGGCACTTTTTTTCCTATGAACCGCGGTAGCTATGGCAAGTGTCTCATGGCTTATCATGATCCAAATCGTATCAAAAAGCTCTTGAAAGGAAAAACCTTCGAGAAAATATGCGAAAACACCATCACCGATCCCAAAGAATTGCTTCTGGAATACGCGCGTATTCGCCAACAAGGCTACGTCATCAGCGTGGACGAAGTTTTTCCTCTGGCCGTGGGTGTCGGCATCCCCATTTTCAGCAACGATGGCACAGTGCGTCATTGTGTGGCGGCATCCTTTATAAAAGATGCCCATTACCTAGAGAAAATCGAGCAGGCCAAAAAGACCCTTTTCCAATATCGAGATGAGTTGAATCACCTTATTCCTTAATCTGATATCCTGTGCTTGTTCTGTCCATGACATGCATGAACATACCGATCTGTATAATCATACTATACAGATTTTTTTTATTGATCCGTCTCGAAAAAAATGTTATAATGAACTATATACGCATACTATGTCCGTTTATCGGTTATTGGAGGTGTAGAATGATCAAACCGACCATTCTCAAAAAAGGAGACACCATTGGCGTCATCTCACCCGCTAGTCCATCTTACAATAGAAGTGATGTGACAAGAGGTGTTGAGACGTTGAAATCATGGGGGTACAAAGTCAAACTGTCTAAAAATCTGAACAAACGTAAAGGGTTCATTGCCGGAACAGACGAAGAGCGCGCGGAAGATCTTAACGATATGTTTGCCAGAAAAGATATTGACGCCATCTTTGTTACACAAGGAGGTTATGGATCTGCTCGAATGCTCAAGTACATTGATTTTGATATCATCCAACAAAACCCCAAAGTCTTTGTGGGGTTTAGCGATATCACGTCGCTTCATTTGGCTATTTACAAACAAACAGGCTTAACCACTTTTCACGGACCAGGCATGTCTCGTTTCAACCCGGAAGAATTGACAGACTATACCAAAAAGCAATTGTTTAAAGCCGTTACTTCACCCGACCCCATTGGCGAGATCTCTTTGGCAGATGAGAAAAAATGGATCAATACCTTGCATTCAGGTGTCTGTGAAGCTCCTATCACAGGAGGTAACTTAACGTTGATCTGTGCAACCCTAGGAACGCCCTACGAAATCGACACAAAAGGTAAAATTCTCTTTATAGAAGAATTAGAAACTGAGCCTTGGATCATCGACCATATGCTGACCCATTTATCCAATGCGGGAAAATTCGACGAAGTAGCAGGCGTGGTGATTGGAGAATGCTTGCATTGTACGCCCCGTTTGCATCAACCCGGTTATTATGTTGACACAAGCCTTGAAGATGTTTTATTCGAATTTATCCGACCTTTCAAAATACCCGCAATACACGGATTGCCCATTGGTCATACAAAAGACATGGCCACTTTGCCTATGGGAGCCAAGGCACGACTAGACGCTGGCAAAAAAAGCTTCACCATCTTGACATCATGCGTCACTACCTAACAAATGTTATCATCGAAACATACTATTCACATACCATTAAATTTATGGAGGGAACTTATGAAAACCAAGAAAAAAACATTATTAATCATCACCTTGATTCTAACTTTAGTCTTGACACAAGTCACCGCTTTGGGTGCCCAAAGCCAAAACGAACCCAACGCTATGCGAATTGGTGTCACCGTTCAGATCGATTCGTTGAGCCCACTCATTTCATACAGCCAAATCGGTTATGAGGTGTTTATGCTGATGTACGATTCATTGGTTACATTGGACGAAAATCTTGAGCCAGTCGGTAATCTAGCTACTCACTGGGAGCTTGATTCTTCTGAGACTGAGTGGACATTCTATCTCGAAGAAGGTGTCACCTGGCACGATGGAGAGCCTTTCACCGCTTCTGATGTCAAGTTCACTTATGACATGCTGATTGCTGAAGGCTTGGGTATGTATGCCGGTGCTTTAGGAGGCATCACCGAAGTCCTCGTCGAGGATGACCACACCGTAGTAATGAAAACCGAAGCACCAAAAGCCAATATGCTCATCAACGCAACTCCGATTTTACCTGAGCATATTTGGTCACAAGTGGATCCGGAAGATTATGTGACCTGGGAAAACAGTCAACCTGTCGGAACCGGCCCTTTCAAGTTTGATGAATTGCGTTCGGGAGAGTTTCTTAAACTGGTAGCAAACCCTGACTATTTCAAAGGCGCGCCAGGTATCGATGAATTGATTTATGTTCTGTATGCCAATACTGATACCATGGCCCAGTCTATGCGAATTGGAGAAATTGATGCCGCCACCAACTTTAGTCCTAGTCAACTTTCATCCCTACAAAACGAGCCAGGTATCGATGCCATTGCTGCCGTCGTTCTAGGATTCACAGAATTGTCGTTCAATGCTTGGGATGATCCTGCATCCAACGCCCATCCCCTATTGTCGGATTTCACTATTCGACATGCCATTGAATACGCCATCGACAAACAAAGCATCTTGGATCTGGTTTATGCAGGCCAAGGTTCTGTAGGCAGCACGTTGATTCCACCAGAAGGTTTTTACCATTATGAACCTTCTCCTGAGGAATATCGTGGATTCGATTTGGAAAAAGCCAATCAACTGTTAGATGATGCGGGTTATGTTGACTTGAATGGCGACGGAATCAGACAAGATAGTGACGGGACTCCCTTGTCCTTTACATTCACTTTGAGAGCCAACAACACCGACGAAGTGCAAGCAGGTCAAATGATCGCTGGTACCGTAGCAGAAGCTGGCATTGAGCTTAATATCGAAACAGTGGATGATGGCTTACTCATAGACAAAATTTACTCTGGAGACTTCGACATGTTTATCTGGGGTTGGGGAACTGACTTAGATCCTACTACCATCTTGAATGTCATGACTACCGAGCAGATCGGAAATATGAGTGATTCAAACTACTCCAACGAACGCTATGATGAATTGTTCGTCTTGCAACAGACCTTGATGGATCCTGAAGAAAGACAAGCCGTTGTTTGGGAAATGCAGCAAATTCTGTACGAAGAAGCGCCTTACATCATTTTGTTCTATGACAACAGCCTTCAAGCAGTGAATACCGATAGATGGACAGGATGGAAAACCATTCCAGAAGAAGGCGGCTATTTCTTCAATCTAACCAATTACAATTACTTGAATGTTCAACCAGCTGTAGCAGAAGATGGCCCTGGCGCACCATCAGAAGGTGACGACACCATGAGTGACAGCAACATGACGCCTATTCTTATCGGTGTGGCTGTTATCGCCGCTATCGCCTTCTTCTTTGTCAAGAAGAAGAAATCACAGTAATCACCATATTGCTTAAAGGCAACCTGGGGAAGGCACTGCCTTCCCCTTTTTATATCAATTGATAAACGAGGTGATCCATTGAAAAAGCAATACATTCTAAAAAAAATGCTGCAATCGCTGCTGACCATATTCTTCGTTATCATCTTCAACTACTTTCTATTCCGCATCATGCCTGGTGACCCCTTGGCTATGATCATGCGAAATCCGAGAGCATCAGCAGAAGCCATTGAAAGAACAAAAGAGTTGTTCGGATTGGGACAACCTTGGTACATGCAATTTTTCATTTATCTTCAAAACCTATTCCAAGGAGATCTTGGTCTTTCATTCATTTACAAGCAGCCGGTTACCACCGTTATTTGGGACAAAATTCTACCCACAGTTCTCATGGTAGGATTGGCTCAGCTTATCGCTATTTTTGTGGGCATACTCTTAGGTGTCATCGCCGGTTGGAAAAGAGGCACAAAAATCGATGTCGTGGCTCTTGGCTTCTCACTGGTCACTTATTCCATGCCTACCTTCTGGTTGGGAATCATCTTGATTTCCATTTTCAGCATTGGATTGAGGTGGTTCCCAACATCAGGCATGCTAACCCCTGGTCGAAGCTTTGTCTCGACGTGGGTGATGATCCAAGATGCAGCTAAACATTTGGTTTTACCTGTTTTGACTCTCAGTCTGGTACTGATTGGTGAATATGCGTTGACCATGCGTAATACGCTGTTGGATGTTTTTACAGAAGACTACATCACCACTGTCAAAGCCAAAGGCTTCGACAACAACTACATTATTAAGAGACACGCGGTGCCTAACGCCATGCTCCCTATGATCACACTGATCGCCATCAATATGGGACTTGTTATCGGTGGCACCATTCAAGTGGAAACCATATTTTCTTGGCCTGGATTAGGACGTTTGATGTATGAGGCCTTAAACGGAAGAGATTACCCCTTGCTTCAAGGCATCTTTCTGCTCATCACCATCAGTGTGATCTTGGCCAATCTAATCGCAGATGTCACATACAGTTACCTAGATCCACGGGTAAAAAGTTGAGGTGTTGATATGAGTACAATAAAAAAAGAAATGCGAATGAAAAAACTTGAAAACTTTATGTCAAGTTTTCGCTCCAATACCATGGGTATGCTTGGGGGAGGCATCCTAATATTTTTCATTGTTGTTTCCTTGCTAGGACCCCTCTTGTTTCCTTTCAATCCCTTGGAGTTTGGTACAGCAGGAAACGCCTTGCAACCTCCAAGTTTGAGCCATCCTTTAGGCACTGATAATCTTGGACGAGACGTCTTTAGAAATCTATTGGCAGGAGGTCGTGTTTCGTTAATGGTGGGCATACTGGCCACAGTCATTTCTATGTTTCTAGGCACTGCAGTCGGTTTGATTTCCGGTTTTATTGGCAAGAAAACAGACATCATTCTGATGCGAATCACGGACTTCTTCCTTGTGTTGCCTTGGCTGCCCTTGGTTTTGATACTGGCTGCAATTTTAGGAACCAGTGTTTGGAACATTATCCTAGTCATAGGTGTCACCAGTTGGGCAGGAACTGCACGTGTTGTCCGTTCTCAGACCCTATCACTAAAAGAGCGCCCCTTTATCGAAAGAATACGGGCCATTGGTGCCGATGATAAAACCATTATTGTCCGTCACATTCTACCTAATGTATTTCCATTGGTGTTTGCCAACACCATTCTCATCACAGCAGTGGCTATTTTGTCTGAAACCACATTAAGCTTTCTTGGGTTGGGAGATACCACTCGGGCCAGCTGGGGCATGATGCTCCATTATGCTTTTCAATCCGGAGCTGCCAGTTCTGGTGCCTATTGGTACTTTCTGCCTCCAGGCATTGCCGTTGTTTTAGTGGTATTAGCTTTCACCTTTTTAGGCTATGCCTTTGATGAAATCCTAAATCCAAAGTTGAAAAGGAGGTAGCCTATGTCATTGTTGACAATCAATCACTTAAAAACCTATTTTGATATCAAAGCAGGCACCGTGAAAGCCGTAGACGATGTATCGTTGTCTCTGGACTATGGCGAGTCTCTTGGACTTGTAGGAGAATCCGGATGTGGCAAAACCACCACCGCTTTGTCCATCAACAATTTATTGCCTGCTGAAGGTCGCATTGTCTCAGGTGAAATCCTTTTAGAAGGTCGAAATTTAGCCAATCTAAGTGAATCTGAGATCAAAAAAGTCCGATGGAACGAAGTGTCTATGATTTTTCAAGGCGCCATGAACGCTATGAATCCTGTTATGCGCATTGGCGATCAAATCGCCGAAGCCATCATACTGCATAAAAAAGTCTCTCAAAAAGAAGCCATGAACCAAGTCAAATCCTTGTTTGAACTGGTAGAATTGGAACCCTCCAGAGTGCGCAACTATCCTCACGAATTCAGTGGGGGCATGAAGCAAAGAGCCATGATCGCCATGGCCTTGGCTTGTGATCCCAAACTTGTGATTGGAGATGAGCCCACCACCGCATTGGATGTCATGGTCCAAGCCCAGATTTTGAACTTGTTGGATAAACTCAGAAAAGAACTGAATATGGGAATTATCCTAATCACCCATGACTTATCCATTTTGGGAGAAACTTGCGATAAAATTGCGGTCATGTATGCGGGTAAAATTGTAGAAACCGGCAGCGTGGAGGACATATACGACAATCACTTCCACCCTTACACCTACAAACTATTGACAGCCTTTCCAAATATTCACAAAGAACGGGTGATGCCAGAAGCCATTGAAGGAACACCTCCTGATCTGGTGCATCCCCCTTCTGGATGTCGGTTCCATCCAAGATGTCCTTATGCCAAAGCCATCTGCCAGGAAACAGAACCCGCTATGACAGAAGCCAACCCAGGCCATTCTTACGCCTGTCACTTTGGAGGTGTCTACCATGGATAATAAAGAAAAAATTGTTTCTGTAAAAGATTTGCGGGTCACATTTGAAATCAAACAATCTTTTTTACAAGATCTTTTCTCGAAAAAACAAAAAATTGTCAAAGCAGTGGATAGAGTCAGTCTAGATATACATCGAGGCGAGATCGTATCACTTGTTGGAGAAAGCGGCAGCGGCAAAACCACCCTTGGCAAAGCCATCTTGAATTTGGTGCCAACAGCATCGGGAGAGATCCTGTTCAATGGCACACCAATAAATTTCAAACACAAAAAAGAGGTTCAAGCCTTTCGCCAAAAAGCCCAGATGATCTTTCAAGACCCTTATCAATCATTGGATCCTAAAAGTTTGATTCTTGATGCGGTGGCTGAACCTTTAGAAGTCAACCATTTAGTCAAAACAGCAGAAGAAAGAAGAGAGCGTACCATCAAAGCCCTTGAGGACAGCGGCTTGGCACCAGGTGCCAACTATCTTTATAGATATCCTTACGAGCTTAGCGGCGGCCAACGACAACGTGTTGCCATAGCTGGTTCTGTGATACTGGACCCGGACTTTATTGTGGCCGATGAGCCCGTCTCTATGTTGGATGTGTCTGTCCGGTCGGGCATTCTGAAACTTCTGTTGGAACTAAAGGAATCTCGACAATTGTCTTTTCTCTTCATCACCCATGATTTATCCCTGGCATGGTTGATTTCTGATCGAATTGCCATCATGTATTTGGGTAAAATTGTAGAAATCGGTTCGGCAGATGCCATCACAAAATCCAGTGTGCATCCCTACACTCAAGCACTCTTAAGCATTATGCCTATCCCGGAAGTTCATCGGAACAGAGAGCGTAACGTCCTTCAAGGCGAAATCCCAGATCCAACAGAAGTACCAAAGGGATGTCGCTTCAACACCCGGTGCGAGCATGCTTTCCAACGATGTTTTGAAGAAGAACCTGGTTACACCACTATTTCAAGCGATCATCAAGTGGCCTGCCATCTAGCAACGGAGGTGAAACATGACTGATTTTCAACACCTATTAAACCAAGTATCGCCGGAAGAAGTTTACGAAATTACAGCGAATTTAATTAAAATACCTAGTTATACTGGATTGAAAGATCAGGAAAAAGCCATTGCAGAACATATTCATCGTTTTTTTGAAAAAGAGGGCATCCCTTCTTATTTTCAAGAACCTCTTCCCAATCGACCCAATATTATCGCTACTTTGAAAGGCAATGGCACGGGAAAATCTCTAATGCTCACCGGTCATATGGACACTGTCCCCCCGTACAATATGACTCGAGATCCCTTTTCTGCCAACATTGAGGACGGCAACATGTACGGTAGAGGTACCTGCGACATGAAAGGCGCTTTAGGAACCATGATGGCCGCCATGGCCGCCATCAAAAGAAGTGGCATTGTCCTTGGAGGCGATGTGATCTTTGCCGGCGTTATCAACGAAGAACAGCTTAGCGAAGGGACAGAATACATCGTTAGAAATGGCCCTTATACCGATGCCGCCATAGTAGGCGAACCTTCTGATCTGAATATCGCAGCAGGCCACCGAGGATTGGAATGGATTGAAATTGACATCATCGGTAAGACCACCCATGGGGGAACCCCAACAGAAGGAGTCAACGCCATTTCAAAAGCAGCCAAACTCATCACTAAGATCGAAGATGAACTTCTTCCGAAATTCAAGGACCGAAAGCATCCTCTTATTGGCGAACCTTTATTGAATTTTGGTGTCATAGAAGGAGGGGATCAACCTAGCAGCGTTGCAGGAAGATGCAGCCTCTACATTGATCGTCGTTGGACGCCTTTGGAATCTTTTGAATTGATCATGGGAGAACTCCGGTCCATCGTAGCGGATCTGCAAATGAGCGACAACCAATTCCAGGCCCATGTGAAACGTTATTTTGAAGACAGCAATATGATGTTGCACAGACCATTGGAAATTGATTTGGACCATCCCATTGTTTTGGCTCTGGAAAAAGGAATCCATCAATCACAAAAAAAACCAGCCGACATCATTTCGTTTCCTGCGTGGACTGATGCTTCCCTGCTTAGCAATTACGCCAATATTCCCAGCGTGGTTTTCGGCCCCGGTCACCTTAAGCATGCCCACTCAGAAGATGAGTTGGTGCCTTTGGCTCAGTTAAAAGGCGCGTATGAAATCTATGCGCTGACGGCTTTAGAGTTTTGTAAAGGAGTCGCTACATGAGAAAACCATTTCTAGATTCCCTCGATCATCTTAAAGAAGACATCATTCGAGAATCGTTGGATTTAATCAGCATTCCTAGCATCACCCATGATGTGGTGGCCAATCAACAATGTCTGGCTTATTTAGAGAACCTTGCACTAGCATCCGGCTTGACCGTCCGCTACACCCCCGAAAAAGATTGTTTGGTCATTTCCTTGGGGGAGGGGTCTGAATCTGTAGGCATTTTGGCTCATGTAGATGTGGTAGCTATTGGTGACCCTGACAAATGGGAAACCCCTCCCTTTGAAGGCCAATTTGATGGCCAAACCCTCATAGGAAGAGGCGCCATGGACGATAAAGTGCCCGTCGTCATCATCTTCAATTTAATCAAAGCCTTAAGTCAATTGAACCATCCTTTTAAAAGGAGCATCCAGTTTATTATAGGGACAAAAGAAGAGGAAGAATGGACAGATATGGCCAACTATCTGGCGCATTTCACCCCTCCTGATGTTTCTTTTACCCCGGATGGTGGCTTTCCTATCCACAACATTGAAAAAGGATATGGGGATGTGGTACTAAGCTGGCCTCTACCCTCGTGTTTTTCAGGTGGTAAATTGCTGTCTATTCATTCTGGCGACAGCCCCAACACGATCCCTTCAAAGGGTTTGGCTTCCTTTGAGTTGAAGGAATCCTCACAACCTATAACCCTTGCATCTAGCGGACAATCTTCACACAGTTCATTGCCAAAGAATGGTGAAAACGCTTTAACCCAATTGTCTCTCAAAATTTTGGAACAAGCCATAGACTATCCCCAATTAAACCGTATCATGACGTTCATCTCACAAATGCATGGGGATTATACTGGTGCGTTTCTTGGATTCAAGAATGAAGTGCTTCATTACAACGAGGAATACATTGGCAAAACTTATGCCAATCCAACCTGTTTGAGTTACGAAAACGACACCTTGTCTCTTACGATAAATATTCGTCACAAGTGGGGCACTACCAAGGAAGACATCCTTACTCTATTCCAATCCCATAGTGAAACTTATGGTTTTAAATACCATCTTGGCAATTACCTAGATCCTTTATATGTCAGTCGAGAACACCCCTTATTTCAAGTCATGTCCGACGCCTACACGGAAGTAACAGGCTTGCCAGGTGGATTTGCTTTAGCCGGAGGAACTTCTTATGCCAAGGCTCTACCAAATGCCGTTTCTTGGGGACCTGTTTTCCCCGGCGAAAAAGATACCTGTCATCAGGAAAACGAAAAAATCCATATAGACAGTGTCATGAAATGTCTGCATATTTATGGCCAATTCTTATTTGACGCTTGTATGGCATAGCCATTTCATCAGACCTGTGCTACAATGTTTTTAACCCAAAGATATAAGGAGTGGACCATGTTGTTTGAAGACAGAATTAAGCCTTTATTTCTGGATCTAATGGCTATCCAAAGTGATACCAATACCATCCGAGAAACACAAATTGAAGCCTTTATTCTTGAATGGCTTCGGTCTCAACACTATTTTCAAGAGAACAGTCACTTGTGCGGCGCCTTGCCCATTGACGATGACCCTCACGGCAGAAAGGTCGTCTGGGCATTGGTCAAAGGAACGGGAGACAAAACCGTTGTGATGATGCACCATCACGATGTGGTAGATATTGAAGAATATGGCAAACTTAAGCCATATGCCCTGTACCCAGAAGCCTTGGCGGAAGCTATGGTTTCCAGAAAACTATCCCCTGACACCCGAAAAGACTTGGAATCAGGAGATTGGATCTTTGGTAGAGGTTCTGCCGACATGAAATCTGGTGCCGCTATTCAAATGGTTCTCACGGCTCTATTTTCAGAAGACCCTGACTTTGAAGGCAACCTGCTCTTGTTGAGCGTTCCCGATGAGGAAACTCTGTCAAAAGGCATGTTGGATGCAGTTCCTCTTATTACTGCTTTAAAATCTCAACACCATCTAGACTATGTATTGGCCATTAACAGCGAGCCTTATTTTAATCAAACAAGAGGCAAAGCTCTTTTTTACGAGGGTTCTGTGGGAAAAGTCATGCCTGTTTTGTATGTCAAAGGCGTCAAAAGCCATATTGGAGATCCTTTCAATGGTTTTAACCCTTCTTTGGTATTGGCTGATCTCCAAAGAAAGACAGAGTTAAACGTGGATCTGTGCGATGTTTATGGTTCTGAAGCCACCCCGCCTCCTGTGTGGGTCAATCTAAAAGATCGAAAAAAAGCCTATGATGCCTCTATTCCAGAAGCAGCAACAGGCTATTTCAACTGGTTGACTTTTTCACGTTCAACCAACGGTATTCTAAATAAATTGGTTTCGTTATCTAGAAGAACTCTACGAGATACTTTAATTCATTTTCAAGACGCTTACGAAAATTACTGCAATCTCACTGGTGATTGTCCTGAAAATAAAAACTTTGAACCCACAGTAATTACATTCGAAGAATTGTACCAACGGGCCCTTCATCATCCTCTACCCAACTTCGAAAGAGATTATGTGGTCTATCAGGAAGAGCTAATCCAACTCTTACACAAGAACAGCATCACTTTGCCAGAAGCCTCCACTCGTCTTATCGAATTCATCGTCGATTGGATCGATCTGGATGGCCCAGCGATCATTGTGGCTTTATCGGGACCTTATTATCCCCATATTCATAATCGATTCATCGACAAAAAACTGCCTTTTGACCTAGAAACTGCCATCAACGAAATCTCCGTTCCTCGTTATGATTTAACTTTTGAAAGCCAAGGCTATTTTATGGGGATTTCCGATTTATCATATGCGTCATGGTCCGGTGCGTCAGAAGACATCGAAATGGTCAAGGCCAATAGTCCGGGATGGGACTATATTTATCATATTCCTTTCACCGAACTGGCTACCTTGTCTATGCCGATCGTCAACATCGGTCCCTGGGGAAAAGACCTTCATAAAACCACCGAACGAGTGCGATCTGCCGATGTGTATCAGCGCATACCGGATATCATTCGCGAATTAATCCTAAAATGCCTCTAGCCCCATTTTCTTCAACACTTGTAGATCTTCAGGCGTATTGAGATTAAAAGTAACCCTTCTTAACAGGTCTTCCTCCATACACCCTGTCAAATCAATGGTATTCAACCGGATGCTGTCAAAGAATCCTGTTACCTTCAATCTTCCCTCCTCCAGATTTTCTGTGATTGAAGGCAAGCAGCTCTTTGCATACACAGCAAACAATGGCTCATAATAGCCATTGACCTTTAGGACTGTGGCGTCATAACCGTCACAGTCCTTGATGATTTTTTGTATCAATTCAGGCTCCCAAAAGGGCATGTCACAGGCCATGACAAACACATACGTATGAGTAGCATGCATCAACGCCCCATGTATGCCCCCCAATGGCCCTTTCCCATTGTATTTATCTGCTACGCACGGTACCCCTGGGATATCGTATCTGTCTTTCTTATTCGAAACGATAAAAATCTCATCTGTGTATTGGCTGAGTCCCTCCACACAACGAGCCAACAGCGTTTGTCCCTCTATTTTTATTAATGCTTTGTCATGACCCATACGATGGCTTTGCCCACCTGATAAAACCGCTCCTGTCAACAACTTTCCCATTACATCCTCCAACTCCCTATATTTTAACAAAAAATTTCAACCTTCACCATAAATATGATAAAATAAGGCCATCAAAACAACCATGGAGGTCTCTTATGGAAAGAAAAATCTATACCACCTGCACAAGGGATTGTCCCGATAGCTGCGGGATGATCGCCCATGTAAAAGATGGTCGCTTGGTAAAACTTACTGGCCATCCGGAACATGGCTACACAAAGGGATTTCTCTGTCAGAAAGCCAATGGGTTTATTTCCCGGGTTTACAGCCAAGAACGCCAGCTCAAGCCTCTTTATCGAAAAGGTGGCACTCTAAACGGCAGTTGGGTTTCCATCTCTTGGGAAGACGCTCTAGATCTTACTGCCGCTAACATCCAACAAACTCTCAAGGACCACGGTCCTTTGTCTATACTCCACCTACAGAGAAGCGGTTCCTTTGGATTAATCAAAGATTTAGGCCGTCGTTTTTTCAATCTTTTAGGAGGCGTCACCACCTTGACCGGATCTCTTTGTGGTGGTGCCGGATCCGCAGCCCATATGCTGGATTTCAATGAATTGACAGGCCATGACCCCACCGATCTCGCCAAAGCCCGTTTTTTGATTATTTGGGGAAGAAATCCAGCCGCCACGGGTGTTCATTTTTTGCCTGTCATCAAAGAAGTCCAAAACCGAGGGGGTCAAGTGATCCTGATCGATCCCATCAAAACCCAAACCGCCTCTTATTGTGACTTTCACATAGCTCCCACTCCGGGAAGCGACGGTGAATTGGCTCTTGCCATGGCAAAAATAATTTTGGAAGAAAATTTGGCTGATCTTGCACATCTTGAAAAGCACACCCATGGCTTCCAAGCCTTTAAAAAAATGTTGGATGATCTGGCTTTTAAAGACCTTTGTGGTACTTGCGGCTTGTCATCTGATACAGTTCGTTGGCTGGCCACCAGCTATGCCACCACACAACCAGCCGCCATTTACCAAGGTTTCGGTCTCAATAAATATGCCAACAGTAGTCATATTTTTCGTTATGTCAATGCTTTAGCCTCGCTTACTGGTCAAATCGGGAAATCCGGAGGAGGCAGCACCTTTATGTATGCTCTGAGAGAACAAGTGGACCATTCTCTTCTGGCAAAAGATTTTGCCAAGCACCACCGAAGCTATCCAGAACCCCAACTAGCTCGGGGTATCTTAACATCCAAAGAACCACCCATCCACTTATTTTACATCAACGGTGCCAACCCGGTGACTCAATTGCCAGATGCCAACCAAACCATAAAGGCCTTCAAGCAAGTTCCTTTTGTGGTATTAGCTGATCAATTCCTGACGGATACAGCTGATTTTGCTCATTTATTTCTACCCGTCACCACGGCTTTCGAAGAAGTGGCGGACGTGGTCTTTGCTTATGGCCATCGTTATTTGGGTGGCGTAAACCAAGTCATTCCACCATTGGGAGAAGCCCGTACAGATCTTTGGATTTTTCAGCAACTGGCAAATCGCTTAGGCTTCGGTGCCCATATGGCAGGATCAGAACAGGAGTGGCTGGATAAGCTCTTGCTGCCGCTGAAACCTTATAGTATGACTCTGTCCCAAATACTTGCCCAACCCGTTGCCAACCCCGTACCCCCAGCAGTGCCCTTTAAAGAAGGCTCTTACAACACAGTTTCTGGGAAATTCGAATTTGTCACGGAATATGTTGGCACCACACCGGCATCAGATCTTTATCCTTTAAGGCTCATTTCTAGCATGAATGCCTCAACCATACAAGCCCAACGTTTGGAGAAAGATCACCCTGACACCCCTATCGGGAAAGTCCATCCTCAAACGGGTGAGAAATACCTTCCCCCCCACACAAAAAAAGCCCTGTTGCGCTCTCCCACAGGACATTTGGTCATCCAACTGGTTCTTGATGAATCGGTCTCCCCTCATGCCGTGGTTGTCCACGGAGGCACTTGGATTAAAAAAGGTGGCGGGGTCAACCGATTAACCCAGGACACCCTTTCGGATCAAGGAGAAATGGCCGCCTACTTCAACACTTACGTGGCATTGGAGTCGTTAACATCTTCCAACCGCTTATAAATGACTTTGTTGGCCAAATAAGCCCCTAATGCTCCTAACCCGTATATCAACAGACACAGCACAACGAGGAAAACCCAACCTCCCGTGAGGCGGTACAAAGCATTGCCTGTGAAATAATAAGCCACAAAAAAGGTCCAAAGTACGGCATAGGTAGGGTAAAAAGCGACTGACACAATCATTTTCCATAATTTATGGTAATTTCTGACCAATATCCAAGCGGTCAACTCAGCAGAAACACCCGTAAGAAAAATGGCCATAGCCATGAAAATTGTGACTGGTGCCATTAAAACGGCAAACACTGTGCTGGCCGCTGTCATCACACCCATTTTTCCAACCTTTCGAACCGGAATAAAAACCATGAACCCCAAAAACGGAGCAAAAATCACAAATTTATGCCCCGGTACTGGGAAAAAACTTCCAACAAAATAAAACACATACCCAATCACCACTGTCAATGCTGCCACAATGGCGATCAGTGTAATCTCTTTAACCGTATACTTCATCCTGTCAACGCTCCTTTAGTTTGCTTTTCTAAAACAATCGATTGAACAAGGCATAAATCCCAAGTCCTGCTGCCAGCAGGAGATAAATCAACATTCAAGGGGGGCACTTTTTATACCATGGCGCCTTCATTTTTGTCATGATTCTCATCCTTTCACGAAATAACTTCAATAAATGTCTCTACGATAGGAGCATCAAATTGAGTGCCTGCACATCGTTTCAATTCTTCAATGGCTTCCTCTTTGGTTTTTGGTTTCTGATAGGGACGATCTGCTGTCATGGCTTCAAAAGCATCTGCGACGGCTATAATTCTAGAGTTTAATGGCACCTCTTCCCCGACCAATCCTTCTGGGTAACCCTTTCCGTCCATCCGCTCATGATGATACAATACATCTTCAGCCAAAGCCGCATATTCATCTACTGATTTCAATATTTGATAACTGGTTTCCGGGTGGCGTTTCACGATTTCAAATTCATCCGGTGTCAATCGACCTTTCTTGTTCAACAGTTCAGGCGGCACCATAATCTTGCCGATATCATGCAACACGCCAGCCACTCTCAACGCCTCTACTTGTCTGTCATCCATTCCCATGGCCTTACCTAGAGCCACACAATATTGAGACACTCTCTCCGTATGAATTTGCTCTTGATCGTATTTCATGTTGATGTTTTTTAGAACCGTTTCGATGGTTTTGCTACGCATAATCTTTCCATATCTCAACTTGTCTTTGTACATATTGTTGTCCGCAATGGTCATCACTTCCTTAATGCCCACCTCTGAAGATTCTTTCACTGCGTACCCCACAGCCAAAGACACGATCACCGTTTCTAGCTTGATCTGTTCGGCATGTTGAAGGATCCGCATCTTGACATTCTTTGCCTGACTTTCAGTGGTTTTAGGCAATAGAAGAAGAAATTCGTCTCCTCCCATACGTCCAATAATGTCATCCTCCCGGCAAATAGTTTTTAACATGTCTGCCACCTGTTTAAGCAACCGATCTCCCATTTCATGGCCAAAAGCATCGTTGGTCAATTTTAGCCCATTTACATCCACCGCCATCACAGCAAAAGGCAGATTTCTTGCCACATCCAATCGTTGGATAGAGTCTTCCATATAACGTCGGTTGTAAAGCCCTGTCAGGTGGTCGTGGAAACTGAGATACTCGATCTCTCTCAGTTTTTCACGCTTATCTGTAAAATCTCTGAAGACGATTACCACTCCCGTAATTCTGTCTTCCTTATTTCTTATGGGTGCTGCGCTGTCCTCAATAGGCAACGCTTCTCCCGATTTAGAAATCAACAAGGTATGGTTTTCCAACTCAATGATTTGCCCTGTCTCCAAGACTCTAGCGACTGGATTCTCGCAAGGATCTCCTGTGTATTCATTCACAATATTGAACACGCGGTACGAAGGCTTGCCCAAAGCCTCCTCAATGGTCCAGCCTGTCAACTTCTCTGCAATGGGATTCATGATTCTGATATGACCATTATTATCCGTTGCAATGACCGCATCCCCAACTGATAGCAAAGTGGTTCTAAATTGCTCTTTTTCGATATAAATGGCTTGTTCCATCTGGAGCCTTTCAGTGATGTCAATAAAAGTCACGACAGATCCAACCAATTGATTGTCAACAAACTGAGGATATACAAAATAGTTCACATGGAAAAATGTACCGTCTTTTCGCCAAAAAATCTCGTCTTGAACTTGAATATTCTTTCCTTCAGCAATAGCTTGGGTCATTTTACAAGCATCCTCGGGATATGGTGTGCCGTCTTCATGGGAATGATGGATTTTAACATGCAAATTATGCCCAACCAACTCTTCCTGTCTGTCATATCCTAGCATTTTCAAACTGCTTTGGTTACAAAAAGTCATTTTACCCTCTAAGTCCAGTCCCATGATCCCTTCCGCTGCAGAGTCCAAAATAAGTTGCAGTTCATCTTTTTGCTCATGTAGTTGATGATTGGCTTCTCTTAATGCTAATCTCTTTTCTCGCCGTTCTTTTGCTAGCCAGATACCATTCATCAATAAAATCAACTCATTGACATCTTGATCTAGGTAAGCTTGCTCTTTGTTGGCCACAGCTACTGCAGCCACGATTTTACCTTCCATATAGATAGGAATAGACAAAAACCGAGTAATCGCCACATGTCCGACTGGATAACCTCTTTTATGCGAACCTGGTGATTGGTAGTCATTGTCAATAATGGGTTTGCCCTGTCTAACCACTTCGCCCCATAAGCCGGTCTCATTTAGGTGGTACACTGTTGGTTTATCTACTTCGTCACACAGAGGCATCGCTTCTCCAGACCAAGTTTCCAAATGAAAGGTTTCTTGTTCTTCGTCATAAGCAAAAATGTACCCATAACTGCTTTCTGTCAGTTCTAAGGCTTTCTTCAAAGCATAGGTCAGCTGCTCCTCTGTTGAATCAAACTCTTTTAACAACACATCTACCAGCATAACATTGCGAACTTTGCTTTTTTCTTCAGCTTCAATGGCTTTCACTTGGTCGGTAACATCTTCCAAATAAGCACCGACCCCAAAACTGTCATCCATCATGGCAATAGGAAATTTCGTTAATTTAACCAAACGACCACGCCACATGGTTTGCCGTACGACTGTGTCTCTTTTCTCCAAAGCTTCCAAATCCGTCTCCGTTATAAAATCTGCAAAGTCTTTTTCTGCCAAGTGATACGCATCTTTGCCCATTACATCAGCTTCTGTTGTGTCGAAAAAATTCTCGAAGGCCTGATTCACAAACACATACTTTAATTGACTATCTTTCAGATAAGTCAAACGGTTATCTGCATCTATAAAATTCTTTCTCAGGTTGTTAAAATTATGTAGGGCTTTACTCTGATACTCCAAAAGGTTGTTCTTCTTTTTTGTCAAATATATAAACGCACCCGCCCCCAAAATTAAAACGCCCGCCAAACCCAACACACCAAAAGTCATGCGCCTATTTGAGCGGGCCAACACTATTTCCGCAGTAACATCATGAATGATAGAGTACAACATCTCCCTATCCCCATACCTATAGGGATAAGAATAAACCTCTACCTCTCTTAGGGAACCATCTGCCAACCGATGGGTAAACAAGAAATAATTCCGTGCCTGCTCCACTGCCAAGGCCATTTCTTCAATGGTTTCCTCAGGTGACAACGTGTTGATGTCTGTAATCTTCATTTGTGTCAGTTGATCACCTGTGTAGCCATAGAATTTCTCCGCCGCTTGATTGGCATACACAATCTCCCCTGAGCCAGAATCAATCAACAACATAACAGACCCATGGCCATCAAACATATTGTTGAAATCCGGTTCCAAAGTGGTGCCATAGCCTACTATCGTAAAGGTTGACAACAGCATCACGAACATCCACGCAACAAAGCCATTTTTAAGCCACTTTTCCATGTCCCATCCTTGTTATTAACGTATTTTGTCATCCATTCAATCTTTCTACTATTTTACAAAATATTAGCAAATCCGTCAAATTCAAATTTGCTAAAGGGTTGTGCCCATCAAAAAAACAGCGGGTAAAACCCGCTGTTTTCTCTACGCCTCTGTGTCTTGACTCAAAGCCTTTTCAATCCACTCCAACTGTGATTCCAACCACTCTTTTTCCAAAGTCAATTGTTCTTTCTCACTAATCTGTGGCCCTATGTATCTTCCAAAACCTCTTCTACAGCCAAAACCATATCCCCGAGGATTTCCATAGCCTCTGCCGTAGCCCAAACCATAACCGTAATTGGGTGCGGCCACTCCCGCACAGACTCCCCTTCCTCTTCCAGTCAGAGGACCTTGTCCGACTGGGCCAGTTCCATCTCTTCTTGGCATTTCTTTCACCTCCTTCATTATAGGCATATGCCCATTACAATTATATTGTATCATATAATGGGTATATGTCAATAACTAGGTTGTATTTTATTTTATACAATCGCAAATATTTATAAACTCCTCTTGATTCTTTATTTAGAGTATGTTAATATATAGACAAATATTGATAATAAATTAACAAAGAGGTGTTTTATGAAAGGTTTTGGCGTATTTGAAAAAGGCAAAGTAGGTTGGATGGATAAGCCGGAATATGTTTGTGGTCCGGACGATGCCATCGCCCGTCCATTGGCCATTTCACCCTGTTCTTCCGATGTACATTCCGCATACGAGATGGAAGGACCTTGGTTAGAAAATAGAATTCTTGGTCACGAATCGGTGGGAGAAATTGTCGAAGTAGGTGAAAATGTAAAAGATTTCAAAGTAGGGGACAAAGTGGTCATTCCATGCACCACGCCTACTTGGAAGCATCCTGATATTCAAGATGGCACACACCAAGATGCCGGTGGCATGTTCACGGCCATTAACTTCTCCAACTATGAAGATGGCACTTTCGCTGAAAGAATCAAAATCCGATCCGCAGACATGAATTTGGCTTTGCTGCCAGAAAACGTGTCTCTAGAAGCCGCTGTAATGGCTACAGATATGATGACGACCGGCTTTTATGGTTCAGAATTAGCCGATGTCAAATTTGGTGATACCGTTGTAGTCTTCGGCATTGGCCCTGTTGGGTTAATGGCGGTAGCAGGCGCGAAACTCAGCGGTGCTGCTAAATTGATCGCCATTGGAACACGCCCCAATTGTGTGGAACTAGCAAAAGAATACGGTGCCACAGACATTGTCAGCTATAAAGATGGTGACTTGATTGAACAAATCATGGCCCTTACTGGCGGGAAAGGCGCCGATGCAGCCATCGTTGCCGGTGGTGGAGCAGAAGCCCTTAACAACGCCATTGCCGTTGTCAAATGCGGGTACGGCAATATCGGCATGCTGGAAGTCATTACTGAAACAGAAATGCTGACCATCCCTAACGCTTATATTGGCGGATTCTTGTCTCACAAGACCATTAAAGGTGGCTTGTGTCCTGGCGGTAGAAAGCGTATGGAAAGATTGTTGGCCATGATCCAAACAGGTCGAGTAGATCCAAGCAAAATGATCACGCACCGCTTCAAGGGTTTGGAATCTATAGAAGAAGCTTTCCACTTGATGGCGGACAAACCAAGAGATCTTATCAAACCAATTGTCATCATGGATTAATGCTCTGTTGAACAAATGAATGCCATGGCCTAAGGCCATGGCATTTTTATTGTTTAGGAACAAACCAACCCACCCCCACGTCCAACTGATAGAGTAATCTCTACGCTACATTTCAAAGCCAGGAGGTAAATTTGAAGAAAAAACGAATCCTTCTCATCCTTATCGCATTGAGTATTCTCTTTTTGGGGGTGCGACCCCAAGTCAAGTCCCATTTTGATTATGTGGCTGATCTTGAATACAATCATACCCAAGAGTTGTATCGTTGGGTCACTAAACAAAGGTCTTTGTTGTCCCAGCTCGATCGTCAAATAGCGGTTGCACTTACCAGCAACGACCCCTTTCATCAACAACAATCCCTACTCCTCGCACAAGCTTCGGCCGAAGAAGCCTATTCTCTTTTGTGGCGAGGCAGCAACCTGCATTCCATGGATCAATCGATCCAAAGATGGCAAATCCCCAGTATTTGCCGTGATATTAGCCACTATTTAACGTATTTGTCGGATCAGACTCTGGAACAACCTCTTACAACAAACCAAATCAATACCCTTGAGGAAATTCGAAACACGGGTCAGATCCTTTATTTTGCGTTCACTGATCTGAGTACTTTCATTCAATACCCACAAACTGGTCCTGAAGGCACTGTGATTCAAACGAACTCATGGCAATCTATCAGAAATAATTCTGATATTTCAAGTCTTATCGATGAAATTGGAAATGAGCTAAGGTTAATGGATAGAATTGGCCAAAAAGATCCCTTGTATAGAGCCTCCTTTGAACACAACCTTGCATCTGCAAACAAATCCAGTATCAGCAACAGCGACTATCCACATCTTGATGAAACCGCCCACCAAGCCTTTTTGGAAGCACTCGCTTCCAGAATAGAGGCTCATATAGACGGTTCCCCAAAAGGCGACTCCCAACCATCTTATTCCAAAACATCTACCGTTCAAAACGAATCCATGGTAGAATTCTCAGATCAAGAGGTCCTCTATTTTAGTTCACAAAACACCGATAAGCAAATCGTCTTCCATTTTCATTCCACTTCAAAAGGAGGCTATCTCTACCATCTGGACATCCAACAAACCAATTCCCCTTATAAAGAATTAGCTGATGTGTTGCCTGTGTCGGAAAAAATCTTTGAAGAATGGTTGAAAGATCACCCTATGAACTTAACGCTTATTCACGAATCCACACATACCCAAGGAAACAGCATTCAGTATACCTATGCTTCAGTGGAAAAAGGGGTTGTCATCAATCCGAAACAAGTCTCACTTTCTGTTCAGTTGGAAGAAAACGGCAGGATGACCATTCGAATAGATGCTTTTAGGTATTACTCTCTCTATTTGACACCCTATGACTTAGAACCCCGTTTAACACCTGAAGAAGCGCTCCTTCAAATTGCTCCTTACTTGAACACTATGGGCTCACCTTCTTTGGAAATCAAATTAGACGATCCTAAACTGGTCTACCGCATTCCCGTCACAGGGATAAAATGGGTAGATGCTGTATTTGTCAATGCCCTTTCTGGAAAACACGAAGGCATTGATTACGACTACACGCGACCCACCCCATAAAGAGACTTCTTTTTTAACACAAAACCCGTTGAAATCAACGGGTTTTTGAAATCTCTGTGTGAAGCTAAAATGTGCCTGTATCTGTCACCGTTCCTATCTGGACCTTAACATTGTCTTTAAGTGTCGACCCAACAGAGTTGCCAATCCAATACTCTCCTGGCTGTAGTGCTATCATAAATCGACCACCACTGCCAATCGTAGCGATTTGTGTAAATTGGTCTGACTTGCGTACTAAGTAGATATCCGTACCTACCGGTTGGTTGTGTATCCCGGTCACTACTCCCAGCTCTGATGGAATCGTATAACGATTGCCTTCAACGTAATTTTTTGGCTGAATAGCCATCCAGACGTCACCTTCATTATTGATTGAAAAATGAGACCCCTTAAATTCTCCTGAAAACGGCGCGCTGTCGCCCACATTCATTCTGATATCAACACTGTATCTATTGGCATTGATTGGTCCACCAAAGTAACCTTTATCATCTGTCCTAAAGCGAGTATGATTCTGTGGATTTCCATCTAATGCGACTATTATTTCGGGATCATCTACCGGCTCGCCATTAAAAGGATTGACCACTCGACCACTTACCATCGCTGCTTTATTTGAAGCCAAAGCAAAAGCTGTACGCTCAAACCATTGGTTTTCTCCTGTTTGTATATTGGCTAGTATCTCAATCGCATTGCCATCATCAGCTGCAACTGTTCTATAGGTTGATGTTGCTACTCCATCAGCATCTGTTATCACCTTTTGAACAGATAACCGATCGTTTCGGTCGTGTGGTCCAGAACTGGCAAAAAATTCTACATGCGTAAAAGCTGCTGGTCTATTGCTAGTCCCTTGTGTTGCCGTTACCGTAATGGTAATCGTCTGATTACCCCCTGTTTGTACCACAGCGTTACTCAGTTCAATTTCAATAGTCGCATCACTATAAATATTTGCTTCTGTTTCCGTCGGCACATGCCACTCATCCAGCGGGCTCTCCTTAAATGTAACCACATCAAAAATGCGTTTTCCATCTGGTCGCTGTGCATCATAAAGTGCCGTCGTCGTCATTCTTGCCATTTCAGCTCGATTCATCACTCCAGTACTATTATAGTAAAACCCTCTGTCTAAACCAAGAAAATTGGTCACATCGTCGTAATCGTTTGGCCAGCTCATCTCTGGATTTTCTTGTTCGAGAACACGAATCAAGATAGTTGACCAATGTACCATCTGCAATGGATCGCCAGGTGCATAGCGATTGGCTCCTACTCCTCGCAAAATGCCTTCTTCCGCCATTAGGTTAATCCAACCTAGCGCCCATTGATGGTTTGTTCCAACGATGTCATCAAATTCAGGCGGCTCTTGAGCGGCTCTCTCGGCATCTTCCTCAGAATAGCCAAGCAAGTAACCTGCAACCTTGGCAGCGGCGGCTCGGTTCAACTCTCCATTTGGTGCAAAAAGGTTGTTGCCTACGCCATCTAAAATGCCTAGTCTAGCCATTTCTAATATCGCGTCTTCATGTGGGTTGCCCTCCACGTCTGTGAATGATATTTCCGAAGCAAAACCTATGGTGCCCAACAATAATGCCATCATCAATACAAAAGATACAATCCTTTTTCTATTCATCATCATCCCTCCTAGTCATATTTTACCATAAGCTGACTTGTTTTTTACATTAAAAATAAATAAGAAGTCATCAAAACATGCTAAAGCACCTTGAAATCTATGGCAAGCGCATCGCAGTGCCGTTGGAAAAGAAAACCCCGCAGGTTTGTTTGTTCGTAAGCGTACATCCTAGTACACCTAGACATAGAAAAA
>CAZIKK010000014.1:0-50636 GCA_964539975.1 uncultured Clostridia bacterium
CGGTGCTGTGAGAGGTCGGTAGATGAAATAATCATCTACCTCCTACTCGATTAATGATCAGGGTATAGCATGAGAGTTATCCAACTTTTACGATAATGGCTGCTGCTGAGTCACCAGCTGCACAACCGCAAGCCAACACATAGCCGCCACCTTTCATTGCTGCTTCTTCAATTCCCTCTATTAATAGCCTTCCTACAGTAGGACCTTGTGGATGACCAAAAACCAAAGAGGATCCATAGTTATTTATTTTGTTTTTATCTATTCCAAGTTCCTTTGCCAAATGCAAATCATTTGCTATGAAAGGGGCATGGTTTTTAATTGAGACAAGATCATGCACGGTGATTCCTGCTTTGTCCAGAGCCATTTGAACTGCTCCTGCAGGTGCTGCAGGCATGAACGCTTTCTTTGTTCGATTGTATCCATAGGATATGATTTGAACAGGAATTTTTTCTGTGCTTAGATCAAGTGCCTTTTCTTTTGTAGTGACAACAACGCCAACATTTCCGTCTGCTGGATGAGTTTGCGATCCAAAAGAGTGTATCCCACCCTCCATTACAGGCTTCAGTTTTGCCAACCCATCTTTGGTTGTTTGTGTGATCCCTTCATCTTGATCAATTACCGTTACTTTCTTCCTGGTTCTTAACTCGATAGGAAACATGTATTTTTTTTGGAAGGCTCTGTCATTAGACAAAGCAGCGGCATATTGCTCATATCTCATAAGCGTAAGCTCGTCTCCTTCTTCTTTTGTAAAACCATGCTCTTTTGCTACGTTTTCACCTGTCATCAACATCCCCAACCCTGTAGAGGGATCGCAGTTGATATTATCCATATTGATGTTCTCAGATAAAACTTCTCCTCCTGGTCCAAGAGGATTTGGCCATACAATATGCGGTGCATTAGAAATTCGATCAGTTAACATGCAATAAGTAGTTGAAACGCCACCAATTTCTACAGCTGAAGCTGCTGCATATATGGCATTTGTTGATGTTGCGCAGGCATGATTTACAAACATGCCCGGTATACTTAGACCCATTTCATTTGCTGCCCACGAAGCGCCATAAAATGAGCCCTTTTGTAAAATGGTGTGCCCAAGATAAAGAAACTCTATCATATTTAGATCAAAATCTTTTGATTCAAAAAATCGCTTGCTCGTTGTTGCAGCTAGCTTAATTGAGTTCTCATTTTGCAGACTTCCCTGCCATTTGCAAAACGGCGTGCTATAGTAACCACCATAGGGTATGTACGCATTCTTAAACATGATTGACCTCCTATTTCCCTTCAAATTTGACCTGAGTACCAGGTTTAGCACTAAGAGCCTTTAGAGCGTCCTGTGAGCTAAACATTTCAACAAGTCTTCCAAGCTCAAGCTGAATGCCTTCATCGATAGATGCTTTTGATTGTGCATCAATCAGTTCATTTGAGACTTTTATTGCCAAAGGTGCTTTTTTAGATATAATTTTTCTCATTTTTTCTGCCAATACAGCATCCACACCACTAATTGGAGTTCCAGCAATTAAAGCGTCAATATTCTCGTCGGAGAATATTTTTTTGATTTCATCATAAGATGATGGCACTTTTCTGTTTTCGTATTTGTTTACTCTGCCTTCGGCTATCACTTCTTTCACAGCTATGTCAATCTCGGTAGACTCTACAAGCTTTGTTACCATTCCAAGTTCATAAGCTTCTTGAGCCGTTAATTTTTTGCCAGTGAAGACGAAGTACTTAGCAAGTTCTTTGCCTATATGTTTTTCTGTTCTAAGCATTCCGCCTAATCCAGGATAGATGGCAATTCCTGTTTCGGGAAAACCGAATGAACCGGACGGAGTAGCTACTATAGCCTGACAAGCCAAGGCAAGCTCGCTTCCGCCACCTAAGGATAGACCATCTACTATTGCGATGGTTTTCTTTTCTGAAGTTTCGAATCTTCTGAAAAGCTTGTGACCAGCCTCGGTAAAGGTTACATTTTTGTTGATTGTATTGTTTTTAATATTCTCGACGAAAAAATTAATATCAGCCCCTGCTATAAATGATTTTCCTGCCGCATCAATCACGACTGCTTTAACCTCGCTATTTGATTCAGCCATATTGAATTTTTCTTCCAATTGAGACACTACGGTTTCATTGAGCGCATTCATCGCTTCGGGTCTGTTTACGGTAATATAAGCGATCTCTTCTTTTATGTTTAAATCGACAAAGTTGAATGTATAAGAAGTATTTGCCTCTGCATGCTCCTTAAGACTTTTTGAAACAGAAAAATCAGGATACTTCTCGTTTAAAGCCAACACATAGTCATATACTTTTTTAGGGCCTAGATCATTGATCATTTCGTAAGGTCCCAACTGCCATCTAAGACCAATCTTGGCACCTCTATCAAGATCCTCAAGACTGCAAACCCCTTCATCCACTAACTGGCATGCAACGCCAAGGGCGGCGCCATACATAAATTCTTGAACTGCTTGCACTTTTGAGTGATCAACCTCTCCTTCAAATGGCCATAATTGTCCTGACTTCACCTGATCTCTCAAAAGCTGAGGAGGCATATAGAATGCGCCTATTTCATCTCCTAGTGTTTGTGCTGCATGCTCAGCAATAGGTACTCCGGTAACATTCATCAATTCAAAAGGTCCCATTCCAACTTTAAAGGCTTCCATTGCGGCATACTCAACAGTTGCATAATCAGCAATGCCGTCTTCAACGCATCTTATGGCTGATACATACCATGGTATAAAGAATCTGTTAACAGCAAAGCCAGGAGAATCCTTTACCAGTATGGTGGTTTTGCCGTGGAGCTTTCCGATAAGTGAAGCCTTCTCTACAGTATCTTGACTCGTGCCCTCATGAGGAATGACTTCCAGCAATCTGTTTTTAGCAGGATGGAAGAAATAATGCATACCAACTATATTTTTGGGTCTTTTAGTTCTTGCCGCAAGCTCATGTACATAGAAGCTTGAAGTGTTTGTAGCGAAAATTGTTTTAGGTTCGCAAATTTGGTCCAATTTTTCGAACAAATCGCCTTTTACTTTTTTATCTTCGAAAACAGCCTCTATAACCAAGTCTGCATCTTTCAATTCTTCATAAGAACTGGTTCCATTTATTCTAGATAGTGTAGCCTCTACTTGTTCTTTGGTAAAAACATTTCTTTCTACTCCTTGATTAAGCATATCTGTAATTATTTTGAACCCTCTTTGGACAGCCGTTTCATTCATATCCACCAAAGTAACATTTAGGCCTTCTTGAGCCAATTTCTGAGCTATTCCAGAGCCCATGTTTCCAGCTCCTATAACTCCAACATGATAAGTCGTTTTCATCATTTTTTTGTATGATAAATTGCATTTGAAAATATCATACATCTCCTTTCTTTGATTTATTGGATAAATGGTTGTGTATCTATTCTCTAGAGCGGCAATGGCTTGTTTGATTTGTTGATAATGATCTCTTCAAGACCGCCCCAAGTTTCTTTGAAAATATTTGGATCCATAAGTTTGAGAGTATCTGATATCTTTGGCTTAAACTTCATTTGTGACAAGACATCTTTTTCAATATCAATTCCAGGTGCTATTTCTGTTAATACGATACCTCCTTCCTGAAGCTCAAAAACAGCTCTTTCTGTGACATAAACAGCTGGTTGATTGACTTTTTGAGCATATTTTCCGCTATAGGTAATTTGATCCACTGTTTCTACAAATTTCTGAACCCTTCCTTCATTCAAAATTCTAAGCTGATTGTCTTGTACTGCGACCTCTAGTCCTCCTGCAGTAAAAGTCCCACAATAAACAACTTTTTTGCAATTTTGACTAATATTGATGAAGCCACCGCTTCCTACAACGCGGTTGCTGAATTTTGTTACATTGATGTTACCGTCTTTGTCTGCTTGGGCCAGTCCCAAGAAAGCAATGTCAATACCGCCGCCATCATAAAAATCGAATTGGGCATGATGTTCAACAACCGCTTCGGGGTTATAGGCATGTCCAAAATTTGGAGGACTTGCAGGGATGCCACCTATGGTTCCTGACTCTGTAGTGAGGTGCATTAAGTGGGATGTGTTCTCTTCGGCAGCAACAGCAGCCACATCTGAAGACACTCCAATGCCAAGATTCACAATAGCATCAGGAACAAGTTCCATCGCAGCTCTTCTGGCAATGATTTTTCTCTCGCTTAATGGAATAGGAGGGATTGAAGACAACGGGATTTTCACATCACCTGAAAAAGAAGAATTGAAGTATAGACCCTCTGTTTGGTAGTGGTTCTCCTTGTCAGTGATTGGAACAATATAATCCACTAGAATTCCTGGTACTTTCACTTTCTTTGGATGCAAGGTTCCAGTTTTTGCGACGGTTTCGACTTGAGCAATTACAATACCGCCAGAATTTTTGGTAGCCTGAGCTAAGGGCAATGCTTCTATCAGTAAACCTTCTCTATCCATAGTAAGATTTCCGTTTTCATCACCTACAGACCCTCTTATGATGGCCACATTAACAGGGAAAGATTTGTAAAACATATACTCTTTGCCATCAATTTCTAGAATCTTTATTAGATCCTCTACTGTTTTGGGATTCATCTTTCCACCTTCAATTCTCGGATCGATGAAAGTTCCTAATCCCACTGTTGTGATTAATCCAGGTCGCTTCGCTGCAATTTCTCTCCAGAGTTGAACGATCACGCCTTGAGGGAAATTATAAGCTTCAATCTTATTGTCCTGAACAAGTTGCTTCATTTTAGGTGCCTGCCCCATATGACCAGCAATCCATCTTTTTGTTAGGCCTTCGTAACCCAATCTAGTTACACCACGCTCTTTGCTGTCCCCAGCACCAGAACTGCTAATAACTGTTAAGTTTTTAGGGTGCCCAGTCTCAAAAAAACGTTTTTCTATTGCTTTTGCAATTTCTTCTGGCCATCCAGCCAACCCCATCAAGCAGGATCCTAAAGTGACGCCGTCTTGGATAAGCCCTGCAGCTTTTTCAGCTGAAATTACTTTAGACATTTAACCATTCCTTTCATAATTGAATTTTGCGGGAACATTTACAGAATTAGTTCGCCGATTATCTTCGTTGAACAAATTCAACTAAAGTATAAACCATTGGATTTTGATTGTCAATGACTATGTCTATTATCTGATCACATAAAAATCCATCTGCTTTCACAGATGGATTGACAGGGTCAACAATTTACAATATAATGAACTAATTCGATGAATATACTATGTAAAACAGAGGTGTCTAATTGAAAAAGATATTAATTTCAGCAGCAGTGGCTTTATTGATCATACTGTTTAAACCCTTGGGGATGGATTTGAATCAAAGCATTTTAATAGCAGGCCTTACATTGACAATCATTTGGTGGACTACAAATATTGTTGACAAAACTTATGCTTCCGTTTTTCTCTTAGCTGTATTTGTGATATTCGGGAAGACACCTTTAGTAAGTGTATTTCATTTCCCTTTATCTGAAACATTTATCATGCTGATTTTTTCATTTTTGTTCTCACAAGGGATATCCAATAGCAAACTAGCAGATAAGCTTTTGCAACCAATACTTTTAAAGCAAGCCAAAAGCCTTCCGAGACTTCTGGTTTCAATTTTTGTTATTCAAATTGCCATGATTTTCATCATACCGCAACCTTTTTCAAGAGTGATCATTCTATCAATTGTCTTGACAGAATTTTTTAACAAGATCAATCTGGAAGATCGGACAAAGGAAGTACTTTTGTTTTGGCTATATGCCTCGTCTGTTCATGTTAACATGTTGATGATCAGAGGAGATATTATACTAAATAATGCGCTTATGACTATTGCAGGGAATCCTTTGAATGAATCTACTTGGATGCAATACATGTTGATCCCTTCTTTTTTATTCTACTTGATGGTTGTAGCTGGATTTCTCTTTGTGTTTAGGAAAGATTTGAAAAGATACCATGTTAAAAAAGATAGCATGGAAATTCATTTTGATAAGCTTGATCGGAAGGAAAAGATCCAGCTTATCATCATTGCTTCTGTTGTGATCGCTTGGGCTTTGGAATCAATTCATGGCATTAGCGGAACGATTATTGTTGTGACAGGTACGCTGGTCATGTTTGCCTTAAAATGGTTGGAGAGAAGAGACTTAAAAACAGTGAATATCAAGCTTCTTATTTTTTTAACAGCAGCTTTTTCGATTGGAAATGTGCTAAAGACAAGTGGTACTGCGGATGTATTGTTTTCAGGGTTTATCAATATGTTTCCTAAAGAGTTTAACTTCTACTATGTTTTCCTTATATTTGCAACCTCTGCAGGTTTGCATATGGTTTTTGGAAGCAACATGACCACACTATCTGTAGTGATACCGGGGTTGCTGACTATTGGATCGGGTTTGGTTAAAACAGAAATTATTATGTTTATCATATACTTTTCTGTGTGTTCCCATTATGTGTTGCCCTTTCACAATGTAATCATGATGATAGGAGAAGGCAACAAACAGTATAGACCCGAAACGTTATTGAAATTTGCGCCTGCTCTAACAGGAATAGTAACAATCAGTATCTTATTCATCTACATGAATTGGTGGCGGTTAGCAGGATTATTGTAGAAAATTTTTTTGGAGCTAACTAAAACTAGGGTTGAACATAAAAAAACTATGAGCTGTGCAGTGTGCATAGCTCATAGTTTTTTACAATTGGCTTATTTACTTGGAAAAAATCACAAGCAGATTCTTTGCGAACGAAACCATTCGTTCTTCAAGATCATACTCTCCCTCGTGAAGGCACCAGTCATATACTAGGCCTCTAGTCGCTATGAATAAAAACTCAACGATATATTCTGCCGTGTAATCATTTGTGATTTCTGACTTTTTTTGGCCTTCTTCAACAATGTCTTGAAGGAGGTTTTGCATGTATCTGCCCTTGGCGATAAACTGTTTATTATTTGAATTGTAAAGTTGCTTGACAGTGTCTAATCCTGAAAGCAAGTTGTATTTTGCATAATAGCGAAAATACAGTATTATTTGATCGATAGCGTGGTCTTCATTCAAGTTTTCAGAAACGACTTCTTCGAAATATTCATCTCCTCTTTTATAGATCTCAAAGAAAATATCATTTTTAGATTTGAAGTAATGGTAGAATGAGCCAACTGAAACGCCTGCTTTAGTACAGATGTCTTCAATTGTAATGTTATCAAAGCCATGCTTTTCCATCAAGGTGATAGAAGTGTTATATATTTTATTTCTTGTCTTAATAGCCTGTTTTTGTCTGTTTGTCAAGCCCTTTTTCATATCAATACCTCTCGCTTTGAATTAGTTTATTCGATGAAATTATTATGTGAAACATAATATTACAAAGCGATAGAAAAGTCAATGAAGTGATCAAAGGGAAAGACAAACATTAATTGAAATCAAGCTATATGACTCGTGATATTCACTGAATATGTTTTGACAAAAATTCATTTAAACAATGCTGCCACGCATATAATCCTTGTAGTATTTGACTAGAAGGCAAGAGAAAAGCAATCTTAATTGCAATTGTCCATCATCCAAAGTTACACCAATAATTTCAGAAATTTTCTTAATCTTGTTTGTAACCGTGTTTCTATGCATATAGAGCGCTTTCGATGTTTTGATAATATTACTATCGTTAATCAGGTAATGAAATAAAATATCAACCAAATTATTGTTGTGTTTTTGATCATGTCTTAGCAAAGCTATGATAGCAGGATGACTAAGATATATAATGTCGTTATGCTTGTAGTTTTCATTAAAATGTTTTGCACAGAGATCAATAATGCAATACATGCTGTACTCTTCGTGTGTGAAGAATCTTTCTTCTTTGTTTTTTCTTAATGTCATGCCAAGTTGCACAGTGCTTTTGGCTATCAGATACAATGTCCTTATTTTGCTACGGTCCCTAGTGCCGTTGCTAATCCCTGCAAAAGCATCATATTGTTTAAGTAAACTGATTAGTTGGCTACAGCCCAAGTCTAGTTCCCAGGTTCTCGTTTCATAAGACATTAGAATAATGATGTCTCCTTGATAAATGGTGATATTGTTCTTCGGGAATATTTGCTCAAGTTGGCTGACAATAAAATTGTACGGGATCTCACTGGATTCGCTATCGTTGAAGTGGACGACAACACAGCTATTGAACAAATTCAAAGGGTACTTAACAAGTTTAAGTCTTTCTTCAATATCTTCTAACGTCGTGACTTCAAGTTCTATGATTTCTTCCATTAGCTTTGAGAAAACAGTGTCAACATAAGGTTCAATTTCGTTTTTGCAGGATAACAGTTTCTTTACATAATAAGACAATTGTGTAGTGAGGTATGGAATATCCATAGCATCATGTCGAGAGTCGGTGACGATTATTAGATGAGCGAACACATTATCGTTGTAGGTTAGTGCGATCATATCATAAGTGTTTGGAGTCATGCTGGAGAAAAATCTAACACTCTCAAGGCCTTGGGAATAAGTCTTAAGATCTTTCCCGACAAGCTTCAAAACGGAAGAAGGAGTTAACATACCCTTTGAGAAGACTTCCTCTATAAAAAGGTCGTTTAGAAGAGGTTCTTGATGGGCACAAATAAGCCGATAGGTTTTGTCTAAAAGCAATACAGGAGCATTTATTTTGGAACCTATTTCATCAATTAGATGTTTGGGCGTTTTTTCCTCACAAATGGATTTCATGAAGCAAATATACCAACTTCGATAATCTGTGACAATCCTATTGATTTTTTCATAAAGCTCGAACAAGTCAAGCGAGGTTGCGATTAAATTGACATGGCTGATGTTTCTATACTTAGATAAATCTCCAAAATCTCCTGAGGTGATGATGGTGATATTTTTTTTGGGATCCATGTCAATAAGGATAGTAGGCAATTCTTGAGAATCTGCTATATGCAAGTAATCTGAAGAATAGGAAATAGGGCCTCTTAAGATCATGACACCTTCAAAATTTGCCAATTCAGAATAGGAGATATGTCGATTAATTATGGTGGGTGAAAGATGTTTGAGTAGAAAAGAAATATTTGGCATGGTACCTCCTGAAAGATTATTTGCTCAGCAACAAGAAATTCGGCAGTCCTGAACTTAAGTACTATGCTTCATGTTTTTTGAGACAAAAAGGAGTCGGTACGAAACACAAGTAAAATTCTAGCATACTATATTCTGGTTGTAAACGTTTTCTATAAGATTCATTATTAAGCAAAATCATTGTGCAGTTTGCACAAAATATCATGAATTATTCATTGGCTTTGCACCTATGATTTGAAAGCCAATAATAATAGAATGTATTCGACAAATGAATTCGGTAAAATGAAAATGATAACGTTTTCGAGTCGAAGAAATGTCAGTTTGATGTGGTGCATCTGACTTATTATAAAAGGGAGGTGAGTGTATAAGCAATCGTGAATGTTTTGCAATTATTCCAATTATCAAGTTGAAAAATGTGTAGGCAGAAGTATCTATAGTGATTTTTTTAACAAAAGATTATGACTTAAAAAAATTCAACCAGAAAAGAAAACTTTTAAAAGGATAGGAGAGTGGCTAAATGAACGCAACAATTTTAGGATTTATAATGATAGCGATTATTGTCGTTATTCTAATTAAAGGCAAGGTCTCTATAGCACCGGTATTCGTTATATTGCCATTAATCAGTGCGGCATTATTGGGCTATGGGATTAGTGAAATAAATGGATTTATTTCAAATGGGCTAAGATCAGTCTTGAACACAGCGGCCCTATTTGCGTTTGCAGTTATGTATTTCAGTTTTCTAAATGATGTAGGGATGTTTGATGTAATTGTAAAAAAAGTTATGAAATACATGTCAAATAAAGTCGAAATAGTGTTGCTAATGGCAGCTATTGTAGCAACAATCTCACACTTGGATGGATCAGGAGCAACGACCATGTTGATAACCATTCCAACAATGTTGCCGATTTTCAAGAAGATGAAAATACGACCGCAAGCATTGTTATTAATGGCAGCCCTAGCTTCTGGAGCGATGAATGTAACACCTTGGTGTTCTTCTGTCTTAAGGCTAACATCGGCCGTGGGTCTTGATCCTCAGGAGATGTGGCTGTATGTGTTACCTTTGCAAGTTTTGGCTTTATTACTAACTTACGCTAGCGTAATTGTGGTAGGAAGAGCTGAGAGAAAGAATGGTGCAGGAATGACCGATGAAGAGTTTGCAGAAATGAAGAAAACGATTGACGAACCGGCAGTGATTTCGGTCAGTCAAAGAGTATTGGTGTTTGATATGGTTCTTACAGCAGTGCTTATTGGTTTGCTTCTATCAGGAAAGGTCACTTCAAATCTGGGTTTCATGGTAGCTTTTGCAATAGCGTTGGTGGTTAACTATCCAAATGTCAAGCAACAGAACGCGAAGATAAGAGAATACGGTGGAGCTGCTTTAAATATGATCGTCATCATATTCTCTATTGGTATTCTGGTTGGTGTAACGAGTGGAACGGGCATGATCGAAGGAATGGCCAATACATTGGTAGCAGTTATTCCAGAGAGCTTAGGCGGACATCTTCCATTTGTTATGTCAGTGTTCTCTGTGCCGATATCTATGGTATTGGGAAGTGACACCGTATACTTAGTTTTGGCTCCAATTATGGGTAATATTGTAATGGCATACGGAGGAACAATGATTTCTATTAGTGCTGCATTGCTTATGGGTGCTGCGTTATCTGCAAATCTGACGCTGATAGGACCTACGCCTTACCTCGCTTTAGGACTTGCAGATGTTGAGATGGGGAGTCACCTAAAATATAGCTTTAAATATGTGTGGGCTATTGGAATCATCGTTTCTATATTTGCTGGAATACTTAACATTATTCCATTCTAAGGAAGGATAAATCGTTATAACAAAGATTGAGGATAAAGGAGAATGGCAGGGATGGCGTTAACTAAGAACAAGGTAGTAATAGGTATCATAGCTTTTTCGATCCTGATTTCGGTTATAGCATGCTTCATTAATATTGGATTTTAAGGAGGTGTCGAAATGGGAGAGAAAAGATTGGTCATGTTGGCTGGAGGAGACACGATACTGGGTGAAGATTCCGAGAGCTTTTTCAAAGGCATAGATGGCGTTCTTGAAAAAGGGGACGTGGTTCTGACTCAGCTTGAGGTGCCTTACAGCGACAGAGCGCCGGAATTAGACGATTTAGATAGAGAACTAAAAAACATTGAGCCTCTTATAGGAAGATTTGATTTAGTCACTTTGGCAGGCAATCATATATATGATGCAGGAGAAGTCGGCGTACATGATACGCTTGATTGGCTAGATGCCCACAACATACTTCATGTGGGGGGTGGGAGAAACATCAATGAAGCGGTAAAGCCAGTCATAGTTGAAAGAGAGGGAGTCAAGTTTGGATTCTTGAACTACAACTGTGTAGGCATTAAAGCGATGAACGCTGGCCTGCAAAAAGCGGGAGCGGCATATGTAGATGTTATTTCACATTATGATCTGGGCAATGTTGCAAATCCAGGAGGAAGCCCAGACAAGATTTATACTTTCCCTGAGATCACCTCCTACGAAAAAATGATTTCAGAAATAGAAACGCTTAGGGAAAAATGTGATGTATTGACTGTGTATTTGCACAAAGGGTTGGTACACAAACCAGTTAAGATAGCAGACTATGAGAAGTTTGTTTCAAGAGGAGCTGTCGATGCAGGTGCGGATGTGGTATTTAGCAGTCATTCTCATATTTTGCATGGAATAGAAGTATACAGAGGGAAAACCATTTATCATGGTCTTAATAATCTAATTGCTTGGGTCCCTTCCCTTAATCCGACATGGAAAAGAAAGAAAGGAAAAGCAAACGATATCTTTGATCCGCAAGAATGGGCAATGAAAAGAATGGAAAGATTCGGATTTGTTCCAGACCCCGATTATCCTACTTACCCCTTTCATCCAGAGGCGATATACAGCATCATTGGCAAATGCATTGTAGAAGAAGGTAAAATTACCGAGACAAGGTTCATCCCATTAATTGTCAATAAGGCAGGTGTGCCAGAGGTAGTGAATAGAAGCAATGGAGGGGAAGAAGTGATGAGCTATATGACTAAAATAACGGAAGGTGCAGGATTGAATGCAAAATTTGAATGGGTAGAGGATGAAATACTCATTAGATAAAAAAAGAAGGAGATCAATCAATGGCAATTCGCGACAAAGCTTTACAGAGTGAAGCCTTTAACCAACTCAAGCATGTCTATGATAACCGTGATAGCTATTTGAAGACATGTAGAGAGAAAGGCAGAAAACTGATAGCAACTATGGGATGTGATGTCCCGGACGAAATTTTGATAGCTGCAGGTTACTTGCCAGTAAGAGTATATGGAGATATTGAGAACGACTTGAAAGATGCCGATCAATACTTGGAGTATTCTTTTGATCCAGTCATTAGATCGCAGTTCCAAAGAATCGTGGATGGTACGTATCATGAATTATGTGAACGTATTGTAATTTCCAATTCGACAGATGCATTGATCAGGATATATTTTTATCTGAGAGAAATACATAATATTGAACCAAATAAAAAAGTGCCGCCAGTGTACTTTATAGATTGGTTGTTTACCAGGACACGAATGCATCAAGTCCGTAATGAAGGCACGGTCGAAAGATTTATTGAGGAAGTTGAAGGTTGGATAGGAAGAGAGTTACAACCTGAAGAGATTATAAAAGCAAGTGAAATATGCAATAACAACAGAAGAGCCTTGAGAGAGTTTTCAAAGCTTAGAAAAGGACAGTTTTCAAAGATCAATGGAAGCGAAGCTTTGGTTGTTATTGGAAGCGCTTTGTTCATGGATAAGGAAGAACACACAAAACTGGTCAAGCAAGTCATAGAAGATGCAGACAAGTGGGATGTGGTAGAGGGCCCAAAAATATTTATGACAGGTAGTGTACAGGAAAACACAACTCTTTACGATCTGATAGAAGAGGTAGGGGCTGTGATTGTATCTGAAGACCATGATTGGGGAGATAGACATATTGACAGAGATGTTGATACGAAGATGGATCCGGTAAAAGCTATAGTGGATAGGTACATGTTACGTATGTTTAGTTCAAAAAAGGCCTTTGTCTCACAAAGAGTGGAATCACTAGTAAAGGCAGTAGAAGAATCAGAAGCAGAAGGGGTCTTATTCTATTTTAGAATATATGAAGACTCTCCTTCTTGGGACTATCCGGAGCAGAAAGCAGCACTGAGAACCATTGGCAAAGAAGAGGTTTGTTTTGAAAAACAAGGATTATCAATACAGGAAGATAGCGGCGACAAAGATAGAATGATTAAGTTTGTAAATGATTTAAAAGGAGGTGTTAACAATGAAGGGAAAAGCGGATAATGAATCAGGCATGCGATCGAAAAAAACAATGGAAGCAGCCAGTTTGGCGAGCAAATATCAAAAGCAATGGTTTAAGGAATTGCATCAAAGAGTGGACAGTGGTGAACCCTTTGCCTATTTGAATGCGGATGTACCAATGGAGATATTTCGAGCGATGGATATTCCCTTTGTTGTCAACCAATGGTGGGCTGCAATCTGTTCAGCTAAACAAATGTCAAAAAGATACTTTGGCTTTTTAAAAGAAGCTGAATACAGAGACGATCTGTGCTCGTATTGTGCGACAGCTTTTGCCGGGTCATTTGATCCAAATCAAGAAGAAGGACCTTGGGGAGGACTGCCAAAACCATCTATGGCAATCACTAGACTGACCTGTGATTCGCAAGGTAAAATATTTGAGCTATTCTCCAAGAATTATGGTGCGGATTTTTATCCTATGGAAAACACAGTGCCATTAGAAGCACCTGACAAATGGTGGGAAAAGGCAGCAGACAGATGGGAAGAGTTATATTCTGAAGAAAGGCTAGATGCTGCTGTAGAAGAACTTAAGAGGTTGATTGCATTTTTAGAGCTGAAGACAGGCAAAATGTTTGATGAGAATAAATTGATCCATGTGATGAACCTAATAAACGAACAGGAAATGTATTACAAGAAAGTCAGAGACATCATAGCAGAACAATCACCTGCGCCTGCAGTCATCACCGATACCATCAATGCGGTCATGCAGGCTCAGTGGCAAAGAGGAACTGAATGGGCAGTGGATCATGCAAAATTCTTTTACGATGAAATAAAAGGAAGAGTAGAATCAGGATACAAAGCCGTTCCAAACGAGAAAATAAGGCTTATGTGGATAGGAAGAGGATTATGGTTTAATCTAGGGTTCTATCAGTACTTTGAGGAAAAATATGGCGCTGCATTTGTTTGGTCCATGTACCTTGCCATGGGAGCGGATGCTTACATAAGAAATCATGTAGAAAAAGATCCATTAAGAGCGCTTGCTTCAAGATTCATTGGGATGGAGGATTTTTTACATATGCCTCCTTGGAATGCGCAATGGTTTATCTCAGAAGCGAAGCATAACCAAATAGATGGAGTCGTATATCTTGTGCCTGAAAACTGCATGCAAGCTGTTGAAGGATCCTATTTCATTACAAAGATGTTAGAAGACGAGGGAATACCAGTACTTCAGCTTAAAGCCGATCCGGTAGACTCAAGAAAATGGAACCAAGAGACAATGACTGAGGCTGTAAGTGATTTTATTGAAAAGAGAATACAAAAATAACAAGGAGAGGATATTATGTCAGGATTAGGACCATTATCGGGTTACAAAGTATTGGATTTTACACAGTTTGAATCGGGAACCGTTTGTACGGAAACACTAGCGTGGATGGGTGCAGAAATATGGAAAGTTGAGAGACCAGGAAAAGGAGAGTTGGGAAGATTCTCGGTTGCTGAACCAGATGTGGATTCAGTTGGATTTATAATTCTGAATATGAACAAGAAATCCATTACCTGCAACTTAAAGACGAAAGAGGGAATGGAATTGATTCACAAACTCGTAAAAGAAGCAGATGTCCTGGTAGAAAACATGGGACCGGGATCAATTGATAAGCTTGGATTAGGATATGAAGATTGTAAAAAAATAAATGAAAAAATAGTATTTGCTCAGATTAAAGGGTTTGGGTTGGATGGTCCTTACAAAGACTATCCTGCGTTTAATCCAATAGCAGCGGCTGTAGGTGGCATGCCGGCAGTAACTGGACAACCAGGAGAGATGCCTGTTCAATCAGGTATTAATCTTGCAGATTCAGGAGGTGGCTATATGTGTGCCATGTCTGTTATTGCAGCATTGCTTCAAAGAGAAAGACAAGGAATGGGACAAAGGATCGAAGTTGCCATGCAAGATGTTGTCATTGCTTTTGGTAGATCAAACTGGGAGCCATACTACAGAGAAGGCAAGCCTCCAAAAAGAGTTGGCAATGGAATGCCTTTAGAGGATGTGGCCCCTGCAGGAATGTATCCATGTAGTCCATTTGGACCGAATGATTATGTTCACATCTATTGTTCCAGACATCCTGGCAGCAGACAATTTATAAATCTTTGTGAAGTGATTGGTCGAAAAGATATTTTAGAAGACCCTAGGTTTGAGACGCCAAGATCAAGGTATCAGCATAAAGACATATTAGATCCAATTATTGCAGAGTGGACTGGGAAACATACCAAATTTGAAGCGATGGATATTTTGTGTAAATCAGACGTTCCGGCAGGTGCTGTGTTCGATTGTGACGACATAACCAATGATGAATACCTTAGAGAAAGAGGCGTGATGGTAGAAATCGAGCATAAAGACAGAGGAAAGCTAATCGTTCCTGGTTTTGCTCCAAGAATGTCAGAAAATAAAGTGAGCTATGAGATTTCACCTTCTCTTGGAAATGCCAATGAAGAAGTATACCAAAAAATAATAGGATTGACAGAAGCAGAATTTGAAGCACTGAAAGTCAAAGGCGTAATCTAAATAAAACAAGCATAACAGAGTAATTTTAGAAGGCATTTTGTTAGAATTAACAGAATGCCTTTTTAGAATTGATTCTAAGAAAATCGCTAGAAGAGAAAGCGTCATAAACGAACGGATACTTATTATGCATTATGCACATTATCACATTTTAGAAATAGATAGTATGCATAGAGATTGGCAACAGGGGATGGCATGAATTGAACGGAATTGCAATGAATGGTATAGTTTTGTTAAATAATTAATTATTTAATACTATGCAAAGGAGTGAGGCAATGAATGAGAGAATTCTTAGAATGAAAGAGAGACTTAGGATTAATAAGTACCCTCTTTGTGTCGAAAAATTTCGAATAGCAAATGAGACGCTAAAAGCGACAGAAGGAAAGCCGCAATTAATAAGAAGAGCACAAATACATGCGAATGTTTTGGATAACATTACCATATTCATTGAAGAAGACGATCTTATTGCAGGTGCAGGAGCAAGCAAACCTTTTGGACTAGAGATTGACTACGAGTATGGCACTTGGACAAAAGACGAAGTAGAAGCCTTGAAAAGCGAGATTTATACAATACTGCCTGAGGATGAAGAGGAGCTTTACAAGCTTAACGAGCAGTTTGGAAGCAATAATTTGAATAGCACGCTGGTAAAAGCGATGGGGGAAATACTTGGAGAAAGCGAAACCCTGTGGCCCTTTATGAAATCTAGCGTGATATTACCACCGTGGAAAGATAAAAGTGGCGGATCTGGTGGCGGTTTTGCGCAATCAGGAATGGGACTTGGACCAGGTTTTTTTCTAGTGGCAATTGATTTTGAAAAAATTCTGAATGAAGGTGCAAGATCTGTCATTAAAGCGTGTAAAAAGGAACTAAATGAATTAAAGTACTATAAAGGGGACAGCATTGAGAAGAAGCATTATTGGGAATCAGTCATTCTTGTTTATGAGGCATGGATTAGATTTGCGAATAGATATGCTGACCTTGCAGAAAATATGGCAAGTCAGGAAAGCGATCTCACTAGAAAAGAGGAGCTTCTTGAAATGGCGAAAATATGTAGAAGAGTGCCTGAGTATCCAGCTGAATCATTCAAAGAAGCCATACAGTCTTTTTGGTTTACTTTCTTGATGGCTTGTCCTTCTCCGACAACGGCAGCAGGCAGATTTGATCAATATATGTATCCGTTCTACAAGAAAGATATTGAAAATGGCTCAATCACTGAAGATGATGCGTTGGAATTGATAGAGTTACTTCGAATAAAAGAAATGAAAATGAACAGAGTTTCAGGAAAAGCCAACAGAAAAAAGAATTCTGGTATGGCAAAGTGGCATAATTGGACCTTGGGAGGCGTGAAAGCTGACGGGAGCGATGCGGCTAATGAATTAACTCAACTTGTTTTGAAATCTGCATTAGATACACAAGTCCCACACTTTACATGTACCTTAAGAGTTCATGAAGACACCTCCCTAGATCTAATTGTTGAAGGACTTAAAGTGGTTCAATCAGGACTTGGGATGCCTGCTTTTGTAGGAGACGAAAGCTATATCAAGTTTTTTACAGACAATGGGATTCCGATAGAAGACGCCAGAGACTATGTCATGACTGGATGTTTAGATGGGAACATCCCGGCTAAGACAAGAACTCAGACAGTGGTCATGTTTATTGTTGCGCAAGTATTCGATATATTTTTGAGAAATGGATGGTGCAATTTTTCGAACGAGCAAGTTGGTATTAAGACAGGGGATGTTCGAGAATTCAAGAATTTCGAAGAATTTGAATCGGCGTTTTTTGAGCAGTTAAATCATATGCTTCATTTAGCTGCAGAAAGAAACAATGTGGAGATGATCTCCCAGCGACAGCTATTCCCAGATCCTTTTAGATCTTCGTTGATGGATGGTGGAATTAGTGAAGGAAAAGACATTCTGAACAGAACGTTTAAGTTCGACAATGCGAGCTGTCTTTGTTCAGTAGGAGTGGTAAATGTTGCAGATTCAATGGCAGCAGTCAAGAAACTCATCTACGATGAAAAGAAATACTCAATGGATCAGTTGATGGTCGCTTTAGATGCAGACTGGGTTGGATTTGAAGAAATGAGAAAAGACTTCATAAATGTTCCTAAATATGGTAACAACAACGATCTTCCTGATCATATGGCAAAAGAAGTTTACGGTCATTTCGCCAAATGCCTTGGAACTATTGAACATGCTTACGGAGGAAAAGTTGTACCAACGGCTATTTCTATTTCAGCTCATCAACCAGGCGGATTAGCAGTTGGCGCATTGCCCGATGGAAGGAAAGCTAAAGAAATACTTGCTGATGGAAGTATGTCACCGATGCAGGGAATGGATATAAGTGGTCCTCTTGCAGTTTTACAGAGCGCTATGAAAATTAATCAAGATGAATATCAGGCAACACTCTTGAACATGAAGTTTCATCCAACTGCCTTGAAAACAGACGAAGACCTTTACAAGCTTGCATCTATGTTAAAAACTTATTTGACAAATGGCGGGAAACATATGCAGTTTAATGTAGTTGATCGAGAGATGCTTATTGAGGCTCAAAGTGAACCGGAAAAGCATCGAGATCTGGTTGTACGTGTTGCGGGATATAGCGCTTATTTCACGGCATTATCCAAAGAGGTACAAGATGAAGTAATTGAAAGAACTGCTTTTGTGAATGTAGCTACTTAGAAATCTTAAAAAAATTCTAATATGAAAGGAAATAGAATAATATGGCACTTTGGTTATGTTTAGCGGCGATTATAGTCTCTATCGCATTAGGATGGAAGTTTAAATTCAATACTGGTATTTTGGCAATGAGCTTTGCGTTTATTATAGGTGTATTCGCAATGGGACTAAGAGTGAGCGATATCATTAGATTATGGCCTACAAATATTGTGTTCTTCCTCATCGCTATCTCTATGTTTTTCACGTATGCAACAACAAATGGAACCATGGATATTTTGGGAAAGAAGATGCTTTATGCACTTAACGGTAACGCAAAACTCATCCCTTGGGTGATTGCTTTGGTATCTGCTCTAGTTGCGTTTTTAGGAGCAGGACCTTCTACACCTGCTATAGTGGGACCTATAGCATTTACCATGGGGCTGTCAGCGGGATTGCATCCTGTTTTGATCGCCGTTGTGGTGGGATGTGCCACGTTGATGGGAGCAGACAATCCTATCAATGGATTTGGAGGCGTTATCTCGAGAACACTTATTGGAACATCAGGATTTGAAGAACAAGCTTTTGAAATGGCAATGTTCGTATGGCTTAATAGTGTGATACATCAACTGATCATCATTACGATTGCGTATATTGTGTTCAAGGCTTACAAAGCAGAAAAAGTTCAAGTGGTTAAACCAGAAGCGTTTAATCAGGTACAAAGAAAAACAGTTGGGTTGATTCTTGTGGCTTTTGTCTTCATGGTTGTACCACCCATACTAAATTCATGGATTAAAAATGTCGACTTCATAAGGACACTTGCCCAGTTTAGTCAACCACAAGTTATTATGATGATTGCGGCAGTACTTGCAATGGGTATGAAGCTAGGCGATGAAAAAGAAATTATTAAAAAATTGCCTATGAATTCAATTCTAATGATTGCAGGGGTAGCCATTTTGATTGGTGTGGCCACCGCAGCTGGTTTAGTTGAGACAATGACAGAATTCCTGTCAACGCAAGTACCTACATTCATGATTCCTGGAATGCTTATAGTTATGGCTGCATTCTTAAGCTTCTTCTCAAGCGGAACGGCAGTTGTTTGCCCATTGATGTATCCTTTGGTACCAGGGTTGGCAGTATCAACGGGATTAAATCCTATCATGTTGTTTTCAGTAATCTTTATCGGTGCGATGTCTGCGGCACTATCACCTTTTTCCACAGGTGGGGCGATGGTAATTGGAGGCTGTCCAGATCCAGAAGTTAAAGAGAAGCTAACGAATTGGATGATAATAGTAGCTTCTGTGGTTATCCCTGTAATAGCAGTGATAGCTGCGACAATTGGTATCTTCAGCTTATTCACTATCTAAACAAAAGGGTTTGAATTGTTTCATGATAAAACTTCTTCCTAACTATTCTGGAAGAAGTTTTACCTTTATTTAATAGTGTTGAAAATGACGGTGGAGACGGCTAGTATAGAATAATGTGAAAGCATGAAGAGGGGTAGAAAAGTATAATGAACAAGGAGAGACGGTTTTGAAAGATAACAAGGAGATGAGTGGCACAGTTTTCAATATTCAACATTATTGCATTCATGATGGACCTGGAATAAGAACCAATGTGTTCTTGAAAGGATGTCCATTAGAATGCTTATGGTGTCAGAATCCAGAGTCGCAAAGCATTCATAGACAAATCATGTTCAACACCGAAGCATGTAATGGGTGTGGGAACTGTGTATCAAGATGTCCGGAATCTGCGATTGCGATTATAGAGGGCAAAGCAACAACGAACAGAGAGCGCTGTCGAAGTTGTGGCAAATGTGTTGAAATATGCAGGCGCGATGCAAGGGAGTTTGCAGGGAAAAAAATGACAGCCGAAGAGGTATTGACAGAGGTTCAAAAAGATAAAATGTTTTATGATTCTTCAGGTGGTGGCGTGACTATTACAGGAGGAGAACCTTTTGTTCAATACTCTTTTTCAGAAAGGATTCTTCGTTTATGCAAAGGTGTAAACATAAATACAGCTATTGAAACCTGTGGATTTGCAAAGTGGGATATAGTCGAGTTGGTGTTAAAAAATGTAGATTTGGTTTTATATGATGTGAAACATATGGATAGTGAAGCGCATAAAAAGGGAACGGGAGTAGGAAATGAACGGATATTAGATAATATGAAGAAAATATCCAAAAACCTTAAACTTCCGATTATAGCACGAGTTCCGATTGTACCAGGATATAATGATTCAGCAGAAAACATGGATTCAATAGGAAAGTTTCTTAAAGAAGAAATACCAACATGCATCGAGGTTAATTTATTGCCATATCACTCTATGGGAGAAGGCAAGAATGACCAATTGGAAATTCCAGAAAGTGGATTTAAGAGCTATACGCCATCAGAAGAAAAAATGGAAACTCTCAGAGAAATTCTTAGAACACACGGATTAAAAGTTAAATAAAAAATACTTAAGACAACAAACGATAAAGTCAAAACATTAGACAGAAAGTGTTAAATTAGGAGGCATGATATGAGTGTAGATTTTTTAAAAGGAGTGAAAGTTTTAGAACTGGCTACTTTTATTGCGGCACCAACTGCTGCCAGGATATTGGCAGATTTTGGAGCAGAGGTCATCAAAGTTGAGTCTTTCTCAGGAGATCCACTGAGGTACACAGGGCCTGATAAACATATGCCCTTAGACCCCAACGAAGCATTGGACTATGATTATGAAAATGCAAACAAGATGGGGATCTCTTTGAATCTAAAAAGTCCAAAAGGCATAGAGATATTCAATCAATTGCTAGATGAAAGCGATATTTTTGTTACAAATCTTAGGACACAAGCTTTAGAAAAACTAGGACTAGACTATGAGACAATTTCTAACAAAAAACCTGAGATAGTATTTGCGCAAGTACTAGGATACGGAGCTAAAGGGCCATTAAAGGATAAACCAGGGTTTGATTTTACTGCTTATACGGCAAGAGGCGGATGGTCAGGTACTTTATATGAAAAAGGATCTTCCCCTGTTAACGCCGCACCAGGGATGGGTGATCACTCTGCAGGGATGTGTCTTCTATCTGGCATACTGGCGGCATATATAAAGGCTAAAAACACAGGAATTGGAGAGATGGTTACAGTGAGTCTTTATCATGCTGCTGTTTATGGAATGGGTATTATGATTCAATCGGCCCAATACGGAAACAGTTATCCTATAAGCAGAACGAGCAAGCCAAATCCTTTGCTAACAACCTACCTTACCTCGGATGAAAGATGGATTCAACTTGCTATACCGGAATACAATAAATACATAGCTAAATTTTTGGAAGTCATAGAAAAGCCAGAGCTTATGAATGACGAAAGATTCAATACCTTAAGTGGCGTATCAAAAAATGCTGAAACATTCAATGGGATCATTTATGATAGCATAAAAAGCAAACCACTTGAAGTTTGGGTTAAAGCCTTTGAAGATGCAGATCTTTGCTTTGAGATATGCCAAACATGGGAAGAAATTCTTGAAGATGAACAAGCATGGGAAAATGATATGCTTTATAAGATGGACTACCCTACAGGACAAAAAGCCATGGTAAGAACGCCGATTATGTTTAAAAATGCAGGATTGCCAAGATATGATAAAGGACCTAAACTAGGAGAACATACTAAAGAAATACTGTCAAGTATTGGTTATGATCAGAAAGGCATCGAACAACTGAGAAACAATAAAGACATAATCTAGAAGGATGATCGTGTTATCACATCTAATTTTGGGGCAACAGATGTGAATTTTACAAATTGTAATCAGTTCAAAACTGCTCAATATTAGCTTGAAGGGGGTTACAGGTTCTGGTAATATATAGAAGTAGAAGGTGAGAATGAATGAATTTACATGAATCTGGCGAAAACTATTTGGAAACCATCTTAATATTGATGAAACGCAATGGAGAGGTCAGATCCATTGATATTGCCAATGAATTGAATTATACAAAAGCCAGTGTGAGCAAAGCAATGAAACAACTGCGTGAAAACGGCTATGCAACAGTGGACAAGCATGGTTTGATTTCCTTTACAGAAAAGGGAAAGAAACGTGCAGAGCGCATTTATGAAAGGCATCAACTATTGTCGGATTTTTTTGTGTCACTTGGTGTTGATAAAGAAACCGCAACGGATGACGCTTGCAAAATAGAGCATATTATCAGTGAAAAAACCTTTCAAAAAATTAAAGCGCATAATGAGAAGTTGGAAGATTAGAGTAAATGAATGATCAATAGTCATTGTAGTAATTTTGGGATCAAGGGGGACTCAATGAAAGATCCGGGCACGGTGTTTACAACCAAATCAGAATATGTTTTTAGATTTTTAAAAGAAGAGATTTTATCCAATAGGTTGGAACCAGGTTCTGATTTGACCATCAGCAGAATCTCAAGAGAACTGAATGTATCCTCAATTCCTGTAAGAGAAGCTTTAAAAGCCCTTGAGACGGAGGGGCTAGTGGAAATTGAGCCTCATAAAACTGCCAAAGTAGCTACATTTAATTTAGACAAATTGAGACAGATAGGCACGGTACGAGCTGGGTTAGAGAGCTACGCCGCTAGACTGGCAGTGGAGTATACTGATCAGACACATATAGACGAGCTGTATTCTCTTCTTGATGATATGGAAAGGGCAAGAAAAAACAATGACAGTGAAACCTTTAATATCACAAACATGGAGTTTCATCGTTACATCTATCAAATCCCGCCATTTCCTATGCTGTATGACATGATCATAAACGTATGGGATGGTGGAAAATGGACCAGAGCCATATTCGCCATTAGTCCAGAAAGAATGAAGGCATCTATAAAAGAACACAAAGAAATCATCAAAGCGATGGAAGAAGGGGATCAGGACAAAGTCGAAAGACTGGTAAGACAACACAGGATGAGTGCGAGCAAACACTTGGAAGATAGGCTAATAGAACAGATAGATTCATAATAATACAATAGGTATCAAAAATTGAATGCCGTTAAAGCCACAGGATGGACAATCAACCTGTGGCTTTAACGGTTTTTATTGTTGGATAGAAAAACGTTTACATTAGATATGATATATGATATATTGTATATAATTAAGATTGCAGATAAAGGGGGATAACACCTTTGAACAGAAATACAACTTTTACAACCAAATCAGACTATGTATTTAAGCTACTCAAAGAAGAGATTTTGTCGAATAAATTGGAACCAGGCTCTGATTTAACCATTAGCAGAATCTCAAAAGAGCTAAACGTATCTTCCATCCCAGTAAGAGAGGCTTTAAAGGCTCTTGAAACAGAAGGGTTGGTTGAGATCGAGCCTCATAAAACAGCCAAGGTTGCAACCTTTAACTTGGACAAGCTAAGACAAATAGGAACGGTTCGTGCTGGGTTAGAGGGATATGCTGCTAGATTGGCGGTAGAGTATATGAATCAGGAACAACTGGAAAAGTTGTACCATTTGCTAGATGACATGACTGAAGCAATGGAAAACAATGACAGCGAAACTTTCAACACGAAAAACTTGGAGTTTCATCGTTTTATTTATCAGATACCGCCGTTTCCCATGTTGTATGACATGATTATTAGTGTCTGGGATGGCGGAAAATGGACAAGAGCTGTCTTTGCCATCAGCCCTGAAAGAATGAAAGGGTCCATCGAGGAACATAGAGAAATCGTAGATGCAATGAAAAATGGATGGCAAGATAAAGTGGAGAAGTTGGTTAGGCAACATCGTATGAATGCCAGCAAGCAATTGGAAGATCGGTTGATACAACAAAAAGAGGAACGATAAGGTGAAATAATGGCTATTTTGTTCAGACAGTTTGGTGTTTCAGATAAGTTACCGTCAAAAATTGAAATAGAAAAACCGCAAGCAACGGCCAAGGAGATACTGGAAATAGTGCATGAGACGACGGGAGAAAATGTGTTTGAGATTGTCTCTACATCTTCAGGCATACGAGAAGAATATGTATTGTTAAAAAATGGAAGCAATATTTTTCTTGATAAAGGATGGCATACCATGGCAAAAAGCGGCGACGTTCTTACGATACTGGTACTAACGGTGGGAGGTTGAAATGGGAAAACAAAAGAACATTGACAGTCATGCACACATCATTCCAGACGCATTCGAGAGGATGGTGATGGATGGCACACTCAAAAATATTAAGATACTGGAAATGCCAAGTGATAAAAAGATCATCCAATTTGAAGATGGCAGCAAACATCCCTACACAGATGATTTCATATCCATAGAGAATAGAATGGAATTGATGAAAATGAGAGGGATTGACAAACAAGCCATATCCATCACACCCCGCTTCTTTTTTTATCATCTACCTGTGGCAACGGCGCAAACCGTCAATAGATCCTTTAATGATAATTTGGCACAAATTGAGAAAAAATATCCAGAGCAATTTATCGGAGTGGGCAGCGTCCCTTTACAAGATGTAAAAGCATCTGTCCAAGAGTTGGAGCGAATAAAAGTTGATTTGGGCTTTCGATCAATACAGATAGGGACATCCGTAAATGGCATGAGTCTTTCGGATCAAAAATTCGTTGAGTTTTTCAAAGCAGCTGAAGCATTGAATGTTCTGATATTTTTACACCCTCTGATCAAAAACGACAATCCTCAAACAAAGAATTATCATTTAAGCAATTTGGTTGGAAACCCTACTCAGACAACGGAGGCGGTTGCAAATATAATTTTCTCAGGATTATTCGACAAGGCTCCAAACCTGAAGATTGCCTTGGTTCACGGAGGAGGATTTCTACCCTATCAACTTGGACGCATGGAGCATGGCTATGGTGTTAGATCAGAAGCCAAGCTAGAAGTGAAGAAGGGACCGGAATACTACGCGAAGAAGAATCTGTATTTTGACGGATTAACCCATTCACAAAGTGCATTAAAGTTTCTTGTAGAAGAGTTTGGTGCCAATAAAGTTATGTTGGGCACAGATTGCCCTTATGACATGGCAGAATATGATCAGTTGGAACGTATTGATAAATTAGAAGTGACTCAAGAGGAAAAAACAAAAATATTATTTAAAAATGCTTCGGGATTATTGGAGAAGGAAGGTTGATTATGAAAAGTTATACAGGGAAAAAATTGATTGTAGATCTGACAACGAAAGAGAGTAAAGTTGAAGAAATCAGTCAGGATATTCTAAAAAAATATCTCGGTGGGAGAGGTTTGGGAGCGAAATTATTCTTTGATGCCCAACCACCCAATACTCAGCCATTCTCACCGGAAAACCATGTAGTTATCGCGTCAGGGCCTATAACCGGAAGTTTAGTTCCTGGGGGAAGCAAGTTTGTTTTGATTACAAAATCACCAGTAAATGAAGGATTTTTAGAATCCTACTCGAGTGGCAATATAGCCTATAGCTTAAAAGGAGCAGGTTATGATGCGTTGGTGATCAAAGGAAAGTGTGATCGCCCAAGTTATTTAAAAATAGACAATCAGAAAGTAGAAATTATTGAAGATGAAAGTCTGTGGGGAACCGATACGTTTGAAGCGGAGCGTAAGTTAAGGGAAAAGCTAAGTGATCTTTTTAGCGCGATGGTCATTGGACCTGCTGGAGAGAATCAGGTATTAATGGCTGGATTGAACTCTGATTTTTATAGACAAGCAGCAAGAGGTGGAGGGGGAACCATATTTGGATCCAAGAACCTAAAAGCTGTGGTGGTCAAAGGAACCCAGCATGACATTACCTGTTCTGATGTGGAAAAGGTTTTTACTCTGCAACGACAACACCGAGAAAAGATGGCCAATAATCCAATTGGCAAGACCAGAAGAAAGTATGGATCTCCTTACACATTGAGCATGACAAATGCAATAGGGATGTTGCCGACAAAGAATTTCACAACAGGGCATTATGAAAATGCTGAAGAGCTTTTTGGACACCTTGGGGTAGACCGGATAAAAGTCAAAGACAAGAGCTGTATTGGATGTATCGAAGCGTGCAGCAAGGTAACCAAAGTAACAGAAGGGCCTCATAAAGGACTTGTCTTTGAAGGACCAGAATATGAAACATTGGCCTTGTTTGGCTCAAACCTTTTGATTGAGGACATTGGAGCAATTGTAAAAGCTAATGAAATGTGCGATCGATTAGGGCTTGATACCATTTCAACAGCAGTTACCATTGGATTTGCCATGGAGTGTTATGAAAAAGGACTGATTGATCAAGAAGATACAGGTGGACTGGAAATCAAATTTGGTGACATTGAAGTGACACACAAATTGATTGAAATGATTGCAAAAAAAGAAGGATTTGGAGCATTGTTGAGCATGGGGTCCAAAAGAGCTGCTCAAAAGATAGGGAAAGGTTCTGAAAAGTTCGCAATGCAAGTAAAGGGATTAGAAATCCCAGCCTATGAACCAAGAGCATCTTTTGGAGGTGCATTAGCTTATGCTGTGTCACCAAGGGGAGCCTGTCATAGACGGTGTTGGCCTGTGTCCAATGAAGTGATTGCTGGAACACCCTATAATCCAGAGGGGAAAGCCAAACTTGTTAAAAAGGTATGGGATGAAACGTCAATCTACCACACACTATTGTTCTGTGATTTTCAGATTAAACATGCCAAGCTGTCATTGCAAGATCTATGCGACTATTATGAGGCATTGGTAGGCGTCAACATAACAGCGGAAGATCTTTTAGAAGTGGCAGATCGACAAGAGACACTCATAAGATACTTTAATTGTCAAGAAGGGTTGAGTAAAAAAGACGATACATTGCCAGACCGGTGCTTTAATGAAAAGATACCTTCTGGTCCATCCAAGGGTATATCTATTGGGAAAGATATCTTCAACGACATGTTAGAGGAATACTACGAGCTAAGAGGATGGAACAACGAAGGCATCCCAACTGAAGAAACATTGAAGCGATTGGAGGTATTCTAAATGAGGATAGTTGTTGATAATAAAAAATGCACAGGATGTCGGATTTGTGAGCAAACCTGTAGCGCTTTCCACAATAGAGCGGTCAATATTTATAGATCAAGAATTCGAGTAACTTCAAGTGAAACATTGCCAAATGCTGCGGAAACTTGCAAGCATTGCAGAATACCAAAATGTTATGAAGCATGTAAAGTGGATGCGATGGCCATAGACGAAGATAAAATCGTGACGGTTCTTGAGGATAAATGCGTCCAATGTTATATGTGTGTGGATGCGTGCCCGTTCGATATGATGTTCATAGATGCAGTTACAGAGTATCCAATCAAATGCGACTTGTGTGGAGGTGATCCACGATGTGTCAAACAATGCCCTGAGGGTGCATTGTCGCTTAAGTAATTGGACGATCATTGTAACAATCTATTACATAAAAAGTATTATAAATTAAGGGAGGAAATTTTATGTTTAAGTCAAAGAGAATGAAAAGAGCGCTTGTAATGATGTTAATTGGGTTAATGGTGTTTGTGATGGCCGGGTGTGGCAACAATGATCCGGCTCCCCAACCAGGCGGAGATGAAACGCCTGCGCCAAGCGGTGGAACGCTAAGATTAGTAATTGGTTCTGGACCGATTGGTGGTGCTTTTTATCCACTAGCAGGGGGAATGGCAGCCATAGTAAATGAAAATGTTGACAATGTATCTGTGAATGTTCAGGTAACGGCAGGAGGAATAGAGAACACAAGATTGATAGGTTCTGGAGAGATTGATTTTGGTTTAACAGCGTCAGATCAAGCCTATCACGCAAATAACAAATCTGGAATGTTCAGTGAAGAAAATTTAGAGTTGGAATCAATGGGAGCTATGCATGCATCTGTCCTTCAGATTGCAGTGGCAAAGAGTTCAGGATTAACAGAATTTGAAGATCTTGTGGGGAAAAGAGTTGCAATTGGTGAGCCAGGAGGTGGCGCTGAGGTTGGATTCAAACAATTGATCTCGTCTGGTGGTTGGGAAGAGTCTGAGTTTGACTTAATCTACCTACCTTATGATCAAGCGATGGACCAAATAGCGGATGGATTAATCGATGCGGCAGTTGTGTATGCAGGGTTACCAGCACCTTCAATAACTAGCTTAGCTGCCAATAGAGACGTCTTATTGATCAATGTCAATGATGACTTGAAAGAGAAGTTGGCAAATGACAGTCCATTCTGGGTAGTTGAGACAATTGCAGCAGGAACTTATACAGGAATGGATGAAGCGATTAACACACCCGTTCAAAGAATACTGTTAAACGTTAGAACTGGAATGGATCCAGATGTAGTGTATGAAATGACAAAAGCGATTTATGAAAATTTGGATCAATTGAGAACCTACCATGCATCTGCTGCAAGTATATCTGTAGAAGTAGCGCATAACACTTCTATCAAATTACATGAAGGTGCGGAAAGATACTTTAGAGAGATTGGCAACATAGAATAAGCACAATATAATACGTTCTCCAGTGACATGGAGAACGTATTTACAAAGGATGTGAAAAAATGAAGAAAGATTATTTGACAAAATTAATTTTCATCGTGGCCTTAATCGGCGGTTTGATTCATTTGTACAACAGTGCAACTGGAACCATTCCACCTTTACAAATGCGTCCTTTACATGTGGGTATCATATTAGGGTTGGGAATTTTGCAAGATTTCCAAAAAAACTGCGATGGAAGATTCAAGTGGATTAGAATTGGAATCAACATGATTTTGTTGGGATTCGTGCTTTTCTCGCTGGGATACTTTATCATCAATTATGAAACGATTGTAAAGAGTGCTGGATTTACTACGAATGCAATTGTACTATCAGGAACAATGTTGGTTATCGCAATATTGATTATATCAAGTAGAGTGTTGGGATTAGCACTTCCCATCGTGGCAGGAGTATTCATTCTGTACGCGCTTTTTGGGAATTATTTACCTGACATACTTGCTCACAGAGGATATAGTTTTAGCAGAACAATCAATTTCTTATACACGAATGGAAATGGGATATTTGGCGTTCCCGTTGATGTTTCAACGCGGTATTTGGTACTTTTCATGATTATGTCGGAATTCATCAATAGAAGTGGTACGGACAATTTATTCATGGCGGTAGCAGATTTTATTGCTAGAAGAACCAGAGGAGGAGCTGCTAAATCTTCAGTAGTGGCGAGTGCTCTTTTTGGTAGCATTTCAGGGACACCTATTGCGAATGTTATGGTAACAGGGGCATTCACAATCCCAATGATGAAGAAGTCGGGATTTCCAGGTTCTTTTGCAGCAGCGGTTGAAGCGACTGCCTCTACAGGTGGTTTGATTATGCCGCCAATTATGGGAGCGGGAGCATTTATCATGGCAGAAGTGTTAGGCGTATCTTATTCCTATATTATTGCAGCGGCCTTAGTACCGGCAATTTTATACTATTTGTCGCTTTACATTGCCATAGATTTGTTTTCTTTAAGAAATGGACATGTTAAGAATGTTTCCAAAGAAAAAGACGATTCTCTTCAAAGAATGAAAAAGTATGCCCACACAGCGTTGCCCCTCGTAATGTTTATTGTCACAGTTATGATGGGATACTCTGTATTTAGAAGCGCAATAGTTACCATCATCGCGACACCTCTTATTGCTTTTGTGAGGCCCTATACTCGAATGAGCTTCAAAAGCATTGTAGAAGGTATTTCTGAGGGGATGAGAAAAGCAGTGACACTAGGCGCAGCAACAGCTGCGGCAGGTATTATTGTTGGGATTATCGCTTTGACTGGCTTTGGTTTTTCTTTCTCGGCATTATTGAAGATTTTTGTTGATATGCCAATGGTAGCTTTATTGATTACAGCGATACTATGTATCGTTATTGGCATGGGAATGCCTGCGGTTGCGTCCTATTTAATAGTCGCTACATTGGCGGCACCCACATTGATAAGCATGGGATTCTTGCCAATAGCAGCTCATCTGTTCGTGTTTTATTTTGCGGCTTTTTCTTCTATCACACCACCAGTTGCACTGGCCACATATGCTGCTTCTGGAATTGCTGAGTCAGAACCATGGAAAAGTGGGTATCAAGGATTCATTCTTGCTTCGGTTGCTTTTCTGGTACCATTTTTGTTCATCAACTATCCACAATTGTTGGGACAAGAAGGAATCTTACGAGTGCTGGCAATATTGCCAACTGCATTGATAGGAATATATTTGTATGTATGTGGAATACAGGGTTATTTATTTAGGATTTTGAGGAACCCATTTTTAAGAGGACTGTTAGTTGTGGCAGGCATACTCTTTATGTTGCCAGGATACGAATCAGATATTATTGCAGTAGCTGTGTCAATAGGCGTATATTTCTTGAATAGAAGTATTTTAAACAAACAAGAACAGGTTAAAGTTTAGGTAGGAATGAAAGGAGAAGCACTATGAATATAAAGAATAATGAAACATGTTTGCTCATTATAGATATGCAAAATGATTTTTTAAGTGAAGAAGGGTACTTTGCACAAAAAAAGAATTGGCCAGTAAGTCAGTTCAAAGATCTTATTGGAAGAATTGCAAAACTTAAAGAAGCGGCTGATCAAAAAGGGTGGCGCACCATCTATACACAAACAGGTTATGCGCCTGATGGATGTGATTCATACACTAGGGTACATAATTTGATTCCTGACATTTTTATGGAAGGGCAAACACCTGAAGAAGAACAAAAAAGGGACCATCATTCGGTCTTGATAAAAGGGACATGGGGAGCTGACATCATTGATGAGTTAAAGCCAGGCGAGAAAGATTATGTTATCTCAAAAAGAAGATTCAGTGCTTTTTACCAAACAGATTTAGAGCATATGTTAAGATCTTGGGGGATAAAAAATGTAGTCGTGACTGGTATAGTGACAGAAGTCTGTGTTGAAAGCACAGTGAGAGAGGCATTTATTCGTGATTTCGATGTAATCGTTGTAGAAGATGGTGTTTCTAGCTGGAATAAAAAAAGACATGACGCAAGCATAGAGAATATGAAGTTTGCTTATGCAAAAATATCAGACACGAAAAAGATGATGGATGTTTAAGGAGACTGAGATGAAAGATGTTGTAAAACTTTTTGAAGCGCACACAGAAAATATGTCGGATCAGGTCTTTGATCACTGGTTACCACGTATGATCTCAGGAGGTGCTGACTTTAATGATATTTTGAGGATTCGAAAAAGACTGACGTCTTGGAAGGATTGGCCACACTTATGGAAAGAGTATGGAGATAGACATCTAGAACTGGCTGAAAAAGCTGAGGAAAAAGGACATTTTTTGACTGCTGGACGTGCATACAGAAGAGCTTCCATGTACTATCATTATGCACAGTTCATGTTATTCGATAGACCTGAGCTAAAAAAGACATTGCACAAAATCTGTATGGATATATTTCAGAAGGCATTAAAGTATTTGCCGTATCCAGGAGAGAAGTTATACATCCCTTTTGACGAGGGGCAAATACCGGCTCATTTGAGAGTAAGTGAAAAACATGATGGCAGAATCGTCATTATGATTCCTGGTGCAGATGCAACAAAAGAAGAATTATCCACATTTGATGAAGTTTTTCTTGAAAGAGGAATTTCAACTTTGACAATAGATGGACCGGGACAAGGCGAAACAGCAAATGAAATACCTTATAGCAAGAAGGCTTTCGACCATGCAATACAAGCAGTGGTAGCTTACATAGAGAATGAGCTTGGTTATGATAAAATAGGAGTTGGTGGGATAAGTTTTGGTGGATATTTAGGACCTAGAGCTGCATCTGTCAGTCCGTCAATCAAAGCAGCTTTTGGTTGTGGAGGACCATTTGACTTCCGTGACATAGAGATTATGGGGCCCATATTTTATGCTGATTTTGCGCATGTTTTAGGAGTGAAAACTTACGAAGAAGTGCTTGAGCTTCGTGATGAGATAGATCTCAGTGATGTGATTAGCGATTTAAAATGTCCGCTAATGATCGTACATGGCACAGAAGACAAAATCATAGATGTGAAACATAGCAAACCCATAGTTGAACGATCATCTTCAGTAGAACCCAATTTGGTTATCATTGAGGATGGCAACCACGTATGCAACAATTACGTATACATTTATCGACCAATGATAGGTGATTGGATGGTGGAGAAACTCCAATAGAAATTATACGAACAACATAAGGAAAGGAAGGCGAGTATGAGAAAAGAAAATTATTACAAAAAAAATGCATGGTGGGCAAGTCCCTATAACGATAAAGAAGAGGTCTTAGCCAAAATCAACAAACCGGAAAAAGTAGAAATACATGATGCCACATTAAGAGATGGCGAACAGACGCCAGGCGTTGTTTTTTCAGTAGATGATAAGATTAGGATTGCAGAAATGCTCAATGAAGTGGGTGTTGAGCGGATTGAAGCCGGAATGCCCGCCGTTTCAAAAGATGATTATGAGGCAATTAAAGGGATCACAAAGAGAAATATGGATGCCAAGATTTTCACCTTTGCCAGAGCCATGCGAAAAGACATTGATATGGCAGTGGAAACAGGCGCCAATGGCGTGGTGATCGAAGTGCCGATTGGGTATCCAAAACTGAAATATCAATTTGGATGGACTTGGGAAAATGTCTTGGACAAAAGCATGGATTGCATCAATTACGCGAAAAGCCAAGGTTTGCATGTGGTCTATTTCCCTTATGATACCACACGAGCAAGAGAAGAAGACTTAACAAATCTGATGACAGGCATCATGGAAAATTCTCCACCCGATTCTGTGGGTGTTGTGGACACTATGGGCTGTGCTTTGCCTCAAACGATTGACTATTTGGTAAGAAAAATGAAAAAACTCACCAATGGATTGCCTGTGGAAATTCATACGCATAATGATTTTGGCATGGCGGTTGCAACAGAAATCGCAGGCATATCAGCCGGTGCTTCCGTAGCCCATTCTTGCATTAATGGATTAGGAGAAAGAACGGGAAACGCGGCATTAGAAGAGCTGATGGTTGCTATGAAAGTGCTTTTGGGCACAGACAATGACTATAAACTAGACAAAATGTTAGAACTGAGCCGTATGGTGGAAGAAATATCAGGTGTGAAGCTTGCTCCAAACAAGCCGGTAGCAGGAAAAAGAAATTACACGAGAGAATCAGGTATTGGTGTTGACTTGGTACTTAAGCAACCTCTAGCCATGTTTGCGACGGACCCTCAGTTGTTTGGACGAACAGGTGACATCGTTTTAGGAAAGAAAAGTGGAAAAGCCTCAGTTGAGTACTATTTGGACAAACTGAATATTCAAGTTTCTGAGGAAGGGATTGCAGAAATATTGAATCGAGTCAAAGAAACAGGTACACTTAACAAGAGAATCTTAACCACGGACGAATTCCTTGAGATAGTCGAGAAATGCAAATAGGAGGAAAAGATGTTTAAAATAATTGATATTAGCCTTCCCCACGAAAATGGAGCAACCGAACCTTTTCCTCCAAAGTTGGAGTTTTCTGACCACAAAACAGGAGCCCATCGATTGGCGAAGCTCGCGGGGATACAAGCTGAAGATTTTCCAGATGCCATGGCATTGGCCACAGATATTATTTCTGGGAGTGGCCATTCAGGAACACATATAGACGCGCCCTTGCACTATGGGCCTGGTAGTGAAGAAAATCCGGCTAAATCTGTAGATCAAGTGCCATTGGATTGGTGTTTTGGTCCCGGAGTGGTTCTTGACATGAGACACAAAGAACCAGGTTCTGAGATTACCATCAAAGATATGAAAGAAGCATTGGACAAAATTGACTATGTACTGAATCCAAAAGACATCGTCTTAATCCATACAGGTTGTGACAAATATTGGGGCACGACGACAGAAAAATACTTGGAAATGCAATCAGGATTGGGAATAGAAGGATTGGACTGGTTGTTGGATCAGGGAATCAGATGCATAGGAATAGACGCCTGGACGTTGGACCGACCTGTAAAAGCCATGGTAGAAGCTTATAGAAAAACAGGCGATAAAAATGAGCTTTGGGGCTCTCATATGCACGGACGAAAGAGAGAATACCTTCAAATAGAAAAATTGGGTTATCTAGAAACCATTCCAAAGCCTCATGGGTTCTTGGTTTCAGCCTTGCCTATGAAGTTCAAAGGTGCAACAGCAGGATGGTGTCGAGCAGTAGCTTTGGTGCCAGAAGAATCTTCATAACAATCATTCAAATTGACGATCCTCCTTAAATTCGTTCAACAAGGCTTTATAAAGCCTTGTTGAACGACAATGTTTTGCGAAAGGATAGACCATGGACTATATCATTCTTAGTTATCACTTACTTATGCCAATGATTCTGTTGGTGGCATTGGGTTACTTCCTCAAGAAAAAAGCAATTATAACAGACCAATATGAGAATGTTAGTTCTAAATTGGTTTTTAATTTGGCTTTGCCGGTGACCATGTTTTCGACGACGGCTCGAGCTAATATGAGAGTTTCCATCACTGGAGAAGTGTGGTTTTTTATCACAGTGACAAGCATTATGCTTATTTGTCTTGGTTTAATTGCTCACTTGGTATCTGTTTTTTTGATTAAAGAGAAACGCACTAGAGGCGCTTTTGTTCAGGGTGCTTTCAGAAGCAACTTTGTCATTATTGGATATCCTATACTGATGAGTTTGTTTGGGGAAGAAGTCATATTGCCGATGACTTTGGTAACAGTATTCTTGATTCCGATTGTCAATGTCATTTCAGTGATTGTTTTGACCATCAACAATCCAGATATTCAGGAAATTGATTATAAGAAGATAGCGGCAAATATCATTAAAAACCCTTTGATTTTAAGCATACTTTTTGGCATTGTATTTTCTCTTATGGAAATTAGGATACCGGTGGTGATTGAAAGCACATTTGCTTCTATTAGAGGGTTGACGACACCATTGGCATTGATTAACATTGGGTCTATGTTCGTTTTTAGCATTCAAATGAAAGATAAAATGATACAGTTGGTTTGTTTGTTTCTGAAGTCATTTCTATACCCATTGGGATGTACAACCATAGGGATACTATTGGGATTTAGGGATCAATACTTGGCAGTGCTTTTTATTGCCATTGCGGCGCCATCTCCACCAAGTGGTTATGTGATGTCAAAATTGATGCATAGCGACGAAGTTTTTTCGGCAAACAACATTGTTTTATCAACCGTCTTATCAGGATTCACCATTTTTATTGGCATTACGACTATGAAATATTTTGGTTTAATCTAATAAATAGTAAATATTTAGAATAGCAACCTCAAGGGTTGCTATTTTTTTCTTGTCAGCAGATACTTTGCCAAAGATTTCAGTCGTTCTCCCTTGTTGCCTAATGGCGCAAGGCTTTTAATGGCTTGATCAGTGGTAGAATTCAGCAACTTTTTGGCTTCATCCAACCCTAGAAGTGAGACGTAGGTTGTTTTTTCATTGATGATGTCGCTGCCTGCAGTTTTTCCTAGCATGGCTGTGGTTTCAGTGTGGTCCAGAATGTCATCTTTGATTTGAAAAGCCAAACCAAGATTTCTGGCATAAGAAATAATGGAATCCAACTCATCTTGATTGGCTTCTCCAGCAAGAGCACCAATATGGCAAGAAGCTTCAATAAGAGCACCTGTTTTTAGTTGGTGCATATGAGCCAGCTGTGTTTGCGTCACTATTCGACCAAACATATCCATTACTTGTCCGCCGATCATGCCTTCTGTGCCTGAAGCGGTCATCAAAGCAGATAGGCAAGAAAGCAGAGTGTCTTCTGACAAGCCCATTCGATGTCGGTTTTCAAGAATCACTTCTACTGATTTATTCAATAGGGCGTCTCCTGCAAGAATGGCCATGGCTTCGCCAAAAACGATGTGGTTGGTAGGCTTGCCTCTTCTTAATTCGTCATTGTCCATTGCTGGCAAATCATCGTGAATCAAGGAATAGGTATGAATCATCTCAACGGCACAAGCAAACGGCAAGATTTGGCGATCGCTTTTTTGGTTAAAAAGATTAAATGTGGTGAGCATTAATATAGGCCGAATGCGCTTTCCTCCTGCCTCAAGACTATAACGCATGCTTTTGTACAGTTGGTTTTGGGTGTTGTCTTTCAAAGGAAGATAACGAGCCACACATGCATTCACCAACTCGACTTGTTCCAATAACCAATCATTTATATTTTCCATAGATTTCCTCCAATAGAGCTAAAACTATTATAACACAAGAGAAAGATTCTGGTGACTAGTTGATGAACCTGATCTTGTTTAATATATAAACACATTCGTCTAGAAAATAGACACAAATCTTGTGAAACATTTGTGAAGAATTGAAAAACAGCGATTTGCTAATTGGCACAATTATTGCTTTCTACTTATATTGGATAACTGTTAGGAGGGTCTTTATGAAAAAAATTGAAAAAGATAACAGCAAGTGCATCGCATGTCGCTTATGCGAACAAGCGTGCAATGAAGAGAACTTTAGCGGGACGGATAAAAAAGTGATCATGATAAAGGAAGAGCAACAACAAAATGAGATCTACGTCTGCAACCAGTGCGGGGAGTGTATTTCTGTTTGTCCGGTAGAAGCGATTTATAGAGATTCAGAAGGTGTGGTTAGAATTGAAGAATCCAAATGTGTGGCTTGTTTGATGTGTGTCGGATTCTGCCCAGAAAATGCTATGTTTTATAACGAACGGGAACTAGTGCCCTACAAGTGTATTTCCTGTGGAGCCTGTGTGGCAGTCTGTCCAACCGAAGCCATTGAAATGCGAGTATAAGGAGGGATGAAATGAATATTGAAGCTATTCGAAACAAACATAAGTTGTTGATGCAGTACGATTATGAGAAAAAGAACCTGCACAGAGGGTACACAGGAAAAACTCTCTACATCAATTTATCGAAGAATATGGTCAAAGAAAAAGACGTCACTGAGGAAATGAAGGATAAGTTCATTGGTGGGAAAGGGTTTGGATTAAAATATCTATGGGATGCGGTAACACCTGAAACCAAATGGCATAGCCCTGAAAATGAGATCATCATTTCATCAGGACCCATTGGAGGAATCACCCAGTATCCAGGAGCTGGGAAGTCTTTGGTGGTCACTTTATCACCATTGACGGACATGCCCATTGACAGCAATGTCGGAGGCTATTTTGGCCCCTATCTCAAGTTTTCGGGTTGGGATGCATTAGAAATTCAAGGGAAAGCAGAAAATGATGTGATTGTATTTATTGATGGCAACAAAGGTGTGGTAACGATTGAAGAAGCCCCCCTTGAAGCCGTGGACGCCCATGTGTTGACGGAACAATTAACAGAAATGTACGGTTTGGATGATGAAGACAAAAAGCATATCTCTGTTATATCTGCAGGCACGGCAGCAGAAAATTCTTTGATTGGGATTTTAAACTTCTCTTTTCATGATGTGAGAAGAAATGTCTCTAGACTCAAACAAGCTGGAAGAGGGGGCATTGGGACGGTATTTAGAGACAAGAAAATCAAGGCGATCGTGATTAGTTATCGTGGAATTACTGGAGATTTGAATCAGCCAGCTGATCTTGGAAAAATTCAGAAAGCCGGATTGAGACTTCACAAGGAAATGGCTTGTTTAGACAAAGAACAGAATGAAATGCGCATGGTGGGAACATGCAACATCATAGACGTGATGGCAGATTATGACCTATTGCCAGTTCATAATTTTAAGTTTGGAACTCACCCTGATGCGAAGAATATATCAACAAAAGTATTCCGAAACAAATACTTCACCCAAGGCATCCCAGATGGCTGTTGGTATGGATGTTCTATGGCTTGTGCCAAGGCGGTGGATCAATTCGAAATCAAGACAGGTCCATACAGAGGACAAGTGGTGACAGTGGACGGACCCGAATACGAGAATGCAGCAGGATTAGGCGCCAATTGTGGTATTTTTGATCCAGAGATCATTATTGAGTTGAACTTTTATTGCGATACCTACGGAATAGACACCATCTCTTTTGGGACCATGACAGCGTTCATTATGGAGTGCTTCGAAAACGGGATCATCGACGAGAAGGTGACCGATGGGATGGAACTAAAATTTGGCAATGGATTGGCTGCATTAGAGTTGATTCATAAGATTTCCAAGGGAGAAGGATTTGGGAAAATCGCCGGTCAGGGAACAAAAAAAATGAAGGCGTTGTTTGTTAAAAACTATGGAGCGGATGAAAGTTTCCTAAACGATATCGGAATGGAACAGAAAGGTTTGGAGTATTCTGAGTATGTGTCGAAAGAATCCCTTGCTCAACAGGGGGGCTATGGATTGACCAACAAAGGTCCGCAACATGATGAAGCTTGGCTGATTTTTATGGATATGGTAAACAATCAAATCCCAACATTTGAAGATAAAGCAGAAGCCTTGCATTATTTCCCTATGTTTAGAACCTGGTTTGGGTTGATGGGTTTATGCAAACTGCCTTGGAATGATGTCACGCCGGCAGACAACAGTCAAACAGATGAACCGGCGAAAGTTCCGGGACATGTTCAGAATTACGTGGAGATATTTGAAGGTGTTACGGGCAAGAAAATAGACAAAGATGAATTGATTCGTCAATCCGAACGAGTTTACAATTTCCAGAGAGTTTTTAACATCCGAATGGGAAAAGGGTTGCGGACTCATGACCAAGTGCCTTATCGATCTGTAGGGCCTGTTACGGAAGAAGAATATTTGTCACGACAAGAGCGATACGACAAACAATTGAAAGAACTTCTTGGGTTGGACCCCAAAGATTATGAGACCAAAGAAAAGGTACAGAGAATGAGAACGTATCGTACAGATCAGTACGAACAATTAATAGATGCGGTTTATGCGAGGAGAGGTTGGACTCACAACGGCATTCCGTCTAAAGAGAAACTTGAGGAATTGGGGATGGACTTGCCGGAAGTGATAGCGGTTGTGGAGAAAGCCATGTTGGATCTTAAATAGATCGATTTAGGAGGAAAAAGTGTACCGATACGCTGAAAGAAAAGAAAATATTAAGCCCTCGCCAATTCGAGCATTGGCAAAACTGGTCCAAGATCCAGAGATTATTTCTTTTGCAGGAGGCATGCCTGCGCCGGAACTCTTCCCCATAGAAGAAATGGCAGAGGTGACGGAAACACTGATCAAAAAGTGTGGCAGACGATCGTTGCAATATAGTGGAACCGACGGTATTCAAGAATTGAAGGAATTGATTGTCGAGCGAATGAAACGTTACGGAGTGACTTGTGAAGCAGACAATGTCATGATCACCTCTGGGTCACAACAAGGACTTGAAATGACTGGGAAGATGCTTATAGACAAAGACGACGTGGTGATATGTGAGAACCCAAGTTATGTAGGGGCGCTGAATGCCTTCGGTGCCTATGCGCCCAAAATGGTTCCTGTAGAGATGGACGATGAAGGCATGCGTATGGATTGTCTGGAGCAAGCATTAAAAGGACATCCTGGTGCTAAGTTTATCTACACGATTCCTAACTATCAAAACCCAACAGGAGTGACACTATCGGTATCTAGAAGAAAAACCCTCGTGAGGCTGTCTAATGATTATGGCGTGCCTATTGTGGAAGACAATGCTTATATGGAGCTTGGTTTTGATGAAAGGGCTATGCCGGTGAAAAGTTTTGATCAAAAAGACGAAGTGATTTTTCTGGGCAGTTTTTCAAAGGTTTTATGTCCAGGGCTAAGGGTAGGATGGATTGTGGCCCCCAAAGAGGTTTTGGGAACTTATAATTTGATCAAACAAGGGGCTGATTTACACACCAACACTTTGGCTCAGATGCAAATTGTTGCTTTTGCGGAAAAACATTCGCTGGACCAACATATAATTAAAATCAAGAAGGCGTACCAGCAACGCCGAGACCAAATGCTCAAGGAAATGGAAGCTTGTTTTCCTGATGGCATTTCTTGGACCTCGCCAAAAGGTGGGATGTTCATTTGGGTGACATTGCCTCAAAACGTGAATGTAAATCGTCTATTTGAAAAAGCTCTTGAAAAGAAAGTAGCTTTTGTGCCGGGCAATGCTTTTTTCCCAGGCGACAATACGACTCAGTCTTTTAGGTTGAACTACGGAACCATGAACGAAAAGCAAATTACAGAAGGGATTCATAGATTGGCGGCTGTATTAGCAGAAGAAGGGATGTAGAGAATGGTAGATTATCTGATTAAAAACGGATGGATCATAGATGGAAAAGGGACAGATGCTTTTAAAGGAGATGTGGCCATTGCGGAAGGAAGAATTAAAAAGATTGGGAATTTAGGAGAGGTCTCCGCCAAAAAGGTCATTGATGCCACTGGAAAATGGATCACACCAGGTTTTATTGACATGCATTCCCACGCAGACACATCAATTTTTCTGTTTCCAGATTGCCAAAGTTACTTGATGCAAGGCATTACAACTTTTTATGGAGGCACCTGCGGAGATTCCAATGCCCCATTAAATCATTATTGGATGAGAAAGTACTGGGAATACGACATGTGGCATGAGATTGACCCTTTTATTTATTATCCTGAAACCATTCAACCGGTTGAAAAAGTCAGACAGGTTGTATTTGACAAAACGGGAGTTTGGATTGATTGGCAAACTTTTGGCCAATATTTGGACAAAGTGGAATCCACGGGGCTTGGAGTCAATATGATTCCGGTTCTTGGACACAGCCAGCTTCGTGCAGATGTCATGGGGAAAAACGGCAACCGACCTCCAACAGTTGAAGAAATGAGACAAATGGAAAAACATATAGAAGAGGCCATGGAAAGTGGGGCATGGGGCATTTCTTTTGGAAGAGATTATCCGCCTAGCGCTTATGGAGAGGAAGACGAGTTGTTGGCTTTACTCAAAAAGGTGAAGGAAAGAAAAGGAAGCTTTAGCATCCATTGGCGTCGCACAGGGACTCGGAATCAATACGCTCGAAAGGCAAATAAGCTGGAGGGTGTGGTTGAAGCATTGGAGCTGGCCCTAAAATCAGGAGTCAAAATGCAATTATCCCACTTAGACACAGGTTTTGACATTTTCCCATCCAATGGAAGACTAGAAACGTTGGCAGCTGAGGAAACGTTGGCTGTCTTGGATGATTATGTAGAAAAAGGTGTGGATTTCGCGTTTGACGTTATTCCGGGGACTAGTGGTGGGATTGTTCATGTGCCTTATCTTGCCGGTTATCTAATGCCTTGGTTAAAGCAATCAGGCTCGATGAAGAATTTTCATGAAAACTTGAAATGCAGAGATTATCGTACAAAACTCATGGACCATTTACGAGCAGGTCATTGGTACAACATCAACCCCAAGCTAGATCCTGAGTGGGATCTGAAAATAAAAATCATTTCATCTAAAGAATCGGATTTTGTCAATTGTTCAATCCGTGAGATTTCAAATACGATGGGATGCGATTCGGTGGAAGGCGCTTTGAGAGTTTTATTGGAAGACACCAGAGTTATGGTTCAGAAGGAAGGCAAAAGAATGGAAGGCGTCAAAAGATTATTGGAACACCCAAAAGGAACGGTTTGCACAGACACGTTTGCCTTTGACGAAAAGGGTCTTTATGGTCTTGAGGGAGAAATACCAGAGATCTTGCCCCATCCTCATACCTATTGTGCGTTTCCGAAATATATCAACCAGTTAGCAGGTCCTCGTCGAGAAGAAGCCATCCGGAAAACAACAGGACTGCCAGCATCGATACTTGGTTTTAAAGACAGAGGGCTGATTCAAGAAGGGTATCACGCTGACGTTTTAGTGTTGGATTTTAATGCACTGAAAACCAATGAAAACTATATCGAGACACGACGCTATTCCGAAGGAATCACTCATGTGTTTGTAAATGGCGGACTAGCTGTGTCTGATTCTCAGTTAACTGGCTGTAGAAAAGGGAAGGTATTAAGAAAGTAAACATAACGTTAAAAATATAAACATTATCGGTTTATTCAAATGAGGGCATAAACCCTGAAGTTAGGTATTGATATGAAATTTAATGGATATTAATTTATGGCATGATTTTTGCTAATTATATGTTATTCAATGAGGTGGAGCCATGTGGAAAGTGTCTTTAGAAGAAGATTATTGCAAAGGATGTTGGTTGTGCAAGTGGGTTTGTCCCAAAAATGTGTTTGAGGAAGGGACAGTAGGAAAAACAATCATACAAGCTGAAAATCAATGCATCGGATGTCAGCAATGTGTGATACATTGTCCTGACTTTGCGTTGAAGGTGGAGGCTAAAGAGTGATGGGAAAAATATCTTTTGTTCAAGGAAATGAAGCGATTGTCATGGGGGCGATAGATGGAGGGGCTAGATTTTATGCGGGCTACCCCATTACACCTTCCTCGGAGATTGCAGAGCTTGCCTCTTTGAGGCTGCCTGCATGTGACGGTATCTATGTTCAAATGGAGGATGAAATATCCAGCATGGCTGCCATTATTGGCGCCTCTTTATCGGGAATGAAAGCTTTCACAGCAACTAGCGGACCAGGATTTTCGTTGATGCAAGAGAATTTGGGTGTGGGCCTAATGGGGGAAGTCCCTTGTGTGATCGTCAACATCCAACGTTCAGGTCCTAGTACTGGCATGGCTACGAAACCAGCTCAAGGGGATGTGATGCAAGCCAGATGGGGGACTCATGGAGACCATGGCATCATCGTGTTGTGCCCATCGTCGGTGCAGGAATGTTATGAGTTGACAATCGAGGCATTTAATTTGTCGGAAGCTTTTCGAATACCTGTTGTGCTCCTTGGAGATGAAATCATTGGTCATTTGAAGGAAAAGTTGGAAGTGATGGAGCCTGAAGAGATCAAAATTATTAATAGAAAACAACCAACCGGACCATTATCGGAATACAAACCATATGACCATCAAAATGGCATAGCGCCTTTAGCAAATTATGGTGGCGATTATTTGTTGAGGGTCACAGGATCCATGCACGACGCCAAAGGGCATGCCAACAATAATCCCCAAATGGCTGAAAACTACATACGTCATTTATCCGATAAGGTTGAAACAAATAAGGAAACTATTGTTATTACCAAAAAGCATGGATTAGAAGATGCCGAGTGCGTGATTGTTGGTTATGGCTGTACAGCTAGATCGGCATTGGCTGCAATGGAAACGGGTAGAAAAAGAGGCTTGAAGATTGGGGTGTTGCAATTGGTAACTTTGTGGCCATTTCCAGAAAAAGAAGTCCAGGAGGTTTTATCTCAAGCCAAACAAATCATTGTGCCAGAACTCAACTTGGGACAGGTGGTATCTGAAGTCAAGAAGTTGAATCAGTGGCAGACACAGATTGTAGCAGTTAACCGAGTAGACGGGAAAAACATTCATCCAGATGAAATACTATCTGCCATAGGGGAGGCCCGACATGTCTAGTTACGAACACTATTTAAACAAAGACAAATTGCCTTTGTTTTGGTGCAGAGGCTGCGGAAATGGCATTGTGCTTCAGGCTATCCTCAGGGCTTTTGCTGAGCGTCAGCTAGATAAGAAGAAAATAGTGGTGGTAACAGGCATTGGATGCTGGGGCAAGGCGGATGACTATATAGACACACACACCTTTCACGGCACCCATGGGCGCGCATTGGCTTATGCCACTGGCATCAAGTTAGCCAATCCGGAATTGACGGTGGTGGCACTTGTGGGAGACGGAGACGGCGCGACTATTGGTGGCAATCACTTGATTCATGCTGCTAGAAGAAACGTTGATATTACAACCATTATGGTCAACAACTTTACTTACGGAATGACAGGAGGACAATACTCAGGAACCACACCGGATCATTTTTTATCGACGACATCAGCGTATGGACATGTGGAAAAGCCTTTTGATGTGAGTCAATTGGTGGTTGCGGCAGGTGCACCTTATGTGTCTAGAACAACCACTTATCATGCCAGACAATTGGAAAAATATATTGGAGAAGCGCTCGATAGACAAAACTTTTCCTTTGTGGAAGCCATATCCCAGTGTCCCGTTCATTTTGGGCGATCTAATCAGATGGCGCAACCAGTAGAGACGCTGGCTTGGATAAAAGAAAACACGATATCGGTTCAACAAAGCATGAAACTGACAGATGAGGAAAAAGTCAACAAATTTGTCATTGGCAATCTTGTGGATAGAGAACAAGAAGACTATTCAAGACGGTATCAGAAAGTGCAAGAACTGGCAAAGAGAGGTGTGTGATGAAAGAGTATGTGGAACTGATCATTGGTGGTGTAGGAGGACAAGGTGTCGTAACGGGAGGAGCTCTCTTGGGGAAAGCCGCTGTGGAATATGCTGGATTGAATGCAGTGGCCAGCAGTGAATATGGCGTAGAAACAAGAGGAACATTTACCAAGTCAAGCATTCTCATCAGCACAGGAAACATTTATTACACCGAGGCGGTTGCACCGGATCTGGTGATTGTTATGGCAGAAGTGGCCTATGAAAAATATGTTGAAACACTGAAAGAGGAAAGCCTCTTGGTATATGACAACTCTGTTATTCACAAGGAAAGCCCCTCTGATTGCGAACAGATTGGGTTTCCCATCACAGAGGCAGCTAGAGAAATAGGGCACGAAGGTGTCGCAAATAGCATCGCCGCAGGCATTATAATTGGTTTGACCCAGGTGATGGATAAAACCATTATGGAACAAGTGTTGTCAGATCAGTTTGGTTCGATTGAACGGGTTAAAGAGATGAATATAAAGGCATTTAATAAAGGATACACGATGTCTACAAGGAGGGTTGCACGTGGTTAAGAAATATGTGATTGACGGATGTGCATTTACAGAAGGGGGCTTTTATGGACTTTCAAAAGAAGTATTAGCTTCTGAATTGGACGGTTTTTTTCTTACAATCCCGGGTCAGATGGAAGGGTTTCATGAATGCTTGTTGGAAATTGGTAAGATTTATGGCCTATCAGATGACTCAAGCAAAAGATTAGCGGTCATTAAAAGTGTCCAGGATTTGGAAGAGGCAAAAAACAAGCAACAAAAAGGCATTATCCTTTCCTTTCAGGATCCTCATCCAATCGAGAATTCCTTTGACAAACTAAGGATTTATTATGAAATGGGGTTAAGAGTTTGTCAACTAACCTATAACAAAATGAATTATATTGGGACAGGCTGCTTAGAGACCAAAGACAATGGATTGACAGATTATGGGAAAAAATTGGTGAAAGAATTGAATCGATTGGGTGTTCTGATTGATTTGTCCCACTGTAGCTATCAAACGGCCATGGATACTTTCGAAACAACCGAAAAACCCATCGTCTTTTCACATGCAGGCGCTAAAGCGTTGACAGATAATCCGAGAAATAAGACGGATGAAGAAATCAAACGATTGAAGGAAAACGGTGGGGTGATAGGTTTGTCGCCTTGGGGGCCCCTGTGTTGGAAAAAAGAAACTAGACAAAGACCCACTTTGGACGATTTCCTGGATCATGTGGATTATGTGGTGGACTTGGCTGGTGTGGATCATGTGGCGTTTGGAGGAGACAGCACCTTGGACAACAATGATGACAAAGCAGGCATTGAGGAGCAGTCAACTCTATATGCTCCAGTGGTGGCAGATTACAACCAATACGTGGGCACAGATCCAGATGTCAGACATGTCATGGGAGTGAAAGGTAGTTGGGAGATGCACCGTGTAGAAGAAGGGCTTAGAAAAAGAGGATATACAGACGAAGATATTGCCAAATTCACCGGAAACAATTTTTTGAGGGTGATGAAGGCGGTATGGCGATAAAACATGAAGGAGGCTATATGGCTAAGGAAGAAAAAATGAGATTGACAGTCACACAGGAAAGAGCGGAAAAGGAAACCCAAGTGCATAGCTTAAAATCAAAGTTGCCCTACACAGAGGAAGTAAAAACCATTGAAACCCAATTGGCAGAAGATGAAACCAACACGGAACTATGGATGAAGAAAGGGTTGGCTTTGGCTAAACAAATGCATTTCAGAGAAGCAATAGCTGCTTACTCCATGGGGCTTAGTTACAATCCATTCCACGCTTTAAGCTTAAGACACAGAGGGCATCGACTACTTTCGACTTATCGATTTGAAGAGGCGGCGTTTGACTTTGAATTGTCATCGCGAATAGATCCTTCAAATTGGGATACTTGGTACCATTTAGGACTATCCTATTATTTGATCGGTGATTTTGAGCGAGCCAACAACGCTTATACCAGATGCCTAGAAATCACACGACAAGATCAGGAAGAATTGGTGGCCATAGTGGATTGGAAGTGGTTGACATTGATGCGTTTAGGAAGAGAACAGGAAGCTAGACAGGTTTTGGATCTGGTCACAGACAAAACAGAGGCTGGAGAGAATCACGTTTATAAAAACCGCGTCTTGATGTACAAAGGAGCATTTAAACCAGATGACATTCTAGATTACGAAGGAAAAGAGTTCGCAGATTTAGAATTGGCGACTCAAGGATACGGAGTAGCTATGTACCATTACTTTAATGGAGACAGAAAAAAAACCTTCGAATTATTTGACCTAATATTGAAAAACGACACTTATTGGTCGGCTTTTGGTTATTTGGCTGCTTTTCAGGATATCAAACGATTGGAGAGGTAGAAGATGGGTAGAATAAAAGTATACGATACAGAAGTCTCACCCGGTGAAAAAAAGGTGGTCACCGTTCCAGTGACAAAAGACTTGGGAGTAGACATTCGAATGAAAGCCCATGTTCTGGCGGGTCAGCATGATGGACCTACTTTATTGATACTCTCTATGTTGCATGGAGAAGAGTGGTTTTCCGCCCTGATCATAAGAGAATTGGTGAAAAGACTTGATTTGAAGGAATTAAAGGGCAATATTGTGGCCATACCAGTGGCCAATACATCAGCGTTTAACAGTGGAACGAGATGCGTAATGGATAATTCAGATGAACCGGATGCCAATCGGTCCTTTGGTGGGAAATTCATGTGGTTAACCAATCAAATTACCCGTACCATCGAAACCGAGTTTTTCAAGGTAGCAGATTTTTTAATCGATTACCATATCGGTTCATGGGGAAGTACCATGGCGGATATTGGCTATGGCGCTGATTATGAAGATCCTAAACTTTCAGAAATCAGCAAAGGCATGGCATTGGCTTATCAATTTCCAATGATACATGCCATGACGCTGTTTGAAGGGGTGCATAGCAAAAAGGATCGATCTTCTATGGGTCGTGCTGCGATACACCACAGTATCCCAGGTATTGTGCCTGAGATTGGTGGGTTGGGATTTGGTGAAACCATTGAAAAAGACTGGATTGAAGATAATATGAATGGGCTGTTTGGCACGCTGAAATTTTTGGGCATGTTAGATGGGGAACCAGACTATTGTGAGGAATATTTGTTTATTGGAGATTATTGGAGAACTTCACCCAAAAACGCAGGCTATGTAGAACTGAAAATTGGCATGGATCGTCAATGTGGACCTATTCGGAAAAATGAGCATTTGGCGGATGTCATAGACCCAGAAACCTTTGAAGTTCTGGAAGAAATAAGGAGTCCAGGAGAAGGGGTGCTATTCTACACATGTCGTAATTTTATGTGTCGTCCAGGAGGGTGGACCTTTGGGATTGCGGATAGTGAGAAAAGTAAATGGGTGAAAAAAGAAGATTTGAATCTAAAAAAACTTAAAGACCTTTAATTGAACGATTAAAGGCTTAAGTATAAACAAAACAAAATTTAGGGAGGAAAAAATGAAAAGAAAAGTAATTGTTTTGTTGGTTGTAATGGCGATGATTATGAGCATGGTAGCTTGCTCTCAGCCGTCAGAACCAGCGCCGCAACCACCAGCTGATGAGCAACCTGGTGATGAAACACCGTCGCCATCAGATCCATCGGAACCAGCGAAAACCACTTTGGTGTATGGCGTGAGTACCGATGCGGCTTCATTGGACCCACATGTTCAAAACGACAGTCATTCTGAGCAGATTGTGGCTATGCTGTATAGCACATTGTTGAAATTTGAAGCCGATGGAACCATCGTCAAAGACTTGGCGGAGTCCTATGAAGTCACAGAAGATGGCAGAACATGGACCTTCAAATTGAAAGAAGGCGTAACGTTCCACAACGGTAAAGAATTGACAGCGGAAGATGTGAAAGCCACTTACGAAAGATTTATGGCAGATGATGCAGATGCAGCAAGATTGGTCGTAAAGGAAATCACACGTATGTTTGAAAGTGTGGATGTTCATGACAAATACACGGTTTCTATCACAACGGATGAGCCTTACGGACCAATGATGGCGTTATTGTGTAACAGGTCTTTGGCCATTATGGACGGAGACATTATTGCGGAGCATGGTTACCAAGTAGGAGACTTTGTTGAATCTACTGTTGGTACAGGGCCATTCAAAATTGTTTCTTGGAGAAAAGACGAAGAGTTGGTAGTAGAGAGATATGAAGACTACTTTGGTGAAAATGCAAAACTTGAAAAGATTATCGTTAGACATATTCCAGAAGCGGCTTCACGTGTCATCGCTCTTGAAAATGGAGAGTTGGATATGATCAACCAATTCCCAGCGGAAGACTTGGATCGATTGGAAGCAGATGCTAACATCACTGTTATCAAGACACCAGGTGTTGGTGCTAGATTATTCAGATTTGGATGCAACGATCCGATTATTAGCAACACCCTTGTTAGACAAGCGATTGTTCATGCCATCGATCGAGACGAGATTGTTGAAGGACTATTCCCAGGCTTGTCTTATCCTACTACAGGACCGATCACACCGGTCGTATGGGGTTATTACAACTTTGGAGAAATTTACCAAGACTTAGACAAAGCGAAAGATTTGTTGGCTCAAGCTGGTTACCCAGACGGGTTTGACACAAAAATTGTCACCACACCAAGATACATGAAAGGTGTAGAATTGGCAGAAGTATTGTCTTCACAATTATCTTTGATTGGCATCAATGCAGAGATTGAAGTGCTTGAGTGGAGTGTTATTTTGCCATTATGGAGTGGTGTTGGCCCTGATGTCTTTGATCAACCAATGTTTATCATGGGGGCAGGAACTTCTATGATGGATGCAGATGGAGCATTCAGAGGATTGTACACAACCACGTTGACTGGAACCAATGAAAGAAACTACGGGTTCTATTCAAATGAAGAAGTGGACGAACTGATCTATGCAGGAATGAGCGAAACAAACGCAGAAGCGAGATACGAGCTTTACAAGCGTGCTCAGGAAATTCTGTATTTGGAAGACCCAACGGCTATTTGGTTGTATGACACTTATAACACAGCTGCAAGTGCAAGCTTTGTAAAAGGGGTTGAGATCAACGGTGTTGGTATGTTTACTTGGGAAAACATCTACATTGATTAAGATTTAAGAATTGACGCCATAAAAGCATTGTTTCAATGCTTTTATGGCACCTATCTTATCTGAAGTGGTAGTATACCGAGTCAGATGTGTACTTAAGGAAGGAGTAGGTCATATGACAAAATATATCATTAAAAGACTTCTTTATGTGGTTCCTGTTTTATTTGTGGTATCTATTCTGGTGTTTATGATGCTGCATCTGATTCCGGGGGATCCTGTCTTAAACATTTTAGGATTAAGAGCGCCACAGGAAGCAGTCGAAGCAACAAGAATACAGCTGGGACTGGATCAACCGCTTCATATTCAGTACTACAGATTCATAAGCAATGCCTTGCAAGGTGATTTTGGAACGTCTATTCGCACCAAGACACCTGTCATTGAAGAAATCATTGCTAAATATCCATATACACTTAAATTGGCCATTGGAGGCACAATTGTAGCGGCACTGTTAGGTGTCTCGGTTGGCATCATTTCCGCAGTGAATCGGAACAAGATATGGGACAACATCTTAATGGTTTTGTCATTGCTTTCAATTTCAACGCCCTCATTCTTTTTGGCACTCATATTAATATTGGTCTTCTCACTGAACCTGGGGTGGTTTCCTAGCGTAGGGATACACTCTTCTCGACACTATATCTTGCCCATCATTGCATTGGGAACTCAGTCTGTTGGCTTAATCGCCAGAATGACCCGTTCCGCCATGTTGGATGTGTTGAACCATGACTTTATTCGAACGGCCAGATCTAAGGGGTTATCTGAAAGAGTGGTCGTGTATTCTCACGCGTTGAAGAATGCCTTAATACCGGTCATCACCATATTGGGGTTGCGATTTGGAGGTTTGTTGGCAGGATCGGCATTGATAGAAGCTGTTTTCGGCATACCAGGAATAGGTCGGCTTATGATCGAAGGCGTTCAAAACAGGGATTATCCAGTTGTTCAGGCAACAGTTCTATTGATTGCATCCACATTTGTTATTATCAATCTAATTGTGGACAT
>CAZIKK010000014.1:50736-63015 GCA_964539975.1 uncultured Clostridia bacterium
CGGATTACTTTGATGGTCAGTTTTTCAGGTGTCATGATGGGAACAATCGTAGGTTTATTTTTTGGTGTGATAGCAGGCTATTATGGAGGAAGAGTAGACACGATCATCATGCGATTCATTGATATATTGCTGGCGTTTCCAGGTTTATTGCTTGCCATTGCCATTGTCGCCATTCTTGGGAATGGTATCTTCAACACCATGATGGCCATCGCATTTTACTCCACCCCTTATATTGCCAGAATTGTTCGTGGGACAGTCATTTCCATTAGAGAACTTGAATACATACAGGCGTGTCAGGTTATTGGGGTGTCTGATATCGCTATTATTTTATTCCATGTTATTCCAAATTCGATGTCACAAGTGATCGTCAATACGACATTGAATTTAGGGACAGCTATTTTGACTTCATCATCTCTTTCGTTTTTAGGGTTAGGCGTTCAACCTCCTCATCCCGAATGGGGAGCTATGCTGAGTCAGGCAAGAGAAGTGATGCGATCGACACCCATTGCAGCTCTGGCACCAGGTGTTGCCATTACCATGGTGGTAATGAGTTTCAGTCTATTGGGAGACGGGTTGAGAGATGCGTTGGATCCAAAACTTAAAAACAGTTAGAAGGTGATGATATGAAAGACACAATATTGGAAATAAAGGGATTGAAGACATATTTCAAAGTAGAAGAAGGACAGGTTCCCGCAGTGGACGGGGTAGATTTTCCTTTGAGAAAAAAAGAAACCCTAGCGATCGTTGGAGAATCGGGATCCGGCAAAAGTGTCACCGCCCTGTCTATATTAAGACTCATTCAATCACCACCTGGTAAAATTGTTAGCGGTGAAATTCTTTATGAAGGTCGAGATTTGCTTAAATTGAATGAGAGAGAAATGCGTAGAATAAGAGGAAATGAAATATCTATGATATTTCAAGAACCCATGACGTCGTTAAACCCTGTTTTCACAATTGGAAAACAGATTAGCGAAGTATTGATGGTTCATCAAAACATGTCAAAATCAGCTGCGCGAAAAAAAGCCATCGAAATGATCCATCTCGTTGGGATTCCCAACGCAGAAAAAAGAGTAGACGAATACCCCCATCAAATGAGTGGTGGAATGCGTCAAAGAATCATGATTGCTATTGCACTTGCGTGTAATCCAAAAGTACTGATAGCGGATGAACCGACAACTGCTTTGGATGTCACCATCCAATCTCAGATCTTGAAATTGATGCTGGATTTGAAGGAACAATTAGAAACAGCTATTATATTGATCACCCATGACTTAGGTGTTGTGGCGCAATTGGCAGAGAATGTCATGGTTATGTACTGTGGGAAAGCGGTGGAATACGGAGATGTAGTTTCCATATTCAAAGACCCGTTACACCCCTATACTTCAGGATTGTTGAATTCCATTCCCAAGATAGACCAAGAACTAGACAAGCTGGCTATTATCACAGGTACGGTGCCAAGTCCACTTAATTTACCTCAAGGATGTAAATTTTCAACAAGATGCGATGAAGCAAGACGCATTTGTCATGAACAAGAACCAGATTACATCGAAGTGGGAAATGGCAGGAAGGTCAGATGTTGGAAGCACATAGGGGAGGGTTATGATGAGTAAACAACAAAAACCATTGTTGGAAGTTGAAGATTTAAAAATGTACTTCCCGGTGAAAAGCGAAGGCATATTAGAAAAGAAAAAATTCGTCAAAGCAGTGGATGGCGTCAATTTTTCAATATATGAAGGAGAGACTTTAGGTCTTGTTGGAGAATCTGGGTGTGGGAAATCCACGACAGGTAAATTGCTAGTGAAGCTACTCAACCCTACAGAAGGGGAAGTTCGGTATAATGGTGAGAATATTGTAGCCATGTCAAAAAGACAGTTTAAGAAATTCAGAAAAGATATCCAAATGATTTTTCAAGACCCTTACTCTTCTTTGGATCCGAGGCAAACGGTGGGAAAAACAATTGGAGAACCCTTAAAAGCCAACAAAGTACCTGTCAACGTCAAAGAAACGGTTGTGCGGCTCATGGAAGAAGTGGGTCTCAGAGAAGATTTTTACAGCAGATACCCTCATGAGTTCAGTGGTGGACAAAGACAGAGAGTTGGCGTGGCAAGAGCTTTGGCCTTGAACCCAAAATTGATCATCTGTGATGAACCCGTATCTGCGTTGGATGTTTCTATACAGGCACAGATACTGAATATGATGGATGAACTGCAAGGAAAATTTGAACTGACCTATCTTTTTATTTCTCACGACTTGGCGGTGGTCAAACATATTTGTGACCGAATCGCCGTCATGTACTTAGGAAGAATAGTGGAACTGACAGATACCAAGAGATTGTTTGAAAATCCTTTGCACCCGTATACAGAAGCGTTGCTTAAATCCATACCTGTGGCAGATCCTGAAAAGAGACAGGAGCAAGGGGTATTAAAAGGAGACGTACCTAGCCCGATTAATTTGCCAGAAGGGTGTCGATTCCATACAAGGTGCGATCGATGTATGCCTATTTGCAAAGAAGTGAACCCGGAATACAAAGAAATTTCAGAAGGGCATTTTGTGGAATGCCATTTATATTAAGGAGGAAGAAATGAGAGAATCACTCATGTTGACATTTCCTATTCAAGAATACCAACATCGACTAACCAAATTAGTAAAACAGATGGACGCTCAAGGATTGGACGCGGTTGTGTTCACCAGCGATGAAAATACATTCTATTTCTCAGGATTCAATAGCATTGTGTGGGACAGCAAGGTTTCAACACCTGGGGTTTTGGTCATCACCAAGGACGGAGACATGTCTTTGACCACTTCAAAAGGAGGTAGAGAGACGGCAAAGGCCACCTCTTGTGTGGAAGATATTCGATTTTATGGAGCAGATAGCGAATACGCGACTTATGCAAAAGCTATCGTCAGTTTGTTAATAGAAAAGAAGTTGGATAAAGGTGTCATCGGATTTGAGATAGGATTAGGGAACAAAATGCACTTGAATCACATAGATAGAGAAGACTTGTTCCAAGAGTTGAGTGAGGCAACGATCGCCGATGCTTCATCAGCTGTGTGGGCACTACGTTCTGTTAAGTCTCCTTTGGAGATTGAAAAGCTAAGAAAGTGTTGTGACATTAACATCAAGGCCATTGAAAAAGGGTTGTCATCCGTTACAGAAGGAATGACAGAATTGGAACTCTATCGAATGATCCTGCAGGAATATTTTAGATTAGGAGCAGAAAAAACGTTGACTATTGGTGTTCGGGCAGGTAAAGACAGATACTCACAAAGCAATTGCCCACCTTCAGAAAGACCGATTGGGAAAGGCGAGATCATCTTGGTAGATGGAGGGCCAGTCTATAAAGGCTATTATTCAGATATTATACGTGAAGCAGTTATTGGCAAACCAACCCAAGAACAACTAGACATGTTCAATGTAGCGAGAGAAGCTTGCTATGTCGGTATAGAAGCAGTGAAACCGGGGGTTCCCATCAATCAAGTATGTCAAGTGGTAGATGATTTTATGGACAAAAGCCGTTATGCCCCTATCAACGTCTATAAAAATTGGGTCGGCCATAGCATTGGCGTCGGAGTTCATGAATTTCCCATGTTGGACATCCATACTGATCGACTGTTAGAGCCTGGCATGACCTTTGCCATCGAGCCCTATCTTTACAAAGAAGGCGTAGGAAGTCTAGGCATTGAGGAGAACATCTTAGTCACTGAAACAGGGTGCGAGATCCTGACACCATCGGACAGCCAACTGATGATCGTATCCTGACACAAGGAGCTAGAAGATAATGAGCAATCATTTTGATAGAATAATAGAATTGGCCTGTAATTTTGGACCTATGAAAATCGCCGTAGCAGCTGCAGAAGACGAAAAAGTGTTGGAAGCTCTTAAAATGGCTGTTGAAATAAACATGGTGACGCCTATTCTTATAGGCGATAAGATTAAAATCCAAACATTGGCTGAAAAATTAGAATTTCCCTTGGAAAAAGCACAAGTGGTAGGCGTCGCTTCTCCAGAAGAATCGGCTTATACTGCTGCTCACATGGTATCCGAACAAACGGCCCAAGTCATCATGAAAGGACGACTTGATACCGCGGTTTTACTTAAAGCGGTGTTGGACAAACAACATGCTCTGTTTCAAGGTGGCCTATTGTCACATGTGGGTGTGTTGCGGGTAGCAGGTTACGACCGTTTCTTTGTATTGAGTGATTCAGCCATGAACATTCAACCAACCCTTGAGGAAAAGGTCTATATTATACGGAATGCAGTGAGAGTGGCGCATGTAATTGGTTTGGAAATGCCGAAGGTGGCCATGATCTGCCCGGTGGAAAAAGTGAATCCCAAAATACCGGCAACCATTGACGCAGAAAAACTGACGCAAATGAACCAAGAAGGAATGATTGTTGATTGCATTGTCAGAGGACCTCTTGCCCTTGACAATGCCATATCAAAAGAAGCCGCCATGCAAAAAGGAATAGACAATCCTGTGGCAGGGTGTGCAGATGTTTTGATTCCGCCAGATCTATCATCGGCCAATATTTTGAACAAGGCCATGGAATATTTCGGGAAAGCGGAAAAAGCGGGGATCATTATGGGCGCTAAAATGCCGATTATATTAACATCTAGAGCCAGCAGTGCCAGGGCAAAGTTAAACTCCATTGCGCTTGGCATGGTGGCTTCAAAACAGAAACGCACATAATAGGAGGATTGCTTTGCGGAAATATAAAATATTGGTCATAAACCCAGGATCAACATCGACAAAAATTAGTCTATTTGAAGACGAAAAGCCGGTCATGGAAGAAACGATACGCCATGACCACACAGAAATAGAAGCCTTTGATTTGATCTACGATCAGTTCCACTATCGATTGGATGTTTTGAAAGCCTTTATAGAAAAACAGAAAATTGATCTTACCACATTAGATGCCGTGGTGGGTAGAGGTGGCAACATGAAGCCTGTCGAAGGGGGAACGTACTTGGTCAACGAACCTATGCTTAAAGATCTACAGATAGGCGTCATGGGTCAACATGCCTCAAATCTTGGTGGCATACTAGCCTTTGAAATCGCAAAAGACCTTGGATTAAACGCTTATGTGGTGGATCCTGTCATTGTGGATGAATTAGAGGATTATGCAAGAATATCTGGTTTTCCAGAGATCAAAAGAAAATCGAAAGATCATCCTCTTAGCCAACGAGCTGCTGCTAGAAAAGCGGCTTCTGAGATGGGAGACAAATATGAAAACTTGAATTTCATTACTGTCCATCTAGGAGGTGGCATTTCCGTTGGCATGCACAGGAAAGGGCGCATCATTGATGTAAACAATTGTCTAGACGGAGATGGGCCTTTTTCGCCAGAAAGGACAGGGACCTTGCCCATTGGGGACCTTATAGAGATTTGCTATTCAGGCAAGTACACAATAAAAGAACTAAGAAAAAAACTAGTAGGTGGAGGCGGTTTGGTGGCTTACCTTGGCACCAAAGACGGACAAGAAATCAACCGGAGGATTAAAGAGGGTGATAAGGAAGCTGAGACAATCTATGGTGCGATGGCTTATCAAGTGGCTAAAGAGATCGGGGCGGCAGCGACGGTTTTGAAAGGTCAGGTGGATTGCATCATTTTGACAGGCGGATTGGCGTTTGATGATCTGTTTATTGGTTGGATAAGAGAAAGAACCGGTTTTTTGGCACCCATCAAAGTGTATCCTGGAGGATTTGAAATGGAAGCTCTGGCTCAAGGTGTTTTGCGTGTGTTAAAAGAGGAAGAAACTGTCAAAATCTACTCTTGATGCCAATTACCTTGGTTTGAAGGGTAAGGATCGCTGTGATATAATGGCATAAGCAAATGAAAGGCGGTAAAGAGATTGGATTACAGGATCTTATTGATTTCAACCTACAAGGAGTTGTCCCGGAAGGCCAAAGCCATTGCCGAGGAGTTGAAGATGCCTATCGACGTGTTCGAAGGGGGCATTTTGAAAAATGGGGTGCATTATGCCAAAGAGGTAGAAAATGATTATGATGTCATTATCAGCCAAGGAGGGACAGCGGCGGCAATTAAAAGTCTGGTAAACGTACCAGTTATTGAGATAGAAATCAGTGTGGGAGATTTGATTTCAGCCATTGAACAAGCCAGTGTGTACAGCACAAAAATGTACATGGTGGTCTACAAGAACAAAAGTGTTGAAAATCTGAAAAAGTTGAAAAACTATTTAAATATTGATTTGACTATCTTTTCCTATACAAACAAAGAGGAACTGGAGAGTCAAGTAGGACAACACCCGAAAGATGAGGATATCGTTTTATTGGGGATGGGAAGTTGCATAGAGGATCTAAGTACCAACAACATTAAGAAAGCCATCATCATCAAGAGCACAGATGAATCCATTCGTGAAGCCCTGAATACGGCCAAGAATATCGTGGATTTGGGCAAAAGAGAAAAAGAACGGGCAGAACGCCTGAAAGCCATTATTGATTATTCTGAAGAAGGCATCATTGCTTTAGATGGAAACAACCAGATATCTACTTTCAATCCTTATGCGGAGAAGCTGTTGAGGGTCAAAGGAGAAGACGTTTTGGGGCGGTCCATCTTTGATTTCAAGCACAACACTGTCCTGTATTCCTTGTATGGAGATGGTAAAGTTGCCTATAACATGCTCTTGAAAATTGAAGAAGGACAATACATTCTTAATCGTGTGGCCATTGTGGTGGACAATGAACAAATGGGACTTGTCATCACTTTTAAAGCAGTATCTCAATTGCAAAACCTTGAAAGAAAAGTGCGACACAAACTTTTTAGTAAAGGATTCTACGCAAAATACCGATTCGAAAATATCAAAGGACCAAGTCAAGCCATACAGGAAAGTGTGAACAAGGCTAAAAAATTTGCTGAAACCGATTCAACCATTCTAATACACGGGGAAACGGGAACAGGAAAAGAATTGTTTGCTCAGAGCATTCACAATTATAGCGAAAGAAGAAACGAACCTTTTGTGGCCATCAACTGTGCTGCTTTGCCTGGCACTTTACTGGAAAGCGAGTTGTTTGGATATGAAGAGGGTGCATTTACAGGAGCCAAGAAAGGCGGAAAGATTGGTGTGTTTGAACTGGCCCATAAAGGAACCATCTTTCTGGATGAAATATCCGAAATCCCTATGAGCCTTCAGGGAAGATTATTGAGAGTACTGCAAGAAAAAGAAGTATTCCGGATTGGTGGAGATCAAATCATCAACACAGATATCCGAGTCATTGCTGCAACGAACACAGACTTATATCATTTAGTAAAAGAAAAGAAATTCAGGGAAGATTTATACTTTCGTATCAACATACTTAACCTCATGTTACCACCCCTAAGAAAAAGAAAAGTAGACATTGCTGCTTTGGCCAACGAATTCATAGCCATCAAAAGCAACCAATATAACAAGCCTATCATAGAGGTCGATGAAGATGCCTTGAAGAAGATAGAGGAGTATCCTTGGCCCGGCAATATTCGCGAACTCGAAAACTTCATTGAAAAAGGCGTGTTATTGTGTGAAGGGCATCGTATTACAAAGACTTTGGTGGAAGCTCTTTTAAATGAGAAGATGGAAAAAAAGGAACTGTCATTAGATGAGGATTTCATCACACTAAGAAGAGGGACTTTGAGAGATATGGAAATGCAGATTATTGAAACCATTAACAACGAGGTGGATGAAGACAAAAATCAGCTAGCTAAAGCCCTCGGGATCAGTCGAACAACGCTATGGAAGAGATTAAAGGAATTAGACTAAGAATGAGCTGGAGGGACCCTTGGAAAACGGAGCATATTTAATAAGTACCATCATCACGTTGGTAGTGGTGTCTTATTTAGGCATTCATGCCAGTAAAAAAGTCAAGAATTCCCAAGACTTTTCTTTGGGAGGCAGGAGTTTTTCTACATCAAAAGTGGCGGCAAGCATTATTGGCACTTTAGTGGGAGGCGCTTCTACTATCGGAACTGCCCAAGCGGCATTTGTCAGTGGGGCAAATGGGATGTGGTTTACTTTGGGAGCCAGTCTGGGCTGTCTGTTTCTTGGGCTTTTTTTAGCCAAGCCGTTGAGAGATGCGGACATATACACGGTTCCAGAGTTTATGATTACTTATTATGGCGCACAAGCAAGAACGGCATCAAGTGTGATATCGTCATTAGCCATATTTGTTCATATAACCGGTCAAGTATTGGCCGCTGTTGCGATATTCACTTCCTTGTTTTTTATTGGAGAGACAGCAGCAGTGATCATAACGGTATTATTGATTATCTCATATATTTTCTTTGGAGGCTTTTTAGGCTCCAGCATAGTTGGACTGGTGAAGACCATTTTGCTTTACGCCACCTTGTCTTTCAGCGCATGGGTTGCATTGAGAGGATTTGGCGGAGTAGGTGGGGTAACAGCAACTTTTCCTAGAGATCCTTGGTTCAATCTTTTCAGCGAAGGAACATTTACCGCTTTGGCACAAGGATTCTCACTGGTGGTGGGAGTGTGTTCAACCCAGACTTACCTCCAGGCGATTTTTTCTGGACGATCTTCGAGAGAATCAAGAAGAGGGGCTTTTCTAGCCGCTTTGTTGATTCCACCAATAGGAGTTCTGTCAACACTGGTAGGGTTATTTATGCGGGCCAATTATCCTGATATTATGTCAAAACAAGCATTGCCTTTGTTTGTGATCAACCACCTAAACCCTGCTATAGGAGGGATTGTGATTGGAACACTGATTGTGTCAGTTGTGGCCACAGGGGCGGGCTTGACTCTTGGGATTAGCACCATGTTTAGTAGGGATATTTATAAAACATTGATCCACAAAGAAGCCACCGACAAGCAGGAATTGCTGTCTTTAAGAATGAGTGTATTGGTCGTGTTGGGACTGACCACCTTGATGGTGTTATTCAACTTGGACTCTTTGATCCTGCAATGGTCCTTCTTGTCCATGACATTGAGGGGTACGGTGGTGTTTATGCCATTGTTGGCCATATTGATCTGGAAGGATCAAACACCAAAATCGGCAGGGTTGATCGCCATGATCCTAGCGCCAACGATCACCATCTTATTAAATGTTCTGGGTTTTACCGCGGTAGACCCGCTATACATAGGAATGGGTATCAGTGCCATGGTTTTCGCAGTTTGCTACTTGTTTAAAAAATAGCTCTTTCCCCCCATTAAATATAGATGAAAAACTCTTTCTATGCATTGTGAAGGGGTTTTTCGTCGTTTTATCCCTTGACAAAGGCTTTTTTACCTATTAAAATAGAATAAAATTAAATACTTCTTATCAAGAGAGACTGAGGGACAGGCCCTAAGACGTCTCAGCAACCTGCGAAAGCAAGGTGCTAATTCCTGCAGATTCATTCTGGAAGATAAGTTAACCAATACTATTTGGCTTCTCTTTCGGGGAAGTTTTTTTAATGAGATAACAAGATGAAAGAGGAGGCAAAGATGTCGGTACAGGTAATAAAATTTGGAGGATCTTCTTTAAGAACACCGGAAGATAGACAGACCGTTTATGAAAAGATTGTACAACATAAAAAAGAAACTCAACACTTGGTGGTGGTGGTTTCTGCTCCGGGAAGACAAGGAGACCCCTATGCGACAGATACTTTGTTGGGATTGGTGAACAAAGAAGGTGCAATGGCAAGCTTGAGAGAATTGGACATGATCTATGCTTGTGGTGAAGTGATTTCTGCTACGATGATCACCACATTGTTGATAGATAGAGGGTACCCAGCCATTAGTCTAAACGGCTGGCAAGCAGGGTTAATCACGGATGACTTGCATTTTGATGCTTCTGTAAAACACATACAGACAGATAGAATCAAAAAACATTTGGAAGCAGGGAAAATCGTGGTAGTGGCAGGGTCACAAGGAGTTAGCGATTCGGGCGATATCACCACATTGGGTCGAGGAGGTAGCGATACCACCGCAGTGGCTTTGGCGGGAGCTTTGTCGGCGGGAAAGGTGGTTATTTATACAGATGTGCCGGGAATGATGACAGCAGATCCCAAATTGATTCCATCGGCAAAACTGATCCCTTTAGCAGATTATGACTTTACCCGATGCTATGCGGAAAATGGCGCAAAAGTGATTCATGCCAAAGCCATAGGCATTGCACATCAATTTGGATGCAAAAACATTCATATCAAACCAACTTTTTCTACCGAAGAGGGAACCAATCTATCCATTCAACGACAAGATGCGATAGGCTTGGCTTACAGAGAAGAGAACGATCAAGGAGTGATCGTATTTCGACACCGAAGAAAAGGAGTCAAGGAAAAGCTTTCAGAGATCATCCAGAGACACGAAGGCTGGCAAATCCGACACAACCAGATCGTTTTAGAATTTAAGCTGCCAGGCTCTCAGTGGAAAAGTCGTTTGGAACATATTCATCAAGAATTGATCAACCAACTATAAAAGCCTCTTCTTTTAAGAAGAGGCTTTTGGCCTTCATTAGTCTACATTGCAGAACATGATGCCTCCGCATCCAGGTCCTGAGTGCGTACCAACCACACTTCCAATTTGCGCATCCACAACTTCCTTTACAGCAAATTGACTCAATAGGGTTTCTTTGATCTTCAAGCCCATCTCAGGGTCATTGGAATTGATGACAAAGACGGTTTTATTGCTTAGATCGAATTGGTTATCTTTGATCCAATCCATGATCCATTTGACTGCTTTGGTCTTGCCTCGTGCTTTATGAATGGTGTTTACAACCCCATTTCTTATTTCAATGATTGGTTTCAGGTTCAGCAAGCTTCCCGCTGCACCTTGTGTTTTAGACAATCGACCACCTTTCACCAAGTATTTCAATGTGTCGATCATAATAGCAGATTCCATATTTTGGCGCATAAGGTCTAGTCTTTCTAAAATAGATTCTACGGTCTTTCCTGATTGGATCATTTTGGAAGCCTCGATCAACAACAATCCCATCATGGCGTTGACTCCTCTTGAATCCACAAGATGGATTTTATCAGATTTAAGGGTGTCTTTTGCAATGGTTGCGGATTGGAACGTCCCACTTAATTCATTGGCAATGAAAACGCCTAACACCTCATCGCCCTCATCCAATATTTTTTCGAACACTTCAACAAATTCGTTGGGGTTGACCTGAGAAGTAAAAGGAAGGGTATCAGAAGCAGCTAATTTTTCATAAAAAGCTGCTTTGGTCAATTCCACGCCGTCCAAATAAGTTGTCTCTCCAAAAGTCACCCTTAATGGAACCACGGTTACATCAAGTTGTTTCACCAATGCTTCTGGCAAATCACAAGTACTGTCTGTTACTAATCGTATAGCCATTATTAGCCTCCATTCATATTCAAAGTTTGTATTTTCCCTTGAAATACTGATCCACATTGAACAACGCCTGGACCAATACTTCTTCTTGTTCGTCAGACAAATTCATCAAGGTGTGTTCCACCATTTCTTGATGAAAAGCCTCATGTGAGGCATAAGCTTCCTCACCTTTTGGTGTCAATGCAATGACGACCCGCCGCTTATCGTCCACAGAACGTTTGCGTTTTACATAGCCTTTTTTCACTAGGTTGTCGATGCCTGTTGTCAATGTACCAGAAGTTACTTTCAAGTCTTTAGCGGTTTCAGACATGGTACGTTCTCGGGAACTGCCGATATTCTCTATGATGTGGAATTCTGTCATGGTCAGATCTGTAAATGCTTGACGGCACAAGTATTTTTCTTCAATTTTAAGAATGTCATTGAACAATTTTACTAAAACTTTGTTCAGTGTTTCTCGTTTATTCATAGAATCACCTAAATTACTTTGATAGTCAAAGTATATACAGTCTTTTCTAGGATGTCAACGGACTTAATAAAATCTTAATAGTTGTCTAATGCTGCTTAAAGAATCCTTTGTTATGATACATATAAAAGAAGCATGTGGGAATGGAGAAGGGAGGAAGAAAATGTTTGAAATAATTGGATTTTTAGTGGCGATCTTATTTTTTGGACTAGCTTTGAAAATAGGTTTGTTTTTCTTAAGGATTATTTTTGGGATATTAGGGATCGTTTTGATGTTAGCGGTTTTTCCAGTATTCTTAGTGCCTGTTATCGCGATCTTAGGGCCATTATTGGCTTTGTTGCCTATTGTGATACCTTTATTGATTATAGGTGGCATCGTGTTTGTGATACGAGCCATTTTTTAAAAACATAACGAGATCAAATGAAAATTCTGCTATTGCAGAATTTTTTTTGCTATTGACAACAACAAAGCGAGCAGCTATACTGTACATATATTATATAAACAGAATATACGATATGAACGGAGTTGGG
>CAZIKK010000015.1:0-60608 GCA_964539975.1 uncultured Clostridia bacterium
CTTCTTTTTTTCTCTAAAGAATTACGTTTGCTATGTGTTATTCTATTGTCTAGGTTCTGCTTCGCTATCTTTCGACAGCTTTTATAGTTTAACATCACCCTCACTGCTTTGTCAATATCTTTTTAAGGGGATTCTATTTATGCTTTCTTCACCATCATTGATTTATTGACCCCAAAACCGTTTTTCTATAACCTCCCACATCTCTGGAGTCCCATAGTCTAGTGCCCACACTGCTACTCCTGCAAGATCAAAGTCGTATACTAAGTCTAATCTGTTTTCTAAAGAAACCGTATCCTCCATCCAAATCTGATATAAAATATTCCCGTCAGTTGCTTCTCCATAATTCTGTCCTGCTTGTGCATCAAATTCGAAGGTGAAATCGTGGTTGTTTACAAAGTTTATTGCCGTTTGAAGTCTCAATGCTGTAACATCATATCGAACACTGCCATTTTCATAAATGGTTTCCCATAATCTAGTGTAAAAAGGTATCCCCAAAACAATTTTATTGGCTGGCACTAACTCAACCAATCCTTTCAAACCATTTTCAACCCAAGGAATTGAAGCAATTGGTCCTATACCATGCTCAGGTCGTGTTCTCTCATCGTATGCCATTAACATAACATAATCAGAATATTTGCCTATCGTTTTTCTATCATAAAACAAAGACCAAGTAGGGCTTTGTGACAAAATGGTGATATCTACTGACATTGAAAGATTTGCATTTCTTGATGCGATGTATAAGTCTCGCACAAAAACTGCGAATACTTCTTTATCTTCCAAGTAAATATTTTCATAGTCTAAATTAATCCCATCATATTGGTTTTGTATGGCTATGTTGATAATTTGTTTGATTGTGTTTGATCTATATGTCGGATCATTTAACATCTTAGAAGTCAAGCTTGGATCAAATGAATTGGTGAATGCTGGCCATACTTCAATGTTTTGTCTTTGATAATACTCAACATATTCGGCAAGCGACCAGTCTGTATAACCAAAATCCTCTTCTAAGTCATGCCAAGTTGGGCTGATAGCGTTTAATCCACCAACCAGTGTCGGCGTTACAAAAGCATTGGGTTTTCTTGTGAAGAAATCCCATGCCATCACAATTTTTTTGCTCTCCTGATTTAAAAGCTCTACTGGTGGCGTTACCACTTTATTAATAGAAACATTTTGTTTCTTTGCATAACCAATGCCATCATTATATTTCAATACTACCCATTCGTTATCGTAGCTATATCCTCTCAAAGTCGTTCCGGAGGAAATCTTCCCAAACCTATTTCTTATCGACTGAGATGGACTTTCATATACCCAAAATGACCGATTAGCCACAACATGATAATAATTATTATCTATATAAACGCTTTCTTTGTCTACTTCTATCGTATAACCAGCCTCCATGCTTTCTCCAACAAATACTGTACTGATAAATACCTTTTGGTCTTCAACCATGAATCTGTCACTCTCTAAAGGCAAGTCAAGTGTCAATCTATTATAGCTCTTATATATGTAAATGGTTTTGTCTTGCTGATCATAATAGGCATCTAACAGATCGTTACCAACAAGAAGATCAAACGATACATAATGCTGGTCATCAATATATCTATACCCTGCTTCATCACTAATTTGAATTCCATTCACAAACACGCCCTTTGAAGACATGCTACTCCCCCTATAAAATATGGCAAACACAATGGCAATAATAAGCGCGCTAATAATAAGTATCCCACATGTTTTTTTCATCTCAACCCCACAAATTCTAAATTATATACCAACCACTTCTTTTATCATATTTGCAACTTCGTCATCTGGATTAATTTTCAAAGCGAGTTCAATATCCTTTAGTGCTTTTTCTTTATTCCCGAGATAATGATGGGCTACCGCTCTGTTTGAAAGTATCTCGCTATTTTGATCAAGTGCAAGTGCTGCATCTAGGTATGTTATTGCGTCTTCAAATCTTGATAGGCTCATGTAACATAGTGCGAGTTCATTCATTGCACCACTTTGGTCAGGCTTAAGCTTGATCACATTTCTAAAGTAATCTGCCGCAATTTGAAATTCTTCAATCTGCCTAAATCCCAATCCAATTAAGAACAGTAAATTCCACCAATTTGGATTCAAATTGACAAGTGGAAGCAATTTATCCAGTCCCTCTCGACTTCTACCTTTTAAAATAGCGTTACTTCCTATTTCATAGTCAACCAATTTCTCCAATTTCTCCATCTCTTCTCGTATCTCTTGTTTTCTCATCTCGTCCTGATCTAGTGATAAGAATGTCTCCCAAAAATCCTTTGAAGTAATATATCTACCAATATTTTTGTAATAGAAGCCTAGTTTGTAATAAGGCAAAGAAAACTGATTATCCATCGAAATACTTTCATGATAAAGATCGATTGCCTTTTGAAATAGCAGCCTTGATTTTTCACCCATATTTTTTGATGCGTAATCAACAGATAATCGTTCAAGACTGTCTGCAAAAATAAAAAGGTTTCTTGCACTCCTATTTTGGGCAACCAAAGCTTTTGAAAAAACGACTTCTATTTCCACAAATTCTGATTGATTGTTTATCAATTGAATGATATAGGCTTCTATATTGGTTGTAAGCGCACTCAAGATTTTTTGATAAATCTGATTGTATTTAAAACCACTATCTAGACCAATCAAAAAAACCATGCCTTTCAATAAATGTCCAACTTTCAAAACATCCGCCTTATCAATTTGTTGGATATCCTTCATGAAATCCTCTATAAGCAAGGGAACTTCTACGGATTCTTCTAATACGTGTTTTAACTCTCCTGTTGTCAAAATAGCTCCCTTTTTCAAGGTCAAAAACAAAATTGAATCTATATGTTTATCTTTTATGAAATCCATTATATCGTTTGCCATCTGTCTTCTCCTTCAAAAAAATGTGTTACGTCTATTCTTTTACTTCTTTCGAAAATATTATCTTTTGAACCATACAAATAAGCAACCATTTTGCCGCCTTTCTCAATCAGCCTAAAATGATTAACAAGTTTCTTGTTTGGCACATCCAAATATTCTTTGAAGTATTGCTCCTTAAATTGTGTGTTTTTAAGGAGCTTGTGTTTGTATGGGATCCAGCTCCTTTCATCTTTAGCATACAAAAAAGTTGGGATTTCATGATCGCGTTCAGACAGCAAAAAGTCATCAAGCAAAGACTCTTCTCCATTTAATCCTATTAGGTTTATCATAAAATCATTAAGATAGTCATACAAGTCTTTCCTCTTATGAGAGACTAAATCTATATGATTGACATGCCAATAGTCTGAAAACTTTTCAAAAAAATTAAATGGTGTCATGTGTTGCGTAATTAAATTTAACGTATTCGAGAACCGACTCTCATCATAATAACGTGTGACTAGCTTCTCAATTCGTTTTAAAGAAAGCAATTCTTCAAATGACATGTCTTGCGTTTTAATCACTTCATAAGGCGCTTGATCCATAAATTCGATTTGATAATCCTTGTGTTTCTTATGAATCGTCGTGCCTTTCAAAACTTTCAAAAACCCCAATTGCAATTTGTGGGCGCCTAAGTGATAAACTTTGTTAAATGAGTCTTTAAAACTCTCATAATTTTCTCCTGGTAACCCAGCAATTAAATCTAAGTGAATATGTGCATTATTCCCTTCCATCATTCTATTTACTACTCTTGCCAACTTTTCGAAGTTTGACACTCTTCCAACCTCTTGTAAAGTTCTAGGATTCACCGATTGAACGCCAATTTCAAATTGGAACATGTCTTGAGGCAATTGGTTGAAATATGTCAGTAATTCTTCATCTATTATTTCAGCTGTCAGTTCCAAGTGAATCTTGCAATGATTCTTGTTTGTTTTAACAATATAATCTAAAATCTCTATTGTTCTATATTTATTGAAGTTAAAAGTCCTGTCTACAAATTTAATGGTTTTAGGTTGCATTTTCATCAACTTATCTAAATCATTCTTAACTCGGTCCACCGACAAGTACCTTACTCCCTCACGGTTTGACGAAATACAAAAAGAGCAGTTGAACGGACAACCTCTAGATGCTTCATAATATATATATTGATTGCTAAAGTTATTTTCGCCACAATAAGGATACACTAATTCGTTCATATCGATAACGGACGCCTCTTGTTCATTGTGGATCACTTCATTATTCTTTCGGAATGTAAGCCCAGCTATTCCTTCTAAACTTCCTTTGCCCCATTTTATAAGAAGTTCATGAAGAGGCTTTTCTCCTTCTCCACGAATAATATAATCAACATAAGGGAATTTGTTCATAAAATCGATTGTGTCATAAGAAACTTCTGGCCCTCCAAGTAAAATCTTGATTCTGTTAGTTCCCTTCTTGATCGCTTCAGCTAATTGCATTACTTTACTTATATTCCAAATGTAGCACGAAAAAGCCAACACATCTGGTGACCCTTCCATTATTTTTCCCAAAATATCATGCATGTCCTGATTAATTGTGTATTCTTTAAAATCTATATCATAATCACCTTGGCTTTTCACATAGTGAACAAGCTGGCGTATGGCTAAACTGGTGTGTGTGTATTTGCTGTTGATCCCAATCATTCTTATTTTCATTTTTTCCTCTTGTCTTGTAGCATTACAGCTCCAAATTTAGTATTGATGATAATTGTTTTTCTGCTTTGACACATCCCATTAAATAGAACCCGTACTTCCCCAAAATTTTTATGCCTAACTATGGATCCCGGAAGACTATAATATAGTTTTGAATCGCAGTTATGGTTGGTCATTGTTTCACCATAGCCACTCCTGAGTCCTAGAAGGTATTCCCACAAATGTTCCACTAATCTCTTTTCTTGCCGAGTTTCAGTAACTTGAAGAGGTTTTATCTTCAGCAGTTTGTGTATTATTGAACTTTCTAAAATATCTTCTCTATAACTTTTTTTCTCCAATAAAGTTACCCTTGATTGCTCAAATTGGATGATATCGCATGTGTCGTGATGATGGGTTAAATCAACATATGATATGCCAATCATACGCTCTTTTACATAATCTTGAACACATGATTGATCGATTAACTGAAGTGTTCCTGAAATCACAAAAGAAAGGTGTAGCAACTCTGGAATCTTTCCTGGTGGTATGTTGAAAAAACGAAAGTACTCAAATAGTGTCCTGTCCAAATCTTTATCGCATTGGTTTGAGATAATGATTGGCAACATACCAAATTCAATTACTTCTTCAAATAAAAACTCTCCCTTTTCTTGATAATACTGCCACAATTCCATTTCTTCAATTAATCTTTCTTTGTTGAGTGACACTCCCGAGTGATCTGAGTATTGTAGACACTTTAGAATAATGATCAAAAATTGAAAGCTGTTAGTGAAAAAAATCAAACCCTCTGTCTCTTTGATTCTCTCAAGTTCTTTTGGTAAGGTCCTCTGGTACTCAGTTGCCAAATAAAAAAAAACGTTCTTTAAGCAATCCATCTTATGCTCCTAAAAAAAATATAGCTGACATGTCAGCTATATTATATAAGCTTTTTTAATAGTTATCAAACTCTATTCTATATGTGTTTGCATACTCTAAAATTGTAACAGAATAAGTGCTCATTGCTGGATTGGTGTAACCATTCCTTGAAGCCATATATTTCTCAAGTCCATATTGGCCTCTATTGTAAGATGACAATGTCATATGAATATCACCATTATAAAAATCATAAAGATATTTTAATTGTGTAGTGAACAGCAATATATTATATTCTGGATCAAACAATAATTCAGGATCGTAGGCAATGCCCATATTGTTCGCAACCGGTCTTGCAGTATTTGCCATTAATTGACCCAATCCTCTTTCTCCTAATGCCCCTACTACATACGGATCAAAATTGCTCTCCACCCGAATAATCCCAAGCAACAAGAATACATCAATGCCTATTACTTCACTTTGTTTAATTAGCTTGCCTATTGCCTCGTCGCTTAATCCTGTGAGCTCCGCTATATATCCTTCCAACTCTCTTTCCGTTGTAGCTCTCTCCTCTTCAACAAGACTCAACAATCCTTCCATTTCAAAATCGTTGATTACACGAATCGGTTCATTTCCTATCGGCGATAATATCACCATGTCATCACTTTCTTCAAATGATTCTATTTTGTCTTCAGCTGTTGCTACTTGTATCGTCAGCATAATGACAACTATCACAAGTATAAAAGATATGACCTTTGTTTTGATTTGCATGATTATAATTCCTCTTCTTCATATTCACATATAATGGAACTATTCCAACCATCAATGCGAAGTATTTTGGCCAAAAAGCAAGGATTTTCTCCGTTTTTTCTTTCTGGTCTGATGAACAAAGTGTATTATAATTCACCAATTCCGTAATGTCAACACTTATTAATTTGTTTTTCTTATCGAACCCACTCTACATTTTCCTAGGTGTCTCAATCCCTAGAAGTTCTAACCCATTTTTTATGGTAATGTTGACCGCATAAGTAAGTAGCGTTCTAGCAGCCGTCAACTCTTTGTTGTCTGTCAAAATTGGACAATGGTGATAGAAGCGATTAAACTTTTGAGCAAGATCAACGATATATCTTGTAATATAAAACGGCTCATTTTTTTCCATAGAGCTTTCAATAATTTCTGAAAAATTAGCAATGGATTTTATCACTTCGAACTCTTTTTCATCTACCAAACTGTCATAATTGACTTCAGTAGTGATCTCATTGTTATATTTATCAAGTATACTACACGTTCTAGCATAAGTGTATTGGGTGTATGGGCCTGTTTCACCCTCAAAACTCAACGTTTTTTCCCATGAAAAAGTGTAATCTTTGATTCGATTATTATAAAGTTCTTGGAAAAGAACAGCTCCAATCCCAACTTTTCTGGACACCTCTTCTTTGTCTTCAAGGTCAGGATTTCTTTCATCAATGATTTCAAGTGTCTTTTCAACTGCCTTTTTGAGAACATCTTCAAGGAAAACCACTCTTCCTCTTCGTGTCGAAAGTGTTCCTTCTTCCAAGCTCACCATCCCAAAAGGCACATGAATGCAATCACTTGCCCACTCATAACCCATTAGCTCCACAATCTTAATCCATTGTTTAAAATGGAGGTTCTGCTGTGCTCCAACTACATATATGTTTTTGTGGAAATCATATGTGTCTTTTCGATATATGGCAGCCGCAATATCTCGGGTGATATACAAAGTAGATCCGTCACTTTTTTGTATTAGTGGAGATGGCATTCCATAAGGTTCCAAGTCAACTATTTTTGCACCTCTTGAGTCTACAAGCAAGTTTTTCTCAACCAATTCCTTCATGACACGTGGCATCTTGTCTGAATAAAAGCTTTCTCCTGCGTAAGAATCAAATTTTATATTCAACATTCCATAAACTCTATTGAATTCTAACATACTGACATCTTTAAACCATTGCCACAGCTCTATCGCCTCTTGGTTCCCTTTTTCTAGTTGATTGAACCAATATCTGGCTTCGTCAATCAATGTCTCATCCTTTTCTGATTCTGCGTTAAATTGAATATAAAGTTTTAACAATTCTGGAATGGGGTTTTTTTCAACTGTTTCCTTGTCTCCCCATTTTTTATATGCAGCTATCAGCATACCAAACTGTGTCCCGTAATCCCCCAAATGGTTGATGGCAATGGCATTGTAACCCATGAAAGCATATATTTTATACAATGAATTGCCTATAACCGTTGTTCGAATATGTCCTATATGAAACGGCTTTGCAATATTGGGTGATGAGAATTCAACAATGACGTTTTTCCCTTTTCCAATGTCACGACTGCCATATTTGTCTTTTTGTTGAAAAACTGTCCCTAAAACTTCTTGAGTCATGTGGGTTTTGTTCACAAAAAAATTAATGTAAGGTCCTTCATTCACAATTCTTTCAAAAAGATCCCCCATTTCAATTTTATTGACAATATCTTCAGCAATAACTTTTGGTGATTTCCTCAAAGCTTTTGACAATTTAAAGCATGGAATCGCAAAATCTCCTAATTTTGAGTTGGGTGGAATCTCTATGATCTCTAACACTTCATCCACCGATAACGTGTCTGTCACATTGCTAAATAATTCAGCTGCCTTCTGTTTATAATCCATCGTTGTTACCTCCGCAAAATTGTTATTTGAGATTAGCACACAGCCCAGTTGTTGTCAATGATTAACACTAGCAATCATCCTCATTTAAAACTTGGATGCCATTTTGCTTTAGCATCTCAGCTGTAAGCCCTTCTCCTTTTATTAAAGTTCCTGAAAATGTTCCGTCATATATCTTGCAGCTCCCACATGAAGGGCTGTTTGATTTAAGAATAGCTTGTCTCACATGATAGATTGATGCGATTTTCATTGTTTCTTCCGCACCTTTTCTAAATGCTTCTGTTACATCAACCCCATCACTTTGAATCACTCTTCTTGCTCCTCCAACTACTATGATTTCACACGGCAATCTAGGTGTGGGCAATCCTCCCAACTGCTCTGGGCAAACTGGGATCATTCCATCTCGATTGGCAATATTTCGAACTTTTATGTTAAGATTATGTTTCCCATTATATCTGCAATGAATACCAAGTAAACAAGCACTTACCAATATCATAAAACCTCCTCTTTAAAGCTTGACAATTGTAATGCCCGTTCCTCCTTCACCATATTCTCCAATCCGAAAAGAATGCACCTGCTTATGTCCTTTTAAATACTCCGTGACACCCTGTCTAAGTATGCCCGTTCCTTTTCCGTGGATAATTTGAACCTCATTCAATCCAGCCAAGTATGCATTGTCTATATATTTATCCAGCTCCAAAAAAGCCTCCTCGAGGCTTAGCCCCCTAAGATCGATTGAGCCCTTGACTGATTTGATATCAAGTTTAGACTTTTTGGACCCCTTTTCATGTTTTATATTATCTAAAGTCTTATTAACCTTTTTCAATGTGTTTACAGGTACGCTAATTTTCATAGCACCGGCCTGCACCATTACTTTTCCATCATTGCTTGGTTCAGATATGACCTGTCCTTGTTGTCCAAGAGAAGGAATAAAAACATAATCCCAAATCGCAACATTTTCCTGCCCTTCGAATTTTTCCAAAGTATAGCCATCATTTTTCATTGATTTAATGGCCGAGTTAAGTTGTTCTCTATAATCGTTGACATCTTTTCTTATGTTTTTATCTAATAAGCTGCTGTAATTTTCCAGTTTGTTGATTATTTCAGTGGATTCTTTTTTAGTGTTTTCCAGTATTCTTCTAGCTTCATATTTTGCATCTCTTAATATCCTATCCTTTTGTGCTTTTAATTTCTCTTCTTCTTGCCGGATCTTCTGTTTTAACTGAATTTGATCAGATTTAAGCCTAACTATTTCTTCTTTAGCCTCACTGATCTCTATCCTGTCTTTTTCTATTTGCCTTAAAGCGTCTTCAAAATCAACGTTATGTTTTTCAATTAGATTTTTCGCTTGTTCAATGATCTCGCTATTTAATCCAAGTTTTTTTGAAATCTCAAACGCATTTGATTTTCCAGGAACACCAATTGATACTTTATAGGTTGGGCTTAGCGTCTCCACGTCAAATTCAACGCTTCCATTCATCACTTCCGGGTGTGTCAAAGCATACACTTTCAACTCACTGTAGTGTGTCGTTGCCACCGTAACAATGTTATATTGCCCCAGCTTATTTAGAATCGCCATCGCGAGGGCCGCACCTTCTATAGGATCCGTTCCCGCTCCAACTTCATCAAGAAGAACTAACGCATCAGACTCTATTTCATCCATAATAGATACAATGTTTTTCATATGAGATGAAAAAGTACTTAAACTTTGTTCTATACTTTGCTCATCTCCTACATCGGCATAAATATTAGAAAAAACGGCTATATCCGTCCCGCTAGCTACTGGAATATGCAGACCATATTGTACCATTAAAACGAATAAACCGATGGTTTTTAATGATACTGTCTTTCCACCTGTGTTTGGACCTGTTATAATCAATGTTTTGAAATCCTTGCCCACCCATATGTCGATAGGCACAACCAATCCTTTTGGAATCAGTGGGTGCCTGCCTTTTTTTATGTTAATTCTCATGTCTTTGTTTAAGAGAGGTTCGTTACAACTCAATTCTAGTGAAAGCTTTGCCTTTGCAAAGATGAAATCAAGCTCCCCCATTATATGTTCATTCTGGATGATTTCATCTCCAAAATCTGCTACTTCAGCAGAAAACTCTGCTAGTATTCTCTCAATTTCTCTCTTTTCTTCTATTCTCAAAGTGCTAATCTCATTGTTGATTTCAACGATTTGTAAAGGCTCAACAAAAAGTGTTGCACCACTTGCTGATTGATCATGAATTAAGCCTTTGACTTGGCCTCTGTACTCTTGTTTTACTGGTAACACATATCGATCATTTCTCATCGTAACAATGGATTCTTGTAAGTATTTTTTATATGTCGCCGAAGTAATCATATTGTTTAGCTTATCTCTTACTTGTTGATGTTTAAGGTTTATATCACGCCTGATTTGTCTTAGCTTTTTGCTTGCACTATCTGCAATCTCTTCCTCGCTTATGATCGCAGAAAAAATCAGATTCTCAAGTGCTGTGTTTTTGTTGATCTGTTCTGCTAAGTTTTCCAATATTTTAGCGTGGGAATCATCCTCTTTCTCGTCGGTTTTGGATGCCAAATATTGTTTCATCACACGTGATCCTCTTAACATATCTCCTATTTTCAACAACATACCAGGATTCAAGATGCCACCCATTTTGGCTCTTTTGATGTGAGGCATGACTGGATAGACGCCACCTAAAGGTGGCATCCCTTTGCTAAGAATAATCATTACTCCTTCTGAAGTCTCTTTTTGCCTTGCTTTTACTACCTCAATATTAGATGTAATCTCATTTCTTGTTAGAAAGCTCTTCCCAAGAGCTGTTTCTGTTTTCATTTCCAACATGATTAGTATTTTATCAAATTCAAGTGTTTTTTGAAGTTTTTCGTTCATATCATCACCCTAATCAATCTCTTTGTAATAATAACCTCTTGTGATTGCGCCTTCCATGGCCACCTGCTCATCCTTTAATCCTTTGTCGATTAATTGTATAAAATGATTGATTTCTTCTGGATCATCGCTGTCAATTCTTACGAAGTCACAATCTGTTTGGACAATTTCTTTTATCTTATCGATCATATTAAGCGGGATAGGATTGAATAATGTCGTTATTCCTCTGACTCTAGCTGCAGGTATTCTACTTCCTTTTCTGTCTACCAATTGGTATTTGTTATACCAATCACAATCAGTGCAATTATCTTCATTTTCACAGCCTTTCAACGCAGATAACGGACAATTCCTAATCGTCATTAATGGTAATCTTGAAAAAACAATTGCTTCGGTTTGAATAGAAGTTGTTTGATTAATTCTTTTTATGTTATCCAAACTTGATTCAACCGAATGTGTCATGCAACTGACTCCCTCATTTGCTAATACTTGGGCGCTAAAAGAGTTCATGATGTTGAGTTGGAAATCAGCATGAATCGTGCCTAGTTTATGCTTTCGAGCAAAGCCTAAGGCATCCAAATCATCCGCCTGGACACCTGTAAGCACTTGACCTAGATTCCCACAAATCTTTAATACTGTCTCGTAATCAGCTCTTTTAGAAGCATTTCTCATAGATAAAATCCATTTCACTTGTTTTTGTCTCAAAAACTCCATAAGAGTTTCATCCATAATATCATATGGCACATAGAGCAAATCAATCCCGTCTAAGTTAAGAAGGCTCACATCCAATTTGTCCCTTAAGTAAACCGCTTTTTTAGGTGCAATGCTACCCCTTTTTTTCTTTGGCAAAAACAAGTCCACCTCTCTTGTCAATTGAGGTTTTTCCCCCATTATCAATTTCTCCAATTGTGCCAGAGCATCTCTTCTCATTCCATTGATGGTGGACTTGCTCACAAAAGCAGTTTCTTCAATATGAATATCCGTTTCAGACAGTCTAAATACTGTCCCTCCAAGTTTTGACAATTGTTGTTGTATTTCAGTTGAAGTAGTTGGAGTTTTTTTTGCTTGCACAACCTCTTCATTTCCTGTTATCGTAACCGAGAATCCATTTGTGTCAGCTTTCATCTGGATTCTTTTTCCCACTTCTACAACTATTTTAAACTGAATATCTCTTTTATTTGCAATATCTCCGTTTTTTATGGTCTCTGATACAATTCGACTTATCCTTGAATCGGTCGTTTTATAGAGAGTATCGCCCCTTCTCATTTGATGAAAGTTGTTCATGAGAACATGATCTCTTGCTTCAGAATAAGAAATTTTCTGTTTTGTGCTTCTATGGAGAATGTGATCCACTGCAAATCCTTTTTCTCCATCATTTATCGAAACACCATCTCCAATTTCAATATGATCTCGTAGTTTTATCTCGGCTAATCCTTTATTGATTCTGACTACCTGACCTAATTCTGTCCCTCGATGCTTGGGTGTGTCTCTTGCAGTCATATTTTTGCCAAAATCACCAAATGTAAATCCTTTTGTGAATCCACGATTGAAGGTTGCTTCAGCTTGATTTTCCATATCATGATCTTCTATTCTATTTATAATATTCCAATAAAATCTAACGACTCGGTCTACATATTCAGGCTTTCTCATACGTCCTTCAATTTTAAATGTAGTGACACCCGCATCGATTAGATCATGAATTTTCTTGCCAACTTTTAGCTCTTTCATACTCAATGGGTAGAGAGTTGTTTTATTGAGCTTATCTCCTGTAGATTTTTCTATAATATCAAACGCCAAGCGACAAGTTTGGGCACATCTTCCTCTGTTCCCACTTCTTCCTCCAAAAAAAGAACTGATATAACACTGTCCTGAGTAAGCACAACAAAGAGCGCCATGAATAAAGGCTTCTAGCTGTACGTTTGTTTCTTCCGCTATTTTCTTTATCCTTTTCAGCGGAACTTCTCTTCCCATTACAACTTTTTTTATGCCATAGTTTTGGATGATACTTATTCCATAACCATCGGTAGCTGCCATTTGAGTGCTGCCATGCAAAGACAATTCCGGAAGAAACTTGCTTACCACTTGCATCAATCCAATGTCCTGAATGATAATTGCGTCTGCTTTCATTTCATATAGCTTTTTGACATATTTCCATGCTGATTCTATCTCCTCGTCTTTCAACAAAGTATTTACTGTAACATAGACTTTTACACCCGCCAAGTGAGCATACCGAATTAACTCTTCGAAATCTTCATCCGAAAAGTTATCCGCAAATTGTCGCGCATTGAAGCTTTTCCCTCCCATGTAAATAGCATCTGCGCCACTTTTAACTGCTGCTATAAAGGCGTCTTTGCTGCCCGCAGGAGATAATAATTCAATATTTTTCATCGTAGACTCCCATAAATTAAAATAAACTGATGAAGTCATCAGCTTATTCATTCTCTTAAATCGATTTCTTCTTTCAGTAGAAACAAGTCATGAGACATTTTTTTTATTTTTTGCTCGAGTTCTTTATTGACATCTTCTAACAAATCAATTTCTTCATCTCTTTCTCGGAGAATTGCCTCGTACTCAATTATTTTGTTTTTCAAACTTTCAAATTCGCCATTTTTTTGTATCAATTCTTGCAAGTACTTATCCTTCTCTATTGTCACTTCGTCTAAATCTTTCTTGATGGTCGCATTTTCATCTCTCATCTTTTTTACATCCGAAAGACTTATCACTTCTTTTTTTGTTTTTTTCTCAGCTTCTAGCTGATTAACTGCTTTTAGATATTTGTCACCGAGTATAAATGTTGTGAAGATGAGAGAGGAATAATTGTCAAACTTTTTATCTGCTGTTTTGAATTGACTAATTTTAGAATTAATCATGGATTCGATTCTTTTGACATATTCAATATTTTCGTCAGTTTGAACTGTGTATTTTTTACCGCATATATTGATATCGAAACGATTGTATTCCGGCATAACATCTCCTCATTCCGCATTTTTCTTCATTTTCTCACAATTGGATAGAAACGTCAAATGGAATTTGGATAGAATGCACTTCATAATAGATTTTCCGATTAAAAACTCATCTTGCCTTGAGCTATGAAATTGACATGTTCACATATGTTTGTAGCATGGTCCGCAATTCTCTCAAGATAGCGTCCTACGAATAACAAGTCAACCACTTGGCTCATTTCTTTTTCATTTCGGCTTAATATTGACAACAATTCAATATAGATTTTTTTATAGAGATCATCCACTATATCATCCATGTCAAATACTTGTTTTGCCAATAACACATCTTCCTTAACATAGGCATCTAGAGACATTCTTATCATCTGTTTGCTGAGCTGAGCCATCTTAGGAATGTCGACCAGTGGTTTTATGAACTCTTTATTGCCTCTCTCTATCACAATCTCAGCGATATTTTCACTATAATCTCCAACTCTTTCCAGGTCACTTATCATTTTAATAATGCTGATTACCTTTCTCAAGTCTTTAGCCATAGGCTGCTGTAAAGCAATTAATCGTATCGCTTTTTCCTCAAGTTCCAGTTCTGTTTTATCAATTTCATCTTCAAAGTCAATCACTTTCAACGCTAGTGAAACATCTTTCTCCAATAACGCTTTTATTGACATGTCTAAAATTCTCTCTGCCATGGCTCCTAAATGCAATATTTCGTGATTTAAACTCTTCAACTGTTCATCATACTTTTGACGCATATAACCCTCCATCAACCGAATCGACCTGTTATATAGTCTTCAGTTTTCTTGTTTGTTGGATTTGAAAATATTTTTTGTGTGTCATCATATTCTATCAACTCTCCCATCAAGAAAAAAGCTGTTTTGTCAGATATCCTAGCGGCTTGTTGCATTGAATGCGTCACAATCACAATGGTGTATTCTTGCTTGAGGTCCAAAATAAGGTCCTCAATTCTTCCTGTGGCAATAGGATCTAAAGCCGAAGTAGGCTCATCCATCAATAATACATCCGGACTGACAGCCAAAGCTCTTGCTATACATAGTCGTTGTTGCTGACCACCTGACAAGCTCAGAGCGTTTTTTTTGAGTCTGTCTTTGACTTCGTCCCATAAAGCCGCTCTTTTAAGACTGTTTTCTGCAATCTCCATCAAGAGATACTTGTCTTTTATGCCATGAATTTTCGGCCCATAAACGACGTTTTCATAAATGGATTTTGGAAATGGATTCGGTTTTTGGAATACCATTCCTACTCTAGTTCGCAATTCTTCCACCGACATTTCATTTGAAAACACACTTTTTTGATGATACAGAATATCTCCATCAACCTTCACAATTGGAATGTTTTCAACCATTCGGTTCAACGTTTTTATAAAAGTTGATTTGCCACATCCTGAAGGACCTATTATAGCTGTTACTTGATTATTGGCAATGGATAGGTTGATTTTTTTTAATGCTTGCTCCTCACCATACCATAACGATAAATCGTTAACAGAAAAAATTGGTTTGCTTAATACTTTCTCTTCATTTATCAATGTTTATGCCTCCATTAAAACTTAGTTTCGAATTTATTTCGGATGATTATTGCAATAGCGTTCATACCGAATAATATGGCCAATAGCACAACAATTGTTGCTGCAGCTAAGTTTGCATATTCTCTTGTTAAAACGGTATCCAACGTCCAGTAGTATATTTGAATAGGCAGTGCTGTAAAATCATCCATGACACTATTAGGAATTCTTAAAATAAGTGTTGGTATTCCTAATACCACGAGAGGCGCTGTTTCTCCAATAGCTCTTGACATCGCCAGAATAGATCCTGTTAATATTCCTGGTAGTGCCACGGGCAGAACCACTTTTCTTACTGTCATCCATTTATCAGCTCCCATTGCATAAGAGGCTTCTCTTAAAAATCCTGGTACAGCTTTTATTGCTTCTTGGCTAGCAACAACAATTATGGGTAACACTAAAAGAGACAAAGTCAACCCTCCTGACAAAATACTCGACCCCAAGTTTAACATACGCCCAAACACTGCCAGTCCCAACAAACCAAAAATTACTGATGGTACACTAGCCAGATTTGATATGTTTACTTTGATTAACGTCTGAAATCTACTTTCAGCAGCATATTCTTCAAGATATATGGCAGTTGATACGCCTAAGACAAGTGTAACTGGTATCACAATCAACATTAACCATACTGATCCAATAATAACTCCTTTTATACCCGCCCTTTCTGGAAATATCGAGAGATTTCCCCTTAAAAAATCCAAATTTAACCACCCTATGCTATCCGTGATGATTCTGTATAATAAAATCGCTAAAATTACAATCCCCAAACTAGTTGCAATAAGAAAAACAATCCGCATAGAGTTATTCAATATTAGTCGTCGAGCGATCCTATTTCTATTTATCTCAATATTTAATTTCGGCGCTGCTTCAATTAAATCTAGTTTCCCAATACTTGCCTTTTTTCTAATAGATGGCTGCCTTTGAGTAAACATCAATATTCCTCCCTAAATCTCTTGCTGATATACTGTGCTAACAGATTCATCCCCAGTGTAAAAATGAAAAGAATCAAAGCTACCGCATATAAACTATAATATCCTGTTGTCCCGCTTGCAGCATCACCACTAGTGAATTCTACAATATATGAAGTCATGGTCTGCATGGACTGTTTAATATCAAATGTTAAGACTTTTGAACTTCCACTTGCAATAGTCACTATCATGGTTTCTCCTATAGCTCGTGATACAGCTAGTACAAATGATGCAATTATTCCTGAAATGGCGGATGGAATAATCACTCTAAAAGCGACCTCTAGTTTTGTTGATCCCAATGCAAGCGCGCCATCTTTCAAAATAATTGGAACCGCATTCATTGCATCTTCTGACAAAGAAGCAACCATAGGTATAATCATGATTCCCATTACAATACCTGGACTCAAAGCATTTTTAGCTCCCAAATCTGGTATCAACTTCATTAGTAGCGGTGTAACGAAAGAATAAGCAAAGAAACCATAAACAATGGTTGGAATTCCTGCTAGGACTTCAAGTACAGGTTTCAGTACCTTTCTTAGCCTAGGAGAAGCAAACTGACTTAAAAAAATCGCCGCAGACAAGCCGATTGGAATTGCTACTAACATGGCTATCAAAGTCACAATAATGGTTGCGTTAATTAAAGGTAGAATGCCAAAAGAAGGCTGAGCTCTGAGAGGGGCCAAATTAGTGCTAAATACTTGTCCAACAGGCACCTCGCTAAAAAATCGGAAAGCGTCTACTATTAATGTAGCGGCTATCCCGAAAGTTGTAAATATGGAAACCGATGCCATGCCCAAGAAAAATATTGGCATTGCTTTACTTGACCAGTTCCTTTTTTTTTCAAAATTTCGTCTTATTTTCTTTTGAATTCCAAATTCATTTAACAAACTTTCACATCCTTTTGCTAATTGATTTCGGATGAGAAGCCAAATGGATTCTCATCCGAAACTAATCTATATTTACTTTACTTGATTGAATCCAGTACGTTCATATATTCATTATATACTTCCATTGGCAGCGGTGCGAATCCATTTTGTCCTGCAAGTTTAGGTGCGCCTTCATTCGAAACAACATACTTAGCAAAATCCAACACTTGTGGTTTTTCTTGAGCATATCTTAGGTTGACATATGTAAAAACCGGTCGGGTAAATCCACTATATGCTAAATCTTCACCAATCGTTTCTAGTGATGGCGCTACTGGTCCTTGACCAAAATCAATTTCTATCGCCGTCAATTTATCCGTATTTGACACGTAATATCCAAAACCAAAGAATGCAATTGCGTTTTTATCTTGAGAGACTAGGTCAACCAGTGTAGAATACTCCTGTTGAAGATTCACAGTTGTTACCAAATCTTGTTTATCGAGAATTACTTCATAAAAGAATTCAAAAGTGCCGTGGTTTTCATTCGGTCCATAGAAGTTGATCTCTTCACTTGGCCATTCTGGTCTAATATCTGACCATAAAACAACATCGTTTGTCTTATAGTGTCCAGATAAATACATGTTTACAACTTCATCACTTGTCATTTCCTGTGCCCAGTCGTTTTGAGGATTGATCACCATTGTTAGACCGTCCAATGCAATTTTAATTTCCAATACTTCATCCTCATAATTATAACCTGCCTCTTCTAGTTGATCGATTTCTTCTTGCTTGATGGCTCTAGAAGCATCCACCAAATCTAATTCTCCTGGTATGAATTTTTTAAACCCCGCACTTGATCCAGCACGTCCTACTTGAACACTAACGTTATCTTCTTTTGACGTCATATACTGTTCTGCAATATGTGCCATTAGAGGATACACTGTTCCTGATCCATCGATAATTACTTGACCCGACAATGTGTTGTCAGTTTGACTTCCGTTATTTTGAGAATCCGATTCATTACTTTGACACCCTCCTAGTCCCAAAACAAAAACCCCTAAAAATACAATTATTGTTCTTTTCATAAATTTTCTTAATTTCATCCTTTAATAATCTCCTTTTATTTGTCATTTTGTAATGTCATTTTATCACGGGTTGGTTCAACTTATGTTTTGTCCTTGTTAACGATTTGTTAAATCCATGTTAACAATGATCTGGTTATCATTCTTTCTTTGACAGGATAGATCTTTCGAAATGTACAGTATGATTGTTTTTTTATTCCAGAAAAACTAATTGAAGTGGCTCATTGTTTAATGTATAATACTTTGGATATTCAAAGAAAGGAATGAAAAAAATGAAAATGGGAATTCTTGGCTTACCTAATGTTGGTAAGAGTACCTTGTTTAACGCAATCACATCGGCTGGAGCTGAATCAGCCAATTACCCCTTTTGTACAATAGAACCAAATATTGGTGTTGTGTCTGTACCCGATAACCGTTTGGATTTTTTGACAAAGTTAAGTCATTCAAAAAAGACTGTCCCCACTGCCATTGAATTCTACGATATTGCTGGACTTGTTAAAGGTGCCAGCCGTGGTGAAGGTTTAGGCAATAAGTTTTTATCTCACATCCGTGAAGTTGCTGCTATTGTCCATGTTGTTCGTTGTTTTGAAAGTGATGATATCACACATGTTGAAGGCAATGTTGATCCCATCCGGGATATTGATATTATTGATCTAGAGTTGATACTCGCCGATTTAGAAGTGATGGAAAAGCGCCGTGACCGGGTTTCAAAAGCTTTGAAAGGAGATAAGTCTTTACAGCAAGAATTAGAATTGATACAAGAAATTTTAACCGTTCTGGAAAACGAAATGCCCGTTAGAACCATGCAATTGAATGATGATGATCAAAAAATGCTTAAGTCATTCAATCTCTTAACCTCAAAGCCTGTTCTATACGCTGCTAATGTCAATGAGGAATCACTTTCAGAAATTGATTCCGACCCGAATTTTCAGAGAATTCTTCAACGCGCTAAAAGAGAAGAGGCAGAAGTCATTGCATTGTGCAGTAAGATCGAAGCGGAGATAGCTGAATTGGATCCTGAAGAAAAATTAGTTTTCTTGGAAGACTTAGGTATTAAGAAATCTGGCCTCGAACAGCTAATCCAAGCAAGTTATAAGTTGCTTGGCCTGGTTTCGTTTTTTACCACAGGCCCGCAAGAATCACGCGCATGGCCCATAAAAAAAGGGACAAAAGCGCCTCAAGCTGCTGGCAAAATCCACTCTGACATTGAAAGAGGTTTTATACGTGCAGAAGTTGTCGCTTTCGATACGTTACAAGCATCTGGATCAATGATAGCTGTGAAAGAAAAAGGCCAGTTGCGCCTAGAAGGCAAAGAGTATATCGTAAAAGATGGTGATGTCATTCTGTTTAGATTCAATGTTTGATTCTTTAGACAATTTCTGTTGTAGATGATACTACTAGGCTGTTGTTACAAGATCATCATTAGACATATTCCAAAAAAAATAGTAGACTGTATGTACCTAGTAATAAATCAGCAAGGAGGTTTGCCGTGAAAAAAATCGAAAGTTTCCAAGTTGACCATATTAAACTAAATAAAGGCGTTTATGTTTCAAGGATTGATTATATGAGCGACCAATCCTATGCCCTCACTACATATGATATCAGGATGAAACTTCCGAATCGAGAACCTGTTCTCAATACAGGTGAGATTCATACAATTGAGCATTTAGGCGCAACATTTTTAAGGAATCATGACATTTATAATCAAAACACCATCTATTTTGGCCCAATGGGCTGCCGGACAGGCTTTTATTTGATCCTTAAAGGAGAAAAGACTTCCTTGGAGGTTCTGCCGATTATTTCAGAAATGTTTGATTACATTGCAAGTTTTGAAGGGGAAATTCCAGGAGCTGATCCTGTTTCTTGCGGAAACTATTCAGATATGAATCTTGAGGTCGCAAAACGAGAAGCTCTAGAGTACAAGAAAAATGTCTTAGACCATATGAAAGACGAAAACTTTACTTACCCATAAATATGCCGATCCGTTCATAGAGTTCGTATAGGCTAGAGATAAAAAAGCAGAGTATGAATGATTCATACTCTGCTTTTTTATCAGATAATTTAATTATTGAATCAATGATTCAAGCCCATCATGTCATTTTTTTACTCTACTGACAACAATTTTGCGTTTAACACACCTTCTATCTCCTTGAGATATGTAACCATCTCGTCCACTGAGTTTTCAAGACCCGAAATATCCAAAGACACGGTGACATTAGCTTGTCCATTTATTGGAATGTTTTGATTAATTGTCAAAATATTGGCATTGTAATCCGCAATGGAATTAATCACAGCCGAAAGAATACCCTTCCTATGAGATAACGACATAGCGATGATGGCCATTCTACCAATCGTATCCTCTGAAGGAGAAAAGACATAGTCCTTGTATTTGTAATAAGTACTTCTGCTGATTCCTACTTTTTTTACAGCTTCGCTAATTCCTTTGACGCGATTGTCATTAATGAGTGTTCTTGCTTCAATGACACGCTCATAAACCTCAGGCAAAATTTTCTTGTTGACAATCAAGTATCTCTTATTTTTCAAATGATCAACTCCTTAGAATTTTTACACCATCATTGTCTATTTTAAGTGGCTTGACTTCCCAGTTGTTTCTGAGTTTGTTCAAACTAGCTTTCATACTGCTAGTGTTCACCTTACTGTCTCCGATCCCCATAATAGTTGGACCTGCCCCACTCAGATAAACACCACTACACCCATTATTATAGCATATTTTAACAACTTCTTCGAATTCTGGTATCAATGCTTTTCTAAAAGGTTGGTGCAATTTGTCATTAATTGCTGTTCTGATTAAATCTCCGTCGTTTTTCTCAAGCCCTCTCAATAAGAAAGGCATCCTAGATATATTGAATACGGCATCTTCATGGGAAATCATCTTCGGCAATACGCCTCTTGCATCATTTGTTGAAAGCATATTAGAAGGAATCAACGCATAAAAAACAATATCAGGATGTACTTTGAAGTTTTCAAGAAAAATCTGGCCTTCTGATTGTACGGTTGCTGTAAAACCTCCATAAATCGCAGGAGCAACATTATCAGGATGGCCTTCAATCCTTGTTCCAATGTCGAGCAACAATCGCTTGTCCAGTAAATGATTTTCCATAATCAGTGCTCCCGCCATTCCTGCTACAACGCATGCCGCAGAACTACCAAGTCCCCTTGCAGCAGGGATATTCGAGTGAATGGTAATCTTTACATTTTGTTCCTTTATTCCCATAGCTTTATAAGTTTTTAAAAAAGACGTGTAGATCAAATTTTCCTCATTGCAATACTCTTCTGGGCATCCTTCAATTGTGAGTTTTTCATGGTTCTTTTCAAAAGAAACTTCTGCGTACATTCCTAAAGCCAACCCCAAAACATCAAAGCCTGGTCCTAAATTTGCTGTTGTTGCTGGAACCCTTACCCGTATCATAATGCAATATCCTCTTTTACAATCTTCAAAATCTCTTCAAACATTCCCGTTGGCTGACACTTTCTGTCATGAATAATTTTCATATTTTCCAACTCAGCTATGCTTTTTGGTATAGGTCGTTTCGTAATCTCAGACAAGGCTTTAAGTAATTTGAAATCATTGTGGCTGTTCACCCCAAAAAGTGCTTGATAAACACTCTCAATGAATTTGTAAGGGCTTGCTGTCGATAATATGACGGTTTTTGTTTTATCATTTGTTGCTTTTTTATAATCTTGGCTTGCTTTGTAAGCTACAGCCGTATGTGTATCCATAACGTAGTCATGTTTATCATAAACAAGCTTTATTGTTTCCAGTGTTTCTGATTCTGTGCAGTAGCTACTCCAAAATTCATCTTTGAGCTTCTCTTTTATCGTATCATTGACTTCATAGTGCTTCTTGGTTTTTAAGTCCGTCATGATACTGGTAATGTAATCATTATCCTGACCACTCAAATAATACAGTAGCCTTTCAAGGTTGCTTGATATCAAAATATCCATTGAAGGCGAGTTTGTTTTCACAAAATCTCTATTTACATCATAGATACCTGTATGAATGAAATCTCTCAATACATGGTTTTCATTTGACGCACAAATAAGTTTATTAATAGGAAGTCCCATTCTTTTTGCAAAATAACCCGCCAAAATATTCCCAAAATTTCCTGTTGGAACAACAAAGTTCACAAATTCTCCACGTTTTATTTCTGATTGACTAACTAGTTTCTCATAAGTAGTGAAATAATAGGTGATTTGCGGAACTAATCGTCCAATATTGATTGAATTTGCAGAGGATAGTTTAATCCCTAATGATTCCAACTCTTTTTCATTTGACAAATCATTAAAAATTATTTTTACACCATTTTGTGCATCATCAAAATTTCCCTTAATTGAGACGACATGCGTGTTTTCTCCTTCTTGAGTAATCATTTGCAGCTTTTGTATTTGACTGACGCCTTCTTCAGGATAAAAAACAATGATATCGATCCCTTTCACACCTTTAAATCCTTCAAGTGCAGCTTTACCAGTATCTCCAGAAGTTGCTGTTAAGATGAGGATATGTTCCTGTGACTGGCAGTTTTCTTGAGCATATTTCATCAAATAAGGTAGAATTGACAAAGCAATATCCTTAAACGCCAGCGTTTTCCCGTGGAATAGTTCCATGATGAAGTCTTCTCCCACTTTCACAATAGGCACAATCTCATCTGTGCAAAACTTGTTGTCATATGCTTTTTCCACCGAGCTCACAATCTGATCTTCTCTGAAATCTTGAAAGAATAACGCAAGAATCGTTTGCGCTATTTGTTGATAATTTTTGTTTTCGAGTGTGTCTAAACTAATTTTTAACTCATCTAGTTTCATCGGAACAAATAAACCACCATCTTTAGATAATCCTTTCAAGATAGCTTCCGAAGCGGTTGCTTTCATATTTCTGTTCCGTGTGCTTTCGTATTGTTTATTCATTTTTTCCTCCAAATGGCTACTGAATAAGTCTTTTAATATGATATACTGTTCATCATCTATTTACAAGTGTTTTTTTCAGGGGAACAAAAAGGCTATGTACGGTACATAGCCTAATAACCTTCTTCTTTATCCTTCTTTTGTTCAACAATAGCCACTGAGGCACTTGCGCCAATTCTATCTGCACCTGCCATGATCATTTCTCTAGCTTTTATGTAGTTTCTGATGCCTCCTGATGCCTTGACTTTCATATCTGTGGAGATGTGTTGTTTCATCAGGACTACATCCTCCACTGTCGCCCCTCCAGTGCTAAAACCAGTTGATGTTTTTACAAAGGTTGCACCCGCTCTTGTTGCCAATTCGCATGCCTTTATTTTCTCTTCTTGATTTAATAGGCAAGTTTCGATGATGACTTTAACTACTCTGCCATCTGATGCTTCAACAACTGATTGAATATCCTCTAACACAGTCTGGTCTTCTTTGTTTTTTAGTGCTGCAATATTAAGCACCATATCCAGCTCATCCGCGCCTGCATTGACTGCCATTTTTGCTTCAAAGGCTTTAACTTCTTTTAATGTGCACCCTAGCGGAAATCCTATTACCGCAGTTATGGCTATATTTTTATCAGATAACATCTCCTTAACCCTGCTGACATAGTATGGATTGACGCACACAGACGCAAATCGGTATTTTATCGCTTCTTCACAAACCTTTTTTATATCATTTATTGTCGCATCTGCATTTAATATCGTATGGTCTATATACGATGCTAATTCTTTCAATTGAATTCTCCCGATTTATTTAATAAGCTCAACTAATTCGCAGTTTGATACTCCTGCTGCATTCCCTTCTTCAATGTCTACATGCATTTCTAGGGCAAAGTCCTTGTTCACACGCACCAATACGTTTTCAAAAACAACAGCCCTTTCACCATTTGTTCTGATTTTTACAATGTCTTGATCTTTTACGCCAAACGCTTCTGCATCATTAGGACTCATGTGAATATGTCTTGATGCGGCTATTAATCCTTTTTCAAGAACCACTTCACCTTTTGGTCCCACCAATTTAACTCCAGGCGTGCCATCCAATGACCCAGATCCGGAAACAGGCACTTTCACACCTAACGCAAATCCATCAGTCAAAGACACTTCAACTTGAGATTCTTTTCTTGCTGGCCCAAGTACACGAACACCTTTAATTGTTCCTTTCGGCCCAACCAAATCAACTTTTTCTGCACAAGCAAATTGCCCAGGCTGGGAAAGATCTTTTATTGGTGTCAGTTCAAATCCCTCTCCAAATAAGATTTCTATATCTTCCTTCGACAAATGAACATGTCTATTGGACAAAGCAATTGGTAACATTTTTTCCATTGTTTTCCTCCTAAATATTTCGATGTTGACTAACACAACGATTATATATAATTTAATCTAATATTTCAACCTCTTATGTCTTTTAATTGCTCTAAATCTTTATAAAACGTTGGATTCGAAACATTAATACATGTGACATCATCCAGCGTAGTCTCACCTTCAGCAAACATCCCTGCTAAAGAAAGCATCATTGCCATTCTATGATCTCCAAATGTTTTCACAGAAGCACCTGATAATTGTTTCGTCCCAACAATACGCATGCCATCTTTTTTCTCTTCAATCTCCGCATTCATTTTCTTCAACTGACTGCAAACCGCTTCTATCCGATCTGTTTCTTTAACGCGTAATTCTTCCGCATCAGAAATAATTGTTTCTCCGTCTGAAAAAACCGCTGCCAAAGCCAAAACCGGTATCTCGTCAATAATTCTCGGTATCATATCACCTGATATCGTTACACCTTTAAGGTTGCTGCCTAGTATATGAATATCCCCTACTGGCTCTTCATTAAGCACTCTCTCGTTTTCGATCTGAATAGTTGCACCCATAAGTTTCATCACATCAATTATTCCAGTTCTGGTTGGATTCAAACCTACACCTTTTATCCTGACATTCGATTTCTCAGCAATGGCTGCTGCAACAATGAAAAATGAAGCGGATGATATATCTCCTGGTACAAAAATATCTCTTCCTGAAAAAGATGACCCTTTTTTGACAGAAACACTTGGTCCATTCTCACTTATTGTTATACCAAAATGTCGCATCATTCTTTCCGTATGATCTCTGGATATACTTGGTTGTTCAATCTGAACACCTTCCTCGCTGTACAAAGCCGCCATTAAAAGAGCTGATTTTACTTGCGCACTTGCTTTAGGCTGTTGATATTTTAACACTACCGGCTTTCTGCCCGCATTTATCTTGATTGGTGGATATTTCCCATTTTCGCACTCTAGATTTCCTCCCATGCTATTTAAAGGATCCACGATTCTCATCATCGGACGTTTTCTTAAAGATGCATCACCATCCAACACAGCTTCAAAGTCTTGGAAAGCCAAAAGGCCAGCAAGTATTCTCATTGTCGTTCCTGAATTGCCACAATAAAGTATGTCTTTAGGTTTTTTTAATCCATAAAGGCCAACGCCATGAATCGTAACATCTGTTTCTGAACTGTCAATCCTTACTCCCATTTGTTTGAAACAATCGATTGTTGCAATGCAGTCTTCACCCATCAAAAAATTTTGAACTCTAGTAACACCTTCTGCCAAAGAACCTAACATTATGCTCCTGTGAGAAATTGATTTGTCTCCAGGGACAGAGATGTCTCCTACAAATGCACCTCTATATAAATTGAATTTCATATCGAACTCCTTAAGCTATTTTTTATTTCATTTATGGAAACATTCTCTATTAAAGTGACGCTCCCCTTACTATCTGGCAAAATCATATTGATTCTATCCCCTTCATTCTTTTTGTCATGTTTCATGAGTTCAATTATTTGATAGATTTCGTCATCTGAAAACTGATAAAAATCAACCGCTTTCTTGCATAAATCTACTATACTAGAAAAATACTCTTTCGTTATCATGCCACGATTTAGAGCAATGCCACTTTCATAAACCATCCCCAACGCAACACACTCGCCATGACTTAATGCATGGCTACCCAATAATTCAATCCCATGCCCAATGGTGTGTCCGAAGTTCAAAATCTTTCTAAGTCCACTTTCCTTCTCGTCTTGATTTACTATGGTGGCTTTGAATTGAATTGATTCACTGATCACTTTTTTGATGGCCCCATGATTCAATTCTTCCAAAAGCCCAAAATTTTCAAACAAATAGTCAATAAAAGATGGTGACATTATGAATCCATATTTTATAATTTCTCCTAGACCAGAATAGACCTCTTTCTTTGTCAACGTTCCAAGAAAGTCTATATCAATAAATACCACTTTGGGTTGGTAAAAAGTGCCTATTAGGTTTTTTACTCCATTTAAATTAACTGCCGTTTTCCCTCCCACACTACTATCGACTTGAGAGAGGAGTGTAGTTGGAATTTGTATTAAGTCGATGCCCCTCATATATAAAGATGCCGCCAAGCCACCCATATCACCAGTCACACCGCCTCCTATTGCAATCAGGCATGACCTTCTATCCATTTCTAAGGTAGCCATCTTTACCAACACATGCTCCAGTTGTTTGATTGTCTTATTGGCTTCCCCTGGCTCCAATACTATTCTATCACTATCCCCAAGCATCTCATCCAACTTGACACAGTATTTTGAAAGAAGATTCTCATCAATTAGTCCCACTACTTTTGAATAATCTTGACTTTTCAAAAAGTTTTGTACCTGCTTTTCAAGTTGATCTCCAATTAAGATATCGTAAGCCGCACTTGCGAAAGAAACGCTAATTGTATCCATACTCTCTACCTTTCTTTCACATAGTTGCAGTAGGTTTTGTAATTCTTGATCATTTCTTCTAGGGAATCGCCTCCAAACTTAATGATCATCTCCTGCGCAATAACCCATGCTGCAATATTGTCCATCACAACACCTGCTGCCGGAACAGCACAAACATCAGACCGCTCCTTAATAGCATCCACTACTTCTTTTGTTTTCATATCAACTGACTTAAGGGGCCTCATAAGAGTGGGTATCGGTTTAACAGCCGCTCTAAACCAGATGGTCTCACCGTTTGACATGCCACCTTCAATTCCACCGGCATTATTCGATTTATGTCGGTATTGTCCATCATAATATATTTCGTCATGAACCTTTGATCCTGGAGCCTTTGAACTGTCAAATCCTAATCCAATCTCAAATCCTTTCACAGATTGCAATCCTACTATTTCCATTGCCAGTTTTGCATTCAGTTTCCGATCATAATGGACATGGCTTCCTAAACCAATGGGGACATTTTCGATGGATACTTCAATGATGCCCCCTAGTGTATCTCCCTCAGCTTTGGACCTGTCAATCAGTGCTTTTGCTTTTGTTTCAGCTTGCCTGTCATACATGCTCAACTCTGAATTTTGTATGGTGTCCCAGTAATTGATGTTTCGATTTAAAGCAGGTTTGTCTTCAATGTCGCCAATTGAAACCACCCGATGCCGAATTTGAATATTGAACTGTCTTAACAATTGCTTTGCAACGGCACCGGTAGCTGTTCTCATTGCCGTTTCTCTCGCACTCGCTCTTTCAAGAATATTTCTAATATCTTTATGATTATATTTAATTGCGCCTGCTAAATCCGCATGTCCTGGTCTTGGCTGACTTATCTCAAGGGAAGGGTCTTGATTCGGGTTTTCTGGGGACATTCCATGTTCCCAATTCTTCCAATCGTTGTTTTTTATCAACATTGCAATTGGACTTCCTAGCGTTTTTCCTCCACGAATACCTGATATGATTTCAACGCTGTCACTTTCAATGCCCATTCGTTTGCCTCTTCCATATCCTTTTTGCCTTTCAGATAACTCTTGGTTGATTTCGTTTATATTAATGGGCACATTTGAAGGGAATCCTTCAATAATAAATACCAATCCCTTTCCATGGGATTCTCCTGCACTTAAATATCTCATCTTCACACCCGCCTTATTGTTTAGACATCATTATACAAGATTATTCTGTTTTGTGAAACACTTCTTTAATATTCTAGTGGCAATAATTATTGACATCAACAAATAAGTCACGTATCCTACCCCGATTCGCAAGGCCATCCCAATAAAAAATCTTAATGGCAACATTTGTATCATAATATCTGTTTTTGGATCCAATAACCACAAATCATTTGTGAACAATATTTCGTGAAAAATTATAAATGCCGCATTAAAGTCATAGTATCCATACACAGCAATTCCTAAACCCACTAACATAAACATCATAGAACCAACTTGAATTGCTTTGAATAATCCTCTCTTATCTTTGAAAATTAGTAACAGCAATGCACCTAAAAAAGATAAACTTGCTGAAATGTTTCTTATAAGAAACCCTTTATCGAATAAGTAGCGGACATCCACCATGTGCTCTATCTCCCTACCTTTAAAGACTTGCACTGTTTCTCCGTTTATCGTTTCAAAAAAGATTAAATCTGATCGATCACCTTTTAAGTAATCTAATGTTTCGCCAGATACACGCATTAGCTGCTCCATGCTCAATCCTGTAATTGCAACCGTATCATTCTCGATAAATTGTTGCTCAAAGTAATCTAAATCAAACACTACCCATTCAAATATAACCAGAAGTGCCATTAAAGGAAGGAAGATTGTCACTAGAAGCTTTGAAATTAGTCGCATATCGGTAATCCCTCCACTATCCTTAGCCCTTTTTTGATTAGATACTGTCCTCTTTTCATGCTTCCAACTCGCTTTCGGTTTCTGCTACATAAATACAATCCCGTGATAATAAGATAATAGGCTTCATTTTTCTCAAAATTAATTGGAAAAGGACGCATTTTACAATAGCCTCTCTTGAACTCTGCTATGTGCGATGGTTCATCTAAAATATTCGAGTGAAACAATGTGCATATATCCATCACAGGGTCGTCCGGTCTCGCATGCTCGTAATCTATTACGCCTGTAACTTCTTTTTTATTCACCAGTAGATTTCGCTGGCAAAAATCTCTATGAGTCAAAACAGATCCTTCATTTTTCAATTGACTTCTCAATATTGATGCTTTTTCCATCCCTATTGATATCAGTTCATTTTTAGACAAATTTTCCGATTCGATTTTTGAAAATATTCTACTATCTTTAAACGATCTATATTCAACAATGTCTGAAAACCCTTCATCCTTCTTCCACCAACCATAGTGTCTGAAAGCTTGACAGCTATGAATCAACCCTAACGACTCCCCTACGGAATGAACAATTTGTAGGCGTTGATGTTTCGACATTCCCCCCCATTCTTTGCTTAGAACTGTGCCTGGAATTTTATTCATTAACTGATAGTAAAAAACATCAAGCTTGCCTTTGTCTACCGTTTGGGGAACAAATGTCAACTCTGTAAGTATTTTTTGAGACTTCAACTCATTTTCCCATTTATATCGAGATGTAAAAATCTTGAAAACATATGGTTTGTCTTTAATGGTCAAACAGAAGACATTGTTCTTTCTTTGATAATGGTGCTCCACAGGATGAATACTTTCTAATTCTTCCACTCCATATCTATCTTTAATGAATTCTCTTATCTCAGCTTTCATGCGTTCTCACATCATCTCAATCATGTCAAATATCATGGTCTTTAGCTTCAATAAATTTTCATTAAATACTTTTAAAACGTCTTCCATCGTTACTGGCTTGATGTCTTCTCTTCCTTCTAGTCCTGCATCAAAATCAGTTACCAATGCAACATTTACAACTGGAATATCTAGCTCAAGTGCAAGGTAAGCTTCTGGATACTGAGTCATATTGACGGTGTCTCCTCCAATCATGCTAAACCACTTGCTCTCTGCTTTTGTTGAAAATCTTGGTCCATTTATTACCACAATTGTACCTTTTTCATGGACAGTGATCTGATTCTTTTTGCATGCCTCAATCGCAATTCTTCTAAGCTTTTCATTATACGGATTGGCTGCTGAAATATGTCTCACATCTTTTCCTTCGTAAAACGTATCTTTTCTGCCTTTTGTCCGATCTATGAATTGATCACTTATAACAAAATCTCCTGGTTTAATATTGGCTTTAAGGCTACCGCAAGAGCAAGGAGAAATAATGCTTTTGACTCTCAATTCTTTCATTGCAAATAAATTGGCTCTATAAGGGATTAAATGTGGTGGGATTGAATGATCCTTGCCATGTCTAGGTAAAAATGCTATGGATTTGTTCTTGTACTTGGCAATTGCAATTGTATCACTTGGTCTACCATAAGGTGTATCAATTTTCACCTCTTTGACTTCCTCTAAAAATGCATAGAAACCAGACCCTCCAAATATGCCTATGTCTGCATTCATTGAACAACCTCCTTAAAAATTTCTATCTGAAACTAGAATTTGCGATGCCTTTTATCTCAATAATCCTCTGAATTCACCTGTTAAGCTTCATCTACCAGTCGGATGTAAGGCAATAAAATTACAAATGACGAGCCTACGCCATAGGTGCTCTTTACTTTTATCTTGCCACGATGGCTTAATACAATGATTTTAGCGATAGACAACCCTAGTCCATGTCCTCCTGTTTCTTTTTCTCTGGATTCTTCAGCTCTATAAAATCGATTGAAAATCTTTTTTAGTTGCTTCTTTTTAATCCCAATGCCATTATCTCTTACCCTAATAGCAACGAATTCGTCTTCCGCATAGCAACCAATGTCAATTTCTCCATTTTCTGGTGTGAACTTCCTTGCATTTTCAACAAATATCCTCACCGCTTGTTTGATTCTATTTTTGTCACCAAATATCAATGCTCCTTGACAAAATGATGTCGTGATTATGTGCTTTTCATCAATCATTTTTGTCTCTTTGTAAACCTCTTCCACAATTTCATTGACATTGAATTCTTCTTTTGTCAATTTAAGGGTCATCTTGTCGTTTCTTGCAATAAACAGGAGCTTTTCAACAAGGTCTTGCATGTTATTGGCTTCATTCTTAATAGCACCTATTGATTCTTCCAATACAGCTTTATCCTCTTTCCCCCAACGATCCAACATGTCAATATAACCTTTCAAAACAGCAATAGGCGTCCTCAATTCATGAGATGCGTCTGACACGAACTGTTGCTGCCTAAGATAATCATCTTCTATTCTATCCATCATACTATTGAAAGTTTCAGCTAAATCTCTTAACTCATGTTGTGATGCCTTAATATTCAAACGCGTGTTAATATTATTGGCTGATATGGTTCTTGTCACTTCCGTCATATCACTAATGGGTTTGACAAGTTTTTTACTTGTTGAAGGTCCCACTATGGCTATCATCAACATACCCAGTAGGCCTGCAAACGTAACCAGCACACCAATCAACATCACTTCATTGAGGATGGTGGCGACATCAAAATAAATATTGACGTAGTATATCTCGCCAAGTTCAGAGACTGTTGCCGAGTAAACGTAGATTTCTTCTTTTAAAATTGTCTCAAATTTAAAAAAAGTATTGTGAACATAATTGTTATGATCGTTTCTAGTGTTAATAATCTCATTGAACTCTGAATCATAAATCAATACCGCACTGAGTCTTTCATCAATTAAATAATTTTCCAAGGCTTCTTGATCTTCGATGGTCTTTCTAACGATTAACCCCGAATAAATATCACCTGTTTTATCTAACTCCACAGTCTTATAAGTCATATAGCCTATCATTGTACCCAAAATCGCAATGATAATTGCCACTAAATAAAGTCCCATATAGGCAATAGAAATTTTGAAAGAGATAGATAGTCTGAATTTCTTTCTAAAATCACCCGCTATTCTTTTTATTAAAGCAATCGGTTTTAACAATACCTTCATGGCACTACCACTTCTTCCCATAATTCTAAACATTGAAACACCTGTTAATTATCCCTGATGATATAACCAACACCTCTCACTGTCTTAATGAGTTCAATACCATATTTTTGGTCTATTTTACCTCTTAAGTAACGGATGTATACATCGATCAGATTTGTTTCTCCAAAATAATCATATCCCCAAACATTTTCTAGAATTTTTTCTCTAGATAAAACTATATTTTTGTTTATCATCAAGAATTCAAGAAGCTCAAACTCTTTTTTTGTCAAGTCAATTAGCTCCTCTTCATACTCTACCCGGTAATTGTCTTTGAATAGTTTTAAAGGGCCATAAGCAAGGATTCCTTCTTCCAAGTTTTTATCCGAGTTGCTTGACTTGTAATTTCGCTTTAATAAAGCTCTGATTCTAGCCAATAATTCTTCAATGGCAAATGGTTTGGTCATATAATCGTCTGCACCAACATCTAATCCTGTAACTTTATCTGACACGTCATCTTTTGCTGTAAGCATTATGATTGGAATATCAGATTGATGTCTTATTCTTCTGCAAATCTCTATCCCACTCAATTCAGGCAACATTAAATCTAGTATAACTAAGTCTGTTTTTCCATCTAATGCTTTAGATAAACCCGTTCTTCCTTCATATGCAATATCTACCTCATAGCCTTCGTATTGAAGTTCAAGTTCAAGAAACCGAGCTATTTTCTTTTCATCTTCCACAATTAAGATTCTTTTCTTATCCATTTCTTCACCTTATAATTTAGTATTAGGTTCATTATAGCATATTGCTATGTCTAAATAAAAAATTTTGAGCAAAGCTCAAAATTTTTTACTGTATGATGATCTCATCTTCATCATTATCTTCCTCATCATCGTTACGGTTTCTTGTTGTTTCTTTTTGTTCCTCTTCTATCTCCTCAAAAATCTTGTCCGTGGTCTCTTTGAATTTTTTTGTTACCTTATCAACATTTTTGCTGATGTCAAACTTTGTTTTCTTGCCAGTTACAATCCTCATCTGATACCCAAGCAAAACAAGCAAAACCAAGAGAATAATACTAAATGGCACTGTGAACGCACCCACAATAAGGACAATCCATAATGGAATGTTTAAGTAAACTTTGTCTTTTCGCTTCAAAACAAAATCCGTTGACAAAAAACTGTTCAGTGCTTTGTTCGCACTACCTTCATTTTTAGATTTGCTTTGCTTGGACTTTTGTTTGTGTCCTTTTTTTTGTCTTTCCAAAAAAATGATAGCTTGAACTATATCTCCTTCGCTGTTTTCCAAAGCGCCTTTTGCTTCCTCATAACTGACATTTACTCGACTACGTAACTCATCGATCATTTCTAGTGTAATTTTCATTTTTTATTCCTCCTTTTGTTTGTTCTCAGTATACCTTGTTGTTATTAGGAGTCTCTTAGTTCAAAATTAGAATAAGATTAAATACCTGGAGAATCATTCTCTTTAGTATCAATTTTGCTTTGTACGATAGCTGAAAGAGCTTCAATTGACATGCTTCCCATATCTCCTTTTCCTCTCACCCGAACGGAAACAGTATTACTTGAAACTTCTTTCTCGCCTACAACGAGCATGAACGGTGTTTTTCTTAATTGTGCTTCTCGAATCTTATAGCCGATTTTTTCAGACCTTAAATCCATTTCTACCCTAAAGCCTTTTTGACTCAGTATTTTTTCTATTGATTTTGTATGATCGTTGAATCTGTCCGATATAGGAAGTACTTGAATCTGGATCGGTGCCAACCATGTTGGAAATGCTCCTGCATAGTGTTCTATTAATATTCCTAAAAACCTTTCTATACTTCCATATATAGTTCGATGGAGGATTACAGGCGTGTGTTTTTCTCCATCTGATCCTGTATAGTTCAAATTAAATCGTTGAGGCATCTGAAAATCTAATTGGCATGTACCACACTGCCATGTCCTACCAATGGCGTCTTCAAGATGAAAGTCTATTTTAGGTCCGTAAAATGCACCGTCTCCTTCATTAATGATATATTTGACATTCATTTCATCTAAGGCATCTCTTAATGCCGATGTCGCTTGATCCCATTCTTCTTCGGTTCCCATAGATTTTTCCGGTCTCGTAGATAACTCGACATGATACTTAAAGCCAAATATTCTGTACATATCATCCGTGAACTCGACCACACCTTTAATCTCTTCCTTGAGTTGTTCTAATGTCATAAACAAATGGGCGTCATCTTGGGTAAAGCTTCTAACGCGCATCAATCCATGCAGTGCTCCTGACATTTCATGGCGATGCACCAATCCCATTTCTCCCATTCTCAATGGCAAGTCTCTATATGAATACATATTGCTCTTGTATACTAGCATGGCACCCGGACAGTTCATTGGCTTGACAGAATAGTCTTCTTCATCTATTTTCGTGAAGTACATGTTTTCTTTATAGTTGTCGTAATGACCTGATCTATGCCATAATTCCTCATTAAGAATGATGGGCGTCTTGATTTCTCCATATCCTCGTTTTTGATGTTCTTCTCTCCATAAACTTTCCAAAATGTTTCTTACCACCATCCCTTTGGGATGGAAAAAAGGAAATCCAGGTCCTTCTTCATGCATAGAAAATAAGTCTAATTCTCTTCCTAGTTTTCTATGATCTCTCTTTTTTGCTTCCTCTAGCCTATGTAAATATTCTTCAAGTTGTTTGTTCTTTTCAAAAGATGTCCCATAGATTCTTTGGAGCATTTTTCTTTTTTCGTCTCCTCTCCAGTATGCGCCTGCTAGACTTAGAATCTTAAGGGATTTGACTTTCTTAGTGGTGTCCAGATGAGGTCCTGCACACAAATCCACAAACTCTCCTTGCTTGTAGAAAGAAATAACCGCATCCGGTGGGAGGTCTTCAATCAACTCAACTTTATATGTTTCTCCTAACTCCCTCATGAAATCTATCGCTTCATCTCTTGGAAGCTCAAATCTTTCAATTTTTAGATCTTCTTTAACAATTCTTTTCATTTCAGATTCTATTTTTTCGATATCTGATTCAGTAAAAGTATGTTCCGAGTCAAAATCATAATAAAACCCATTTTCTATAGCAGGCCCTATCGCTAGTTTTGTTCCAGGAAAGAGGTTTTTCACAGCCTGTGCAAGAATATGTGCGCTTGTATGTCTAAAAATATCTTGTCCCTCAACATCTTCAAATTTCAGAAGCCTTATTTCACTATCTTCTTGAACTTCATAGTTTAAGCCTACTTTCTTACCATTTATCAAGGCACCTACAATCGTTCTTGCAAGCCCCTCGCTAATGCTTTTAGCGATGTCAATCACTTGAGTTCCTTTATCATATGTTCTTGTGTTGCCATCTGGAAAAATAATCTTTATCATAAAATCCTCCTCAAAAATAAAAAAATCATCCCTAAGAAAGGGACGAGATTTCATCACGTGGTTCCACCCTAATTGGTTCTCAAAAGGCTTATCGCGCCTCCTACGAGACCTTTTCCATTCTATCGTACTCAGGCCTTGCTCCGAGTTAGTTTTCAACTGAACAAACCTTGAAAGTTTCTCAGCAGTACACTTTCTCTCTGTAAGGTTGTTTCCAATCTACTCGACTCATCCATGCATTCATATTGAATACATTATAAAATCAAATATTTCTTTTGTCAATTACGTCTTTATTTTTTGTGTTCATCTTAATTCGTCCGATTTCTAAATCTATTTGCTTAATTGGTTAGTCATTACTTGTATCTGGATTCTAATTCTTTCTCAACTTCTTTAAGTGTCAAGCCTTGTTCAACCATCAGTACCAGGACATGATATACCAAATCACTGATCTCATTTTTTAATTCGTCTCTAGATCTGTTTTTTGCCGCAATGATCACTTCTGCTGATTCTTCTCCTACCTTCTTTAAGATTTTGTCTACACCTTCTTTTAACAAGTAATTTGTATACGATCCTTCAACAGGTTTTTTCACACGGTTTTCAATCACACTGTATAATTTCGGCAGCACTTCCTCGTCAAATGATTCCTCTAGAAGGGTTTTGATCTCATTATGAAAACATGTATAGGCTCCAGTATGGCAGGCTGGCCCTTTTTGATGAACCACTGCCAATAGCGCATCTTTGTCACAATCATATTTTAATGAGACAAGTTTTTGTGTATTCCCTGATGTCTCTCCTTTTCTCCATAGCTGTTTTCTACTTCGACTATAATAACACATCTGACCTGTTGTTACGGTTTCTTCGATTGCTTCATTATTCATGTAAGCAAGCATCAAAACCGATTTTGTGAGTTTATCTTGAACAACAACTGGGACCAATCCTCTTGAATCATATTCTATTTCCTTAATTATTTCTTTAATGTTCTTCATATTCCCCTCATTTCTTTAGATTCTAACCACAATACCTGATTCTTTAAGATACGCTTTCAAGTCATTTATCTTGATTTCTCCAAAATGAAATACAGATGCAGCTAAGATGCCGTCCACATCTCCTTTTTCAACAGCCTCTTTGAAGTGTTCCATCGTACCCGCTCCACCTGAAGCAATTACTGGCACTCTCACTCGGCTTGTTATCGCTTTAAGCAATGCAATGTCATACCCATTTTTCATGCCATCTTCATCGATGCTATTAACCACTATTTCACCTGCTCCTAACGAAACCCCTTCTACAGCCCATTCTACTGCGTTCCATTCAGTCTTCTCTCTACCTCCCTTGGTGTAAACGCTCCAAGAACCAACCTCGTTTCTTTTGGCATCAATTGATAGAACCACACATTGAGAACCAAAACGTTCTGCTGCTTCTTTTATGAGTTTTGGATTTTTGACTGCGGATGAATTAATAGAAACCTTGTCCGCACCTTTACGCAATATTTCCTTAAAGTCCTCCACTGTAGAAACTCCACCACCTACACAAAACGGGATATTGATTTCATCAGCCACCTTTTTCACAAATTCCATTGAAGTTTTCCGCTCATCGCTTGATGCAGTAATGTCATAGAAAACAAGCTCATCTGCCCCATTTTCGCTGTAGTATCGCCCCAATCTCTCCGGTGCTTCAACATCTATGATACCCATAAACTGCTTTCCTTTTACCACACGTCCATTTCTAACATCTAGACATGGGATTATTCTTTTCGCAAGCATTCCATCGCCTCCTTAAAATCAAGTTTCTCGTCATACAACGCCTTCCCTACAATCGCACCATGCAACTTCATTGCAGAGAGCTCTTGAAGATCTGATAAGCTTGCTACGCCTCCCGAAGCAATGATATCAAGATTTGTTTCTCCATTCAGTTGACGGTACATTTCAAAGTTGGGACCCTTTAACATGCCATCTCTGAGTATGTCTGTATAAATTAAAGTCTTTATCCCAATTACTTCCATTCGCTCACATATTTCCTTAACATCGACAGATGTTATGTCTTTCCACCCTCTCACAGCGGCTTTGCCTTCCACAGCATCTACCGACACAGCTATCTGATCACCATGCAACTGGGCTAGATCTGCTAGTTTTTGTGGGTCCTCAACGGCAATCGTTCCTAAAATCACTCGTTTTACACCTAAAGAAAGCAATTCTTCAATTCTTTCAATTGATCTTATCCCTCCTCCAACTTGGATAGGAATAGAAATGTTCTTGATGATTTCTTCAATTGCATTTCGATTGATTAGTGAAGTTGACTCAGCACCATCTAAGTCAACCACGTGTAAGTACTCTGCTCCTTGTTGTTCCCATCGAATAGCCATATCCACTGGTCGATTTGAATAGACTTTCACTTGATTAAAATCACCTTGTGTCAACCTAACACACTTGTTATCTTTTATATCTACAGCTGGAAATAAAATCATATAATCAACTCCTTATATCCCTTCAAAATATTATGCCCAACCATCCCACTTTTTTCCGGATGAAACTGGATGCCATATACATTATCAAAATTCACAATACCAGGAACAACCACCTCATAGTTTGAATGTGCAACGACTTCATTTCCTTGAGTTTTTGCATAATAGGAATGCACATAGTACACATAATCTCCTTCTTGAATGTGTTTGAGAATTCTATTGTTTGGTTGGTCAAAACACAAGGCATTCCAACCCATATGCGGCACTTTGAGATTAATCTCCATTTTCGAAATCTCTCCACTGATTAACCCCAACCCTTCATATTCGCCAAATTCATAACTTCTCTCGTATAGCAAATGCATGCCTAGACAAATCCCAAGAATAGGCTTTCCATTACTTACTTCATCAATGATGACTTGGAATAATTCTTTGTCTTTCAAAAGCTGTATGGCATCTCTAAATGCCCCTACTCCAGGTAAAACAAGGGACTTTGCATCTTTTATTTTTTTTATATCCGATGAGATTTCCGTCTCCAACCCCACTCTTTCGAATCCTTTTTGGACAGAATTCAGATTCCCCATCCCATAATCGATTATAATATGCATTATAAGACTCCTTTCGTAGACATAATCTCATCTCCAATGCAAATAGATGCTTCCTTTAAAACCCGCCCCAAAGCCTTGAAAACTGCTTCAATTTTATGATGGTCGTTTCTTCCATATAACAAAGTCGCATGCAGTGTTATCCTTGCCTCTGAAATAAATGACCTGAAAAATTCTTCGAAATTTTGCGTGTCCACTTCTCCTAGATAATCCCTCTCCATAGGGACATCGTACACAAGATAAGGTCGCCCACTTATATCCACCGTCAAACGCACCAATACCTCATCCATTGGCAAGTATATATGGCTGTATCGTTGAATACCTTTTCTATCTCCCAATGCATCTCTGTAAGCTTTCCCCAGAGCTAAGCCTATATCTTCCATTGTATGATGTGTATCCACCTCTAAGTCACCTTGACAAGTTAGCTCCAAATCGATTTTGCCATGAAAAGCCATCAGATTTAGCATGTGATCAAAAAAGCCGATTCCAGTATCAATTTTGTGAACACCCGTCCCATCTAAATTGATCTTTGCGACAATCGATGTTTCATTTGTTTTTCTTTCCACTTGAGATTTTCTCATGATAACGCCTCCATTACTCTAATCAAAAAATCAATTTCTTCAGCATTCCCAACTGAGATTCTGTAAAACCCATCCAGATCGCCAGATAATTTTCTGATTAAAATTCCTTTCTCACACATTTTTTCAAAAAAATCCTTGTTTTTGTTTTTGATCATTATAAAGTTTGCCTTGCTTGGATAAACGACGCACCCCATCCTGGTCAATTCTGCTGATAGACGGTCTCTTTGTTTCGAAATTTCTTTAACAAAGCCATGAACTTTTTCAGCCCTATCTAAAGCCTTTTCCGCCAATAACTGTGAAATGGCATTAACATTATAAGGCATTTTAATTGCCCAAAGTTTTTTTAATAATTCTGAATTTGTCGCTAAACATCCAATTCTTAAGGATGCTAACCCAAAAGCTTTTGATAAAGTTCTCATCACAATCAAATTTTTGTACTTTTCAATCTCCGCCATCAGAGATTCTCCACCAAAATCAATATACGCCTCATCTAGTATAACAATCCCTTGATCAAAGTTCTCAAGAAATTCAATGATTTCTTTCTTCTCAATGTAATAACCTGTGGGATTGTTGGGATTACAAATAATAACCACTTTAGGTTTTAAGTTGTTTGCTTCATCCAATAAAGCATTAAGATCGACAGAATAGTCATCATTGCTATCAACTTGGCAATAATCTGCTCCTGCCAATTGACAGTAGGTGTCATACATGCTAAAAGATGGTTTGAATCCTAACACCTTGTCTCTAGGCTCACAAAATCCGTTGATCACAAGATTGATCATATCACTTGATCCGTTTCCTACCATGATTTGATTTTTTTGACACCCGTAATACTTAGCCAATTTTTCTCTCAAAGATGTTGCATCACTATCTGGATAAAGATGAGCTGACAATCCTTTAAAAGATTCTATTTCCGGTAGCAAATAACTCTTTGTCTCATTGGCATCTAGTTTGATCTTATATGGCTTTTCGTTGACAAAATATGGTTTCAACTTCTCCACACTTTTTTTTAACTCAATCATTCTGACCTCCTGGGAAACGTACTCTTATTGCATTCGCATGTCCGCTTAAGCCTTCATTTTCTGCAAATCTTATGATATGGTTTTTCTCCTTTTCTAAAGCTTCTTTGCTATAATAAATCAATGAAGTCTTCTTTATGAAATCATCTACACTTAACGCGGATGAAAACTTAGAAGTCGCATTGGTTGGCAACGTATGATTTGGTCCTGCATAATAATCCCCTACTGGTTCAGGCGTATACTCGCCAAGAAATATTGCTCCTGCGTTCTTGATTTTTTTGTAGTCTTCAAAGGGATTTCTTGTTAGAATTTCTAGATGCTCCGGTGCTATTTCGTTCGCTACCTCGATCGTTTCATCTAAAGAACTTGTCATGATGATGGCACCATAATCAGTAAGTGCTTTTTTTACTATCTCTTTTCTTTTCATTTGAGAAACTCTTTTCCCCAAAGACTGATTAACGCGTTCTGCTAATTCATAAGAACTTGTCACAAGAATAGATGCCGCCATTTCATCATGTTCTGCTTGTGAAATTAAATCAGCTGCTATGTGTTCAGGGTTAGCGTGTTCATCAGCAATTATCAGTATCTCGCTAGGCCCTGCTATCATGTCTATCCCTACAAAACTTGATACAATTTTCTTAGCCATAGCCACATAGATATTGCCTGGACCTGTGATTTTATAAACTCTCGGAATTGATTCTGTCCCATATGCCATTGCTGAAATTCCTTGGGCCCCTCCTACTTTAAAGATTCTATCCACACCCGCAATATGGGCAGCTGCTAAAATAGAATCCTGGATTTCTCCATTCTTGTTGGGAGGTGTGATCATAATGAGTTCTTCTACGCCAGCTAGTTTTGCTGGCACTGCATTCATTAGAACCGTTGATGGATAAGCAGCTTTGCCACCTGGCACATAAATGCCTACTTTTTCTATCGGTGTCACAATTTGTCCAAGAATTATGTCTTCTCTGTCAGGCTTATAGGTCATTGTTTTTTTTATGAATCTTCGATGGTAATCTATGATATTTTTATGGGCTTGAATAAGCGTTTCTAGCAAGTCTACGTCCACCCTACTGTATGCTTGTTTAATTTCTTCTTTCGTTACTTCAAGATGATTCAAACAAACCCCATCAAATTTCTTTGTGTACTCTAATACTGCTTTGTCTTTTCTAAGTTTCACATCTTCTACAATCTGTTCCACCACTTTTTGAATAGTTTTAAAATCAACAGCGTTTCTTTTTTCTAGTTCTTCAATAAACAAAGCATTCTCTTTGGATTCATATACTTTTAGCATGGTGTGCTTTCTCCCATTCAGAAATTTTGTTTATGATCTCATCAATCTGTTCCATTTTGAATTTATATCCTATGCGATTGGCAATAATCTGGGGATGTATGTCATACATATCTTCTAATATCTCAAGTCCATTTGCCCTTAATGTATTTCCTGTTTCAACAATATCTACTATTACATCTGATAATCCAAGTATAGGCGCTAATTCAACCGACCCGTTTAATTTTATCAATTCTATCTTTTGTCCTTTGCTCTCAAAATATTCTTTTGAAGAGTTGGAAAACTTTGTCGCAACTTTCAAGACCGAATTGTTTTGGTACAGTTTTTTCCCTTTTTCTCCAGCTATGCACATTTTACAATGGCCGAAGTCAAGGTTATAAAGCTGATAAACTTCCGACTGACTCTCTTTTACCATGTCTTTTCCCACTATTCCTATGTCTGCGACACCATTGCTTACGTATGTTACAACATCCGAATTTTTCAACAACATGAACTTTATTTTGTTTTCTTCATCTTCAAAAACCAATTTTCTAGAATTCAAGTCTAACGTCTTTCCTATCCCTATTTTATCGAAAAGCTCTGCAGACTGATCTCCAAGTCTTCCTTTTGCAAGTGCGATTACTAAATAATCCATTAAATATCCCCTCCCTCATATAAAACTTTCAATAGTTCATCCAATTCAACAGAAAAACCTATCGCTGGTACAATTTCACCGAATTGCTCTGTATAAGTGTCATACCTTCCTCCTTTGATAATTTCTCTATTGGAGTCCCTGTAATAGCCTTTAATGGTTAGCCCTGAATAATAACCTAAACTTGATACCATTGACAAATCACACATCGATCTTGAAATAAGACCTTTTTTGTCCTTAATTGAAATAATTTCCTTCAACTCGTTCAATCCATTTCTCATTCGTTCATTCAAATAACCTTTCTCTGCTTTTTCAATCACTTCAATTGGATTTCCTTTAAGATTAATTACATTCAAAAGTGCCTCATAAGCATCGTTTTTTTCGAGACCCTTAGTGAAATTTCGCAACTCTTGTTTATTCTTTCTGTCAATGTAATATAAGATTGCGTTGTATTCTTCTTCATCCAAGTAAAACTCTTTCATCAACCCTTTGAGATACTCTGAACTGCCTATTTCTAAAATATAATTCTGTCTGTATTTTCCTAGAATTTCATTTGCCAAAAGCACGATCTCTCTGTCAGCATCTAATGTATCATAACCTAAGCACTCTACTCCCATCTGGCGTATTTCCTTCACCAATGATCCCGACTGCTTAAATATTTTTTCATAATAAAACAATTTTACTTTCTGGTCTTTCTCCCAACGAGGCAATAAGTTGTTTAACAAATTAGAAGTTATGTCTGGCCTTAAAATAGAAATATGCCCATTCGCATTCATTACCTTTACCGTCTCTTTACGGTTTGAGCGTGTATTCATACGCACAAATTTGTCATAATCTTCTAATATACTCGGTTCATAATTCACATACTCTCTAGCCAAAACCATCTCTTCAATGTCAGTTTTTAATTTATATCTTTTCGAAGAATAGTCTAATGCTCCTTTAATATCAACAAATTTCATGTTTCCTCCTTTTTTCCCATTATAAAAGCCATTCGGTCTGCATCCGAATGGCTTCTCTTAGAATCCCTTCTTCCATCATAGATGCAGTCTTAGCTATCACTAATAGAGCTTGCACCTACGAACATACTACTCGTTCTAAAGCAAACTCCCGCTTCTATGATGATGTCCTTTATTCTCTTTTAATGACGCGCTTCCGAATAATCTCATCATTTACATCCTCATTATTGAATACTATAGACTATATCACTTAGAATTCTACTTGTCAATGCTTTGAGTCGTTAAAACGCTACCTTCTCAGCCCCTTTTAAGCTGAGCATCTCTCTAGCTTCTGCAGGCGATGCCACTTGTCCACCTGTGGCCTCGATGATACCTTTCATCTGAGCCACTTGTTCTCCACTGTTTTTTGCCTTGACTTTTGGTCTTAGATACAGGTTGTCTTCCAGTCCTACTCTCACATGTCCTCCCATGGACAACGCCACGCTTGTCATAGCAAATTGATGCCTGCCCGCCGCTGCTACTGACCATTCAAATTGATCGCCTAGCTGTTGCTTGGCTTTTTTTACCATGAAGGCTAGGTTTTCTGTCTCTGCTGGTATTCCCCCTAGAATTCCCATCACAAACTGAAGATAAATGGGTTTTGTCAACAAGCCTGTCTCTTTGAAGTAAGCTAGGTTATTGATCATTCCTACATCGTATACTTCAAACTCTGGTATGGTCTCATTGGCGTACATGGTTTCTACATAGGATTTGATCCCTTTAAACGTGTTGGAAAAAATTAAATCTTCGGTTCCTTCTAAATACGGGATTTCCCAGTCGAATTTTGGCTTTAGTTTCTTTGCTGCCGGGGCTAGGACAAAGTTGATGGAGCCCGCGTTGCACGATGCTAGTTCTGGCTTTAGTTCTGTGACGGGTCTGAGTCTTTCTTCTATGCTCATCCCCAGTCCGCCTCCTGTGGTCACGCATACGATTAGATCTGATTTTTCTTTGATTCCCGCTGCGATTTCTTTGAATAGCCCTATGTCTGAATTGGGCCGTCCTGTCTCTGGGTCTCGCGCGTGTATGTGGACTACGGATGCACCTGCTTCGTATGCGCTCAAGGCATCTGCTATGATTTGTTCCGGTGTGATGGGCAGGTATTCACTCATTCCTGGTGTGTGAATGCCTCCTGTTATCGCTGATGTGATGATTGTTTTTTTCATTTAAATGCCTCCTATCTTATATTAAATAGTGACTATACTATTCATACTCATATGATATAATACAGGCATTTTTAAATCAAGTGCCAAGTCTATCTATCTTACTAGCCTAATCGACAAAAAACTGACCATCCTCTACCTATCACGCAAATCTTCCAGAAGCTTAGTTTTCTCAGCTGTTTGATCATCTTTCATTTTTATAATCTTTGCAGGTGATCCTGCTACAACAGCCCCCTCAGGAACAGGTTTTGTCACCACAGCTCCTGCAGCTACAACAGAACCTTTCCCGATAGTCACACCTTCTAAAATGACCGCATTGGCACCTATCATCACATCATCTTCTAGAATGACTGGTGTTTTGTTAGGTGGTTCAAGAACACCAGCAATAACTGCTCCCGCTCCAATGTGGCAGTTATTGCCAATCGTTCCCCTTGCGCCAACAACAGCTCCCATATCTACCATTGTGCCTTCTCCAATTTCAGCGCCTATGTTAATAATCGCCCCCATCATAATAATGGCACCTTTCCCAATTTTTACGTGTTCCCGTATAAATGCGCCTGGTTCTATTCTAGCTTGTATCTCATTCGTGTCCAATAAAGGAATTGCCGAATTACGTCGGTCATATTCAATCTTGTAATCTGTTATACTAGTCTGGCAAGTACTTAATACTTCCTTGATTCTTTCATACTCTCCAAATACGATAGCACTCTTCTCAGATCCAAACACTAAGCAATCCTTGAAATCAATTTTGTTTAAATCTCCATTGATATATAACTTCACAGGCGTTGCTTTCGTAGCATTTTTTATGTATTTTGCAATTTCATACGCGTCTGTCAATTTCTCTTTACTCATTTTTCCTCCATGATAATCCTTATTAGTTTTCATCGATTAAATTGTTCATATCAAAATATCCTTTGTTCTTTTGAATAATATAAGCAGCTGCTCTTAAAGCGCCTTCAGCGAAAACTTTTTTCGACATAGCCGAGTGCTTTATCTCAAGAACCTCCTCATTGCCAGCAAATATTACCGTATGTTCTCCGTAATATGTTCCTCCTCGAATAGAGTGAACACCTATTTCATCGGACTTTCTTTTTGTGCAATTGCCTTTTCTGCCATGTTGCATAAAGTATTGATTATTGTTGCATGCATTGATTTCCCTGCTAATAAGTTCGGCTGTTCCGCTAGGGGCATCCTTTTTTTGATTATGATGTTTTTCAATGATTTCTATGTCAAATTGATCTGACATCAACTTGGTTGCTTGTTTAAGAAGTTTTACCATTACATTAATTCCATAAGACATATTCTCACTTCTAAAAACAGGAATCACTCGTGCCGCTGCTTGAATCCTTTCGTGATCTTTTTGATCGTAGCCGGTGGTGCAAAGCACTACCGGTGTTTTTCTTGCGATAGAAAACTCTAACAATTCTTCGAGAACTTCACTGCTTGAAAAATCTATTATTACGTCGATAGATTCTGTCACTTCTTCAAATCTCTCATAAATGGGGTAAGTTCCAGCAGATAGCTTCCAATCTATCCCCGCTACAATATCAAACTGGTCTTGAAATGATACTAATTGAGAAACGACACCTCCCATTGCACCACTACAACCAACTAATAACACTTTTGTTCTCATTCTTTCACCACCTTTAATCCGATTCGATTCATAGCTTCTCTAAGCTTTATCTCATTCTCTGGTGCCATCTCACACAAAGGCAATCTAAACCCACCAACTTTATGCCCCATACAATTCAGAGCTGTTTTAACGGGAATAGGGTTGGTTTCGATGAATAGATTATGTATGAAATCCATCAAATCTAATTGCATCATTCTAGCTTCTTCTGTTTCTCCTAACAGGTACTTTTCGACCATTTTTTGTGTTTCAAATGGCAGTACATTTGATAAAACTGAAATAACACCTACCCCACCAAGAGAGAGAATTGGAATAATCATATCATCATTTCCAGAATAAACAACAAAATCATTCCCTGATATCTTGCTGATTAAATCTGCTGTGTAAACTATGTCACCCGTTGCATCTTTCAAAGCCGCAATCCTCGGATGTTTTGATAGTTCAACTACAGTATCTACGTCCATTTTAAGGCCTGTTCTAGAAGGCACATTGTATAGAATAATTGGTTTCTCAACATTGTTAGCCAAATATTGATAATGTTTCACTAATCCTTTTTGAGTTGTTTTGTTATAATAGGGTGTCACCATCATCAATGCGTCCACCCCGACTTTGTCTGCGTATTGACTAAGCTGAAGTCCATATTCTGTGTCATTACTACCTGTCCCAGCGATCACAGGTACTCTCCCATCAACTTTCTCGACACAAAATTTGATAACTTCCTTATGTTCTTTGTCATTAAGTGTTGCGCCTTCTCCCGTTGTGCCACATGTAACAATCCCTTGGATGCCTTCTTTGATTTGCCAGTCGATTAATTCTCCATACTTTTCAAAATCTACTTTCCCATTATTAAATGGTGTTACCAATGCTGTTGCTGCTCCTTTAAAAATCATTTCCGCCTCCATTTATTTTTTAGGCAAGTAATCAAGTTTTCTGTTAAATCTCAAAGACAGGTAAACGTCTTTATGAGTCAAAAATAATCCCCTTCACAACAAAAAGAAGGGGATTTGCTCTAACAAAAAAGCCATGAGTAAAACTCATGACAAAACATCATTGATTCTTACCCCAAATGTACGGTAGCACTCCCTTCCACGGTGGGTTCCGTTTCGGACAGTTCTGCATTTATTCAATGCAGACCCAACATACTATATATGCTTCGGCGACAGTCCCTTTCCATCAGTACTATTGACATGCCGCGGCCTCTAACCATACACTATTTGATTTTCATCATGTTAACAAATAACGCACCCTTTGTCAACTTCTATTTTATCTCTTTAACTTACTGCCTCTGCACCTTTTTTTAAGGCCTCCTTATTTAATTCAAGAAATTTTGATTTATCTTCGCCAAACACTTGTGTGAAAGCCTGTAAAACAGAGTCTTGGTTCACCACTTCTGTAAGTTCTATCAATGCACCCAACATCACCATATTGGCAGCTTTTACATTTCCAATTGAAGCTGCAATTTCATTAGCATCCACATAGAAAACTTCAATGTCTTCACGGGAAGCTTTTTTTGCCACCAGCGAACTGTTAACCAAAAACTTTCCTCCTCTTTCAAGGTGACTCTCAAATTTTTCCATAGAAGGTAAGTTCATCACAATAGCGGCCGTTGCATCATCTGTTAAGACTGGCGAGCCTATCAGTTGATCCGAAACAATAACATCGCAATTAGCCGTTCCACCACGCATTTCAGGTCCATATGAGGGTAGCCAAGTTACTTGTTTGTTCTCCAACATCCCTGCATAAGCAATCAGTTTTCCGATTGCCATTACTCCTTGACCACCAAAACCGGCAACAATTATTTTCTCAATCATTTTCTCACTCCCCCATTTATATCATCTCTGAAGTTGCCAAGAGGAAAATAAGGAATCAAACTCTCCTTGACCCAATTTAGTGCATCAACAGGTTTCATGCCCCAATTTGTTGGGCAAGTGGATAAAATCTCAACAATCGAAAATCCTTTACCTTCCAGTTGATACTGAAAAGCCTTTGTGATAGCTCTTTTTGCTTTTCTTATTTCTGCAGGACTGTGAACAGATACTCGCTCAACAAATCTAGCTCCATCAATTGTGGCGATCATCTCTGAAACTTTAAGTGGCTTGCCACAAACGGATTCATTTCTTCCCTCAGGAGATGTGGTTGATTTCTGTCCTACAAGAGTGGTTGGAGCCATTTGACCTCCTGTCATGCCATATATGGCGTTGTTTACAAAAATCGTTGTTATTTTTTCTCCTCTATGTGCTGCATGTATGATTTCGGCTGTTCCAATTGAAGCAAGATCTCCATCTCCTTGATAGGTAAACACCACATTATCAGGTCTAACACGTTTAACCCCTGTCGCCACGGCTGGCGCTCTTCCGTGAGCCGCTTGATGGATGTCGCAATTGAGGTATTTATACGCTAGGGCTGAACATCCAACTGGAATAACACCAATAGCATTTCCTAAAATATCTAATTCAACCAATACTTCTCCAAGTATTTTATGAATGACGCCATGTGTACATCCTGGACAATAATGGAATTCTACATCTGTCAACGCTTTTGTTTTTGCATATACCACGCTTCCCATCATATCTCCTCTCCCAATATTTTTTTGATGCTATCTATCACTCCTGCTGGCGTTGGCACCAATCCTCCACTTTTCCCGTAAAAACTAGTTTTCCATCTCCCATTGGATGCGATTTTGACATCATCTATCATTTGACCCATGCTCATCTCAACAGTTAAAATGCCCTTCACATTGGTATTGATTTGATCAAATGCTTTTTCAGGAAATGGCCATAATGTGATGGGTCTAATCAAACCAACTTTAATATTTTCTTTTTTTAACGTCTCAATAGCGTTTTTAACAATCCGTGATGTCGTTCCATATGCCACACATACAACATCCGCCTCTTCTAAATCCACTGCTTCAAAACGCACCTCTTTATCCACTATGGCATTATATTTTTTTTCTAATTTTAGATTATGCGCGTACAACAGCTCTGGTTCGAGATATAAAGAATTAATAATATTGGGTTCTCTTTTTTCCTTTGTTCCATCTGTTATCCAGTCTTTAGCTGGCAAATCCTGCTTCTTAATTTCTTTGAATGTCACTGCTTCCATCATTTGACCAAGCATTCCATCTCCCAGTATCAATACCGGAATTCGATAAATATCTGCTTTGTCAAACGCCTCCACAGTTAGATCTACCATTTCTTGGATGGAAGCCGGCGCATAAACAATATGTCTATAATCTCCGTTTCCTCCTCCTCGGGTTGCTTGGAAATAATCAGCTTGACTCGGCTGTATGCTTCCTAGTCCAGGTCCTCCTCTCATCATATTGACGATGACACAAGGCAATTCTGCTCCAGCAATATAAGAAATTCCCTCTTGTTTCAATGACATCCCAGGACTTGACGAAGAGGTCATCACTCTACCACCGGCTCCTGAAGCACCATATACCATGTTAATCGCAGCAACCTCACTTTCAGCTTGCAAAAAAACGCCTCCCACTTTTGGCAATTCTTTTGACATATATTCTGGAATCTCATTCTGTGGCGTTATTGGATACCCGAAAAAAAATCTGCATCCTGCGCGAATAGCCGCTTCACAAATCGCCTCATTTCCTTTCATCAATACTTTTTTCATCTACATCCTCCCCAATCTTCTCTACTTTTATAACAGAATCTGGACACATTATTGCGCAGTTCCCACAAGCTATGCATGCATGCATTTTTATAATATAAGCTGGATTATACCCCTTTATGTTGCTTTTTGTTTCATCTAATGCAATGATTTTTTTTGGGCATGCTACCACACACAATCCACAACCTTTGCATCGATCTACATCAAAAATCACATTCCCTTTTGCCATTTCAAACCTCCATAAGGATTTTATAGTGTCAAACCTAATCTACTCTATATATGTTTAATCATATATTCTAGCTTTCTCTTTTCCTTTGAGTATCCTCAAACCGCCTTCTGCTAAAGCTCGCATTTCATCCTCACCTGGGAATACCATTACTTTTGAAATGAAATCGACTCTCTTTTTAATCCATGAAACAAATTCATCATCATGAGCAATCCCACCTGTGATGATTATGGCATCAACTTTTCCTTGCAATACAGCTGCACTGGCGGCGATTTCTTTTGCGACCTGATAAGCCATCCCTTCATAAATTAATGCCGCATTCACATCCCCTGATGCCATCATCTCTTTTACGACTTTTGCATTGTTTGTCCCTAAATAGGCTGTTAATCCACCATTTCCTTTAACCATTTTTTTCATCTCATTTAGGCTTGTTTTTCCTGAATAAGCCGTGTTTATCACATCTCCTATTGGCAATGTGCCACTTCTTTCAGGCGAAAATGGGCCCTCCCCATCCAAGGCATTGTTAACATCTATCACTCTTCCTTTTTTATGCGTTCCTACAGAAATGCCACCACCTAAATGCGCCACAATTAAGTTAATGTCAGAATAACACCGTCCTATAATATCAGCGGCGCGTCTACCAACTGCCTTTTGGTTCAATGCATGGAAAATACTTTTCCTTTCAAATCGAGGGTGTCCTGAGAGCCTTGCAATAGGCTCCATTTCATCTACAACAACTGGATCTACAATGAATGAAAAAAGATTATAAGGTTTGGAAATCTCATAAGCTAATATGCCGCCAAGATTAGACGCATGCTGACCCCTCTTGCTCTCTTTCAAATCTTCTAGCATTTTTTCATTTACTTCATATGTCCCACTTGGAATTGGTTTAAGCAATCCTCCTCTTCCAACCACGGCTGACAATGTCTTTAAATCAAATTGATGTTCTTCTAATGTTTTGACAATGATTTCTTTTCTAAATTCCAATTCATCTAATATGCTGTCATAAAGTGCTATCTCCTCAGAAGTATGTCGAATGGTTGTTTCGAACAAAACTTCCAATTCATCGTAAAGTGCTATCTTTGTGGATGTAGATCCTGGATTAATTATTAATTGCTTCATAATTGCCTCCTACGCATGTAATAATGCCAATGCAATTGAATTTAATTTAGAAATGTTGGAATCTGCTCGTGAAGTTAAAATAATGGGTGCTTTCGCTCCTAAAATAATTCCTGCAGATTCTGCTTGAGCTAAAAATGTCATCGCTTTATACAAAACATTTCCTGATTCGATTTGTGGCATCAACAAGATATCCGCATCTCCTGCGACTTCATGTTTGATACCCTTATGTAGCGCAGCCTCTCGTGAAATCGCATTATCCAAAGCAAATGGTCCCCCCACTAGACATCCTGATATGATCCCTTCTTCATTCAGTTTGACCAATTTTTCAGCATCAACCGTATGTCTCATACTTGTCGAAACGGATTCTTTGGCACAAATCACTGCGCATTTCGGTCTAGCTATCCCTAATGAATGAGCCAAACCAACTGCATTCTCAAGTATTTGTCTTTTCTTATCCAACTCAGGCTCTATGTTCATAGCTGCATCGGTCACAATCAGCATTTTATGATATGTCTTGACAGAAAAAACAGCTGCATGACTTAAAACATTTCCCGTTCTAAGTCCAATATCCTTATCAAGAACAGCTTTTAGAATAACAGAAGTGTCCACCATTCCCTTCATTAAAGCATCTGCTTTTCCTTTGCTAACCAACTCTACAGCCCTTCTCGCTGCCAAATTTTTATCTGGTTCATCAATGATCCAAGTATCTTCCAAAGAGAATGCCAGATCATTAGCTATCTGTATAATTTCTTTTTTGTCTCCAACCAAAATTGCTTTTGCCATTTGAATTTCAATTGACTTTTTTACTGCTTCTAAAACAGATCTGTCTTGAGCCACCGCTACAGAAACCGTTTTAACTTCAGCTTTTATAACTTGATCCATTATTTGTCCAAAGTTTTTCATTTTTTCTCCTTCTTCGACAATAATTTGCCATCTCTCTTGTTTTTATAAGCAAAGTTCATGCCAAAATCCTCAAAAAATTCAGCTTCTCAATGCCACGTAACAACAGGATCTCAAAACATGGTCTATCCTACCAAATTTATAAGAAAAATCTTGCATGCAAATACTTGCGCAAACTAAAAAGTGCGCAAGTATTTGCGCACTTCACTGAATATTGTATTTCTGAAATTTATAGTACAGACTCCTTATCGAAATACCCAACATTTTAGCAGTCTTTACTTTGTTTTCACCTGATTGAACATACGATTGTTCAATATACTTCTTTTCATACTGACTTAGTGCCTCGGTAAGATTGCTTTCACCATACCCTTCTGAAACTTTTACCCACACTTTATCTGTATCTTCTGTTTTTTTCACCAATCCAGGTAAATGGCTAAGTCGTATCGTTTTTTCATGTATATTCATATTAATCATTGCTCTACCTATCACATTTTCAAGTTCACGCACATTCCCAGGCCAATGATAGTTTTTTAAGGTTTCTATAGCCTCTCTATCTATGTCTTTCACTAACCTGCCGTACTCAATGTTGTACTTATTGATAAAGCGATCAGCCAGCAAGGGCACATCCTCAAGTCTATCTCTTAAAGGTGGTATCTCGATAGGAAAAACATTTAGCCGATAATACAGATCCTCTCTAAATTTTTTTTGTTGCACACATTCCAACAAATCTTCATGCGTAGCAGATATAACTCTCACGTTTACATGGATAGGTTTAAGTCCACCCACACGTGTTATCTCTTTTTCTTGCAACACTCTTAACAATTTGACTTGCGTGTTATTGTTTACTTCAGATATTTCATCCAAAAAAATCGTTCCATTGTTTGCCTCTTCAAACAGTCCACTCTTACCGCCTTTCTTTGCTCCAGTAAAAGCACCTTCTTCATATCCAAAAAGTTCACTTTCCAATAATGTTTCTGGTATCGCTGCACAATTCACGCGAACAAATTTATTGTTTTTTCTGCTACTTTCATTGTGTATTGCATGAGCAAACAATTCTTTCCCTGTTCCACTTTCTCCTTTCAACAAAACGGTCGCAGGTACATTAGATGCTTTTGTTAGCTGTTCCTTTGCTTGTAAAATAGCACTGCTATTTCCAATGATGTCGACCAATGTGTACTTTGCCGATAGTTCTCTTATCCGTTGATGCGCTTCTGACAATTTGTCTGTCAACTGGCGTATCTCGCTGATATCGTGCAAAATGACAACACTTCCTTTTAATTCACCTTTCACGATTATCGGTGCACCTCGAGCTATGACTGTTTTTCCACTTGGTTTGATCGCCATTCTAGTATTAGATACAGGCCTTCTAGTTCTTAGAACTTTTAAATGAATGCTTTCTCCTTGCTTGATATCAAAACCAGCAGGTTTGCCATATATTTCGTCTGCTTCAATGCCAGTGATTCTAGTGTATGCTGGATTCACCATAATATGGTTCCCGTATTCATCAACCACACTAATTGCATCTTGAACCGCCTCAAACACTGCTTGCAACAAACTCTTGTATTCGTTAAGTGAGCTTAGTTGCTTGTCTAGGTTGTAAATATCCGTCACATTTCTAAAAACAGCTATTGCACCAACTACTTTACCCATTGCATCTTTAATGGGGATACGGCTTGTGATAATTTCATAATCTCTTAACTGTTGCTGCCATTCTAATTCATGTTGACCTGTATTTAAAACATGTGGTAACCGTGTGTTGACCACAATGTCCTCCACCGGCTTTCCTATTGCATCTTTTCTCGGTATTCCTACCAGTTTTTCTGCTTGTTGATTATAAAGGGTGATTCTACAATTCTCATCAATAGCAATAACACCATCATTTGTTGATGTCAAAAAAACTTCCAGCTCTTTTTTCATTTCAGACTCACCCCCAAAAATGTTAATCTCCTTCACTATTATCAGAAACTTCTTCGGTTCCTACCAATTCAATCAACAAACGCTCCACACTTATTCTTACTTCCTTGACCTCTCTTTCTGTTTCATAATAGATCAATGCTGTGTTATCATCCGTATTCAACTCTTCAAGATCTATCAATAACTTGATATCATCACGTATCATATCTTCAATATAACTTTCAAGTCCTGTTACATTGACATCTATTTGATCCACCTGATTCATGATTTGCGGGTCATATCCTTCTGGAATATTAATAAATTCGATTTCTCCATGGTTGTATTCAAAGCTTCTTTCAATTATCCGTTCAACAAAGATGGTTACCACTGGATTCATCGCTTCCGCTACGATATAATTACCACTGACTATCTCAACAGCGCGGTAAACATTATCAGTCACATCTTCCAACACAATGGGTTCTGTCAATACATGTTCTAGATTTGCCAATGCAACCCGATTGGCTGCTATTAAAACAGTTCCCGGTTCAATTTCCATCTCACGAATACCATACCCTTCTCTTGGTGTCACTGAAACTGGTACCACTATGTCTACTATTTTTGTTGGATAAATTGGTACCGTAATTTCTGCAATTTCAGGTGTTATACGAACATCCAACTCAACACCAGTATCACTATAGACATCTATGGGTATCCGCTTGTCCAACGTGTCCGAAGAACCATCAATACTGAATAATGCAACTGCCTTTACCGCTGAATTCACAACACTTCTTGGTCCTCTAATAATCACTGAGTTAATGCTTGAATTAGGCGCTCCTACATAATATCCCTCTTGAGCTCTTCCATCAATATCAATGGTCAAGTCAATGGTCCTGTTGACAATTGCCTCCAATTCACACAACACCTGTTTAGGCGTGTAGTCAATCACCGTAACACCTTCTGGCAAAGACAATTCAATTGGTATTCTGTTCAAACCTTCACTGTAACCTTGGACGTCAATATACGCGCCAATATCATTTCTCGTAATATTGAGAATTTCATTTCGATAGCCTTCAATCGTGACACGAATCTCAGAGACATCTTTTCCTGCCACAACATATCCACTGTCTGCTAAAGCATCTGCGTTACTAATTACCAGTGGCACACTGGTAATATCTCTGCTACTGATCGGATTCACTTCATTAACAACAAAAAACCATGTTGCTAAAGCCGCTATTACACAAAAAACTTGTATGAGAATTTTATCTTTGCCCATCATCTTTTTGCCACCATCTTTCCAAGAATGTTTGCTTTTCTTCATGTTTGTACATATTCTGTAAAAGTGCTTTTAATTCTTTTGTTTCTATGTTTCTATAAAGTCTACCCTCATGAGCATAAGAAATCGCCCCTGTTTCTTCCGAAACAATGAGTGCAATCGCGTCTGATCTTTCTGTTACACCAATAGCAGCTCGATGTCTAGTGCCAATGTCTTTACTGAGTCGAGAATTGTCTGTCAATGGTAAAAAACAACTTGCAGCTTTGATCCGATAATCCTTAATGATAACCGCTCCATCATGCAATGGGGTGTTAGGAATGAAAATATTAATCAATAAACTACTGGACACATCCGCATCTAATAAAACCCCGGATTCTATAAAATCACTCAACCCTGTTTTCATTTCAAACACAATCAATGCCCCTATTTTTTGATTAGAAAGCGCGGAACATGCAGTGGAAATCTCCTTAATCGTCATCTCGTCTTTCTTGTCGTCTCCTTCAAAAAAATTGAATGACAAAAAAGTTGTTCTTCCAATATACTCCAAAGCCTTCCGGAGTTCAGGTTGAAAAACAATAATCAACGCAATCAATCCAACTTGTAGCGTATTGCTTAGAATCCAGCTAAGTGCAAACAATTTCAATGTGCTAGCTAGTGCTGAAATAATAACGATGAACATAATCCCTTTCAGTAGCTGTTTTGCACGTGTCTCTCGAATGATCATATAGAGCTTATAGTAAGCAAACGCTACAATACCAATATCAATAGCGTCTCTTAATCTTAAGTTTGCGATAAGTGTTTTTATATACTCCAAAAAATCACATCCATCTAATTGATTTCAATATCTATTTTTTCCATTGTGTCTCGATAAGATCTTTGCATTCTTGACAGTGTATGCTCATCCAATCCCAAAGGGTTCCCCTCGAGGTAAAACTCGATTGGTATCACATCGTAATGATACAACGGCGCTTGCCGGTACCGATTTACCCAAGTTGGGATAACTTCGATTTCTTTTATCACTGTATTGCTACTCCCAAAATCTTTTTCGATTTCTATTTGAACAATCACGCCATCTTCTGTATAAAAGTTATCCAAATTTGGGTATTCATGATCTAAGCTTTCTTGCCTCTGATTTGAAATGAAATTCCCCATCGAGTAAATCACAAATTTTGTATCGCCATCAAGTGTTTTTGTTTTTGCATCTTGTATAACGTGAGGGTGACTACCCAGAATAATATCTACCCCATTAGAAAACATGTACTCAGCCAATTCTTTTTGCTCATTTGAAGGGTTTCTTTGGTATTCATTCCCCCAATGCATTATTGCAATAATCATATCTGCACTTTCCGATTTAGCATCTTCAATATCTTCTAGAATTTTCGTTTTATCAATAAGATTCACCATATAATCCAACTCTTCAGTTGTCAACGTAACTTCCATACCATTTAATCCATACGTGTAGGCTAAGAAAGCTAACTTAATATCTTTTTCTTCTACATAAAGCACTCTTGTGTCGGGCCTTTCCTCATACGTCCCTACCGTTTTAAATCCCCTCTTATGCAATTGCTCTAAAGTTCTTATAAGTCCATACTTACGCATATCTAAGCTGTGGTTGTTTATTGTAGAAATAACGTTAAAGCCTGCATACTTCAGTGCATCTAAAGTTTCATCAGGAGCATTGAATCTTGGGTAAGCCATATAGGGCTCGACTTCCAATCCAGCTGTGGTTCCTTCATAGTTGGCAATAGCTATATCCGCTTCTTGAATGATCGGCTTAATCAATTCAAAGAAAGGCTTAAAATCGTACGTGTTGCTTTGAGCATCATACGCACTTTCTATCTGGCTCATATGATAAATGACATCACCTACCGCTGTAATTCTAAGCGTTTCAGTTCTTGGATCTTCTGGTACTTCTTCAACAGGTTCTTTAGGTGGCTGGTTGGGAGTATCCGCAACGTGATCCTGTTCTCCCGGTTCATTCTCTTCTTGAGAAAATATATCCAAACCATTAACTAACAATACCACTAATCCAATAATAAATACTGTTGCAATGACTGTTCTTGTTGTGGATCTTCTTTTTTTCCGCTTCATTGTGCCATCCTTCATTTAAAAGTTTTTAGTACACTAAAATAGTATCTGAATATGCAATTTTTTGCAATAGATTAAAGCTTAATAATTTATTAAGTTCTCTTATTGAATCAATGCTTTTTTTCCTTTTCCAATCAAATCTTTTCTTCCCGCTTTTTCCAACGCTTTTTTTACCAATTTGTAATTCTCCTTTTTATTATACTGTATCAAAGCTCGCTGCATACGCTTTTCTTCTAATGAGTTTGGTATGTAGACCGATTCCATCGTGATGGGATTCAACCCTGTGTAGTACATGCAGGTTGATAAGGTTCCAGGCGTTGGATAAAAATCTTGGACTTGTTCTGGAATATGCCCGGTGTCTCGTATGTACTCGGCCAACATAATCGCATCTTCCAACGTAGAGCCTGGATGAGAAGATATGAAATATGGCACAATGTATTGATCTTTTCCCATCTTGTTTGAAATAGCATCAAATTTATCCACAAATTGTTTGTAAACGAGATGACTCGGCTTACCCATCAGTGCAAGTACTTTTTCAGAAACATGTTCTGGAGCCACTCGAAGTTGGCCGCTCACATGATGTTGGCAAAGAGTCTTTAAAAAATCGTCTTTCTTATCATACATCACATAGTCATAACGTATCCCCGAACGAATAAATACTTTTTTCACTCCTTTTAAAGCTCTTAGAGCCTGTAAGCATTCAAGGTAGAATTCATGATCCACAATCAATTGCTTGCATTTTTCTGGGAATATACATTGTCGGTCTTGACAAACACCGTGCTTTACTTGCTTTTCACAGGCTTTATTCATGAAGTTTGCTGTTGGTCCCCCAACATCATGAATGTAGCCTTTGAATGAAGGATCCTCTATGAGTATTTTTCCTTCTTCAATTAAAGAGTCCTTGCTTCTTGATTGGATAACTCTTCCTTGATGAAAGGTCAATGCACAGAAAGAACACCCACCATAACAACCTCTATTTGCTGTTATGCTGAACTGCACTTCTTGAAAAGCCGGGACACCCCCTTTGTCATCATATATGGGATGAGAACGACGCATATAGTTGTACTGGTAGACATCATCCATTTCTTGTTGCGTCAGTGGATAAGCAGGTGGATTCTGAACAATTAAAATGTTGCCGTATTTTTCAACCAATTGCTTCCCTTGTATGGCATCTGTGTTTTCGTATTGAATTCGAAAACTTTTGGCATATCTATCTTTGCTTTCAACAATTTCACTAAAAGAGGGCAATTCAATAGCATCATACACACGCGTTTCGTCTTTTGTTTTAAAGACAGTCCCTCTTATATAAGAAAGTTCTGAAATTGGTATGCCACTGTCTAAAGCCTCTGCTATCTCAATAATGGTTTTCTCAGCCATCCCATAAACTAGCAAGTCTGCTGCTGAATCCATTAGAACTGACTGCCTGACACGATTATCCCAATAATCATAATGACCAAATCGTCTCAAGCTGGCTTCTATCCCACCAATGATAATCGAACAATCTTTATAAGCTTCCCGAACTCTGTTGCCATAAACCACCACAGCTCTATCTGGCCTAAGATTTGTTTTCCCTCCTGGTGAATACACATCTGTTTTCCTTCTCTTTTTAAACACCGAGTAGTGATTAACCATCGAATCAATGTTGCCAGAATTTATGAGGAAAGCTATTCTCGGTTTTCCCAAGATTTTGAAACTCTCCAACGATCGCCAGTCTGGTTGGGCTATAATCCCGACTCTATAGCCATATCTCTCAAGCGTTCTTGTAATGATAGCTGCTCCAAAAGATGGGTGGTCTACATACGCATCTCCCGTTACCATAATAAAATCCAGATGTGACCAGCCTCTATCCATTATTTCTTGTTTGTTTATAGGCAAAAAATTCATATGCGCCATCCCTCTTTATTAATTATTCTCCTCATTGTATCACATAATGAATTCGTTATGTTTGAATTCACCTCCAATAAATTTAACCAAATTGGACTTTAAAAAAGCGCCTCGGCTGAATCAATCAGCCAATGCGCTTTTTGTGTAAGCGTACCACTTGTTAAAGCGTCTATAAAATCAAGAAACCTGCACAAACAATTACACCAGCAACTAACAGTGTAATCACGCAATATCCCATGATATCTCGTGCACCCAATCCAGCGATTCCTAGAGCTGGCAATGCCCAGAAAGGCTGAATCATGTTTGTCCAAGCATCTCCCCAAGCAAGCGCCATAGCTGTTTTAGCCGGCTCTACTCCTAGAGAAGCTCCAGCTGGCATCATAATCGGTCCTTGAACTGCCCATTGACCACCACCTGAAGGAACAAAGAAGTTTACAATCCCTGCACTCAAGAAGGTAAATAGTGGAAATGTTGTTGCAGTAGAAATGCTAACAAACCCATTCGAAATGACTCCTGCAACTGAAACACCATCTGCATTCAACCCAGTCATCATGCCCATGATTCCAGCATAGAATGGAAACTGCAAAATAATACCCGAAGCTCCTTTTGCGGCTTCGATAACTGCATCGATATACTTTCTCAATGTGCCATGCAACAAAATTCCAACAAACATAAAAATGAAGTTCACAATGTTAAGATTCAAATCAAACCCTTTTGTCATGAAATGATAGACAATGTAGGCAAACCCCATTACTGCAATGATTCCCCAAATGATTTTGCTGTTTTCCATCTTCTCAGCAGGTGTCTTGGAGATATAATCTTTAGGTTCAGGCTCTGCTAATAACTCTGGATCCACCACCACTGTTTTTTCTGGTTCTGGATGCATAGCCTTAAAAATAAACGGCATCACGATCAAAACCACAGCTGTGATAATCAAGTTTTGGGGTGCAAATATGGTTAGACTCGTTGGGACAGCCTGCGTTAAGGCGCCACCTGTTGCTCCTAGCCCGGTATCTGATGCAATAGTTAACGGAATTGATCCTGACAAACCCGCATGCCAAACAACCATTCCTGAATAACCAGCAGCAATTAAAAGTCTATAGTCAACGCCCTTGATCTGCCTAGCCATCTCTTTTGCCAGCAAAGCACCTATAATCAAGCCGAATCCCCAGTTGATCCAACATGCGATTAAAGCAACTAAAACAGTTATCATGACTGCTGAAGTTGGAGACTTGGCCAACCCACCTACAGCTCTCAAAATCTTCTTGAAAACCGGCGCTTGTGCCATCGCGCTACCAGTAACTAAAACCAATACCATTTGCATGGAAAATGCCAGTAGTCCCCAGAAGCCATTTCCCCAATGTTGCACCATTTCCATGGGGCCTTGTCCCGTTAGTAAAAACCCACCTATTACAACAATAAAAGTTAGTATGACTGCAAATAAAAATGGATCAGGTAAATACTTATTAACTATTGCTACACAGCCATTAGTAAATTTTTTAAACATGTGCTCCTCCTTTGTTTTATTGGGAACGCTTACATGTTCATTATATCTATAATGAATTTGCTTTTCAAGTGTTTAACAAAATAAACAATCCATGACAAAATAAATACAATCCTGAATGAAACAGATGTTTCAATGCTTCCGCACACGTTAAGTCACTTCATTCTTCACCCTCCTAAAACTCTCAGCCGATTTGTAAACTTAAATGAAAATTGAGGACTCCAAACCCTCTGTGGTACAATG
>CAZIKK010000016.1:0-56716 GCA_964539975.1 uncultured Clostridia bacterium
TTAGAAAAAATGAAAGAGAAATACGAGAAAGCCAAAAAATCCTAAATATTCAATACAGAAAAACCAGCCACTACAAGCACCTACACTTGTTTGTGACTGGTTTCTTTGCTTCCGCTTGAAGCTGTTCACTATGGTTTTTATTCAATCCCTAAGTGAACGCTTCTTTATGGGGGTTCTTTTTAGATTAATCATGTTTTATTGGATTTGATTTTGTCAACAAATAAAAAGACCATTATGGTTCCGATCACCGTTGTTAGAGTACTTACCAATAACAGTTGGGAGGGACCACTAATGTCTAACACCATACCGCCAAACAAGCTGGCAAACACAGCGCTTAAAGTGATCATAGCGGTTAACAAGGATTGGCCCTTTACGGCTTCGCCCTTTTCCATAATCTCATCTACCAAATGCACCGAGGCCGACAAGAAAAAAGGAAATGAGACAAGTTGGAATAAAAAGGCAAAATAGACAAAGCCTACTGATGTGGCTAGATAGGTAAATAACACTTTCAAGATAAATCCTATGGAAGCCACCTTTAACATAAACTGGCAGCTAAACCAAAATCGGATCCGACTGAAGAAAAACAACCCAGGCAGTTCCAACAAAGCCATAAATGAAAGCAGTCGTCCCATTTGGTCGCTTCTACCTCCCACAGCGGACAAGATTTGAATCAAATAGTTGTTGATGGCTACATTTTGAAAATAAATCAATAAGACAGCAAATGAGAAGATCACAAACACCTTATTCCGACGCACAAAAGCCACCAAAGTAATGGGAGAGGCATCTACGTGAGGCTTGAAAGAACCAGATTTTGAAGGTTGGGCAACAGTCATTCGATGGTACAATCGATCCAACCCAATCAAAGAGACAAGAAAAAGAGTGAGCAATACAACGCCCGTCACAGGAATGGAAGTGGTGCCAAAAGCCACAACCAAGGCTCCTAGAATAGAGCTGATGCCTGCGAAAGCCACAGAACCGCCACCTCTGGCGATTCCAAAATTAAGTCTTTCAGAAGCATCGCTGTAATGGAAAGCCATGGCATTGATCATAGGCTGAACGGCGATATGCAAAGCTGCCAATAGCATGTAGATGGTAGATAGAGAGAAAGACTTTCCTGGGAAGTAAATCAAACTAAGGGTTCCCAACAAGAGGAACACCACCATAATTTGAGTCACAATAGACAAAGTGATTTTTTTTGAACGGTCGATCAGATCAGCAAGGGCGGGTTGAAGGACAAACGATACAATATTGGCAATGGCCAACACCACACCAATTTCGGAATTTGTATAGCCTTTGCTAAGCAAAAACACCGATGAAAAACTCAAGATGACAGAAGAATACATCCAATAAGTGCCATGGACGGAGGTATATGATAAATTCAACGGACTTTTCATGAGATTTATTCTATCATTGTCACCACCATTCTTCAATGAAAAAACAAAAAACAAAAGGGACGGTTCCTTTTGTTTTTTGCTGGTGAAAGGATGTTAGAATTGGTACAATGATAGCATCTATTGACAAGGAGGCGCGTAAAATGAACTCGATAGCTACCATTACCACCCTAGTGGACAATTGTGTAGAGCACCCTGGCAAGACAAAACCAGATCTTCTAGGAGAGCAAGGCCTATCCTTTCACATTCAATTGGAAGAACGATCCTATTTGTTTGACACAGGCACTGGCGTAACCATCAAGGAAAACAGCAAACAATTGGGAATCCAGTTGGAAGAGACTGATGCCGTTATTCTGAGTCATGGTCACGATGATCATTATGGCGGTTTGGAAAGCATTTTGAAGGCTGGAGGAAGGCCAGATTTGATTCTACACCCCCATATCTACAACACGAAATACAAAAGAGGAAAGGAACGACAAATCAAAGATTCCACTTTCCCAAAATCAGACCTACAAAAATGGGGATGTACTTTGATTGAGCGATGCAACACGATGGTTTTAGACCACACATTGGGCATTGTTGGACCTATTCCAATGAAAAGAGAACCAGACGATCACAAAATGAAAGATCGCTTGGTTATGAATGAAAAGGGAGAGTTGATACAGGATTTGATGACAGATGAACAAGTTTTAGTGGGAAAAACAGAGAAGGGCTTGCTATTGATTGTGGGATGCACGCACTGTGGCTTGTTAAATACCATAGAACAGGTGCAAACAGTAACAGGAGAGAATAGAATTTATGGCATTGTGGGTGGGATTCATCAATTTCATTTGTCGGATCCGGAGATTCGTGAGATGGCTCATGCCTTGAACCACCTTTCTGTCCATTATTTAATGTTGGGGCATTGCTCAGGCATCGATACGATTTTTAATCTGTCAAGGCATTTCAAAGGGGTGTTGGAACCCAATTACGTGGGTAAAAACATAAAGGTGTCTTTGCTACCTTGGTGAAAATGAGGAAACAAATAAGATAAAAATTTGTATAAGAATTCAGTGATGGGGTATAATGAAAGAGAAATCGTTTTGTTTAAGAATGACGGGGAGTTTTTATGAATATTGACTTGACCTTTAACTTAATTTACAACTTGTCCATGTTGCTGGTGTTTTCTTTTGTTTTTTCCATTGTAAACAATAAAATTGGAAAAGTTACAAAAGGCAGGGATTTTTTGGCAGGGTTATTGATCGCGGGCATCGGTTTAACAATTATGATAAATCCAGTCCCTTACACTGTAGGGATTATTTATGATGGTCGATCGATCCTTCTTAGCATGACGGGTTTGTTTTTTGGTGTTATTCCAACTATGATTGCTGTATTAGTCATGGGATTGTATCGTATATTTCTAGGTGGAGCTGGCATGGTGGCAGGACTGGCGACGATTCTAAGCAGTACAGCTATTGGGTTTATTTGGCGGAAATACAGACTAAAGAAATTTATACTTGATAAAGAAAATTTTCTGATATTTGAACTGTATGTGTTTGGCATAGTGGTCCATAGCGTCATGTTATTCAATCAGTTTCTGCTATTGCCTAACGGAGCGACCGTTGCCCGAGACATCATGGGACCAGTGATTTTGTTATTTCCCATTGCCACCGTGATTTCTGGTCTGATCATACGGGATCAGATCGATAAAAATGACATGATAGCAAGATTGGCGGAAAGCGAGGAGCGTTATCGGACCATCTTCGAAAATGTGAATGCTGCCATGATCGTTATTGATGCTTTGTCTGGGAAAATTGTGGCAGTGAATCCCTATGCTGCAGACTTTTATGGGTACGCGAGGGAGACGCTTATTGGCAAACCCATGTGGGAGATTAGCAACATTGGATCAGAAGCTATTATGGAGCGTATTGAGATTACTATAAAAGAAAGTAAAAGTGAATTTATAGCAGAGCATATTCGATCAGATGGAACATATCGAGATGTGGAGGTGCACGCCAGTCCCGTCAAAATTGACAACCAATTGATGGCTTTTTTGGTGGTTCATGATATTACAGAAAGAATGCGTCGAGAGAAAGAAATTGAATACCTAAGCTTTCATGATCAACTAACAGGTTTGTACAATCGGCGTTTCTTTGAGACAGAAATGAAGCGATTGGACACGGCCAGAAACTTGCCTATTGCCATCGTCATGGCCGATGTGAACGGGTTGAAAATGATGAACGATGCTTTTGGACATCAAGCAGGAGATGATTTGTTGATCCAGGCAAAAGATGTAATGAAATCCGCCATTAGACAAGATGACATCTTATCGCGTGTAGGTGGAGATGAATTTGTATTGCTGTTGCCCAAAACAAAACTGTCGAATGCTCAAGATTTGATCAAACGAATGAAACACCAACTAGAGTTTTGTCAAATCAATGGGATGGCTGTTTCCGTTTCTTTTGGAGTAGCTGTAAAAGAACAAGAGGACACATCTATTTATGACACTTACCAAAAGGCAGAAGATAGCATGTATAAGAACAAGTTTTTTGAAAGCAGACAGTTGAAAGGAAATATGATTGATACTATCATGAAAACCCTGTACGAAAAAAACCCACGGGAAAGAAATCATGCCGAGAGGGTTTCTGAATTATGTCGAGGAATGGCCAGCTACTTAGAATTGACAGAAGATGAAATCAATGAAATAGGAGTGGCAGGACTGTTGCATGATATAGGCAAGATTACACTGGATGAGGTAATTTTGAACAAACCAGGGTTTTTGACAGAAAGCGAATGGAAACAAATGAGAAAACATCCAGAAGCAGGATACAAAATTTTGACTTCAGTGAATGGATTGACCACGATCGGCGATTACATTCTATTTCACCATGAAAGGTGGGATGGAACGGGGTATCCTAACGGTATTAGAGGAGAGGAGACTCCCTATATCTCGAGGATTATTGGGTTGGCAGATGCTTTTGACGCCATGGTTGAGGACAGACCGTATCGACCAACCATGACTTATGAAGAGGCCATTGAGGAGATACGAGGCAATGCCGGTACCCAGTTTGATCCAATTTTAGCGGACAAATTCATAGAATGGCTAAATACGTTTTAAAGCAAAACAAAAAACAAAAGGGACTGTCCCTTTTGTTTTTTGTTGGTCGGAATAATCCAGAGATTTTTTAAAAGCAACAGACTCAACGGCGATTTCATCATGGAAAACCCCGTTTCACCATGATATGATGAAAGAAAAAAACAGGAGGCGATATGACAACCATACTTCATAATGATTGGAAAGAACCGCTGGCAGGGGAGTTTAAAAAGCCTTACTATCAAGCATTGAGGCAATTCTTAATCCATGAATATGGGACGAAGGTGGTGTATCCTGATAAATACGATATTTTTAATGCTTTGCACCACACCCCTTTATCAAAGGTAAAAGTAGTGCTGTTGGGGCAAGACCCCTATCACGATGTAAATCAAGCCCATGGATTAAGTTTTTCGGTTAAACCGGGTCAACGAATCCCGCCGTCTCTTCAAAACATTTTTAAGGAATTGAAAGACGATCTAGGTGTTGAGATGCCTAGTCATGGTTATTTGAAAAAATGGGCGGAAGAAGGCGTTCTGTTGCTGAATGCCGTGTTGACGGTAGAAGCGCACCGGGCAAATTCCCATCAAGGAAAAGGATGGGAATCCTTCACAGATTCGGTGATCCAAGTGGTCAACCAACAAGATCGGCCCATTGTGTTCTTTCTTTGGGGACGACCTGCTCAAAAAAAGAAAGAGATGTTGACGAATCCTAGACACTTGGTCATATCCTCACCACACCCAAGTCCATTATCTGCTTATAGAGGGTTCTTCGGGAGCAAACCCTTTAGTCAGGCCAATGCTTTCTTAAAGGAAAATGGGGTTGATCCAGTTGATTGGGAAATAAAATAATGAGGAGGGAAACAGACATGGAATTATGGGAACAAGGCATGCGATTGAAAGAAGAATTGTCAGAAATAAGAAGAAAGATTCACATGAAACCGGAAAAGGGGTTTGAAGAATTTGAGACCACACAACTGATCAAACAAGCATTAGAAAGCTACGGGGTGACCATTTTGGATTTAGATATGCCGACAGGTGTGGTGGGAATCCTTTGTGGTGAAAAGCCTGGTAAAGGAAAAACCATCGCCTTTAGAGCAGATATGGATGCCCTTCCCATTGTTGAGAGAACAGGCCTGCCTTATATTTCCCAGGAGGAAGGAAAGATGCATGCCTGTGGCCACGATGGACATACAGCCATGTTGTTGGGATTGGCCAAGTTGTTGTCTGAAAGAAGAAAGGCTTTTTCCGGAGCAGTCAAATTTCTGTTTCAACCAGCGGAGGAGATAGCTCAGGGGGCAAAGGCGATGATTGCTGCCGGGGCATTGGAAAATCCTAAAGTGGAGGAGATAATCGCCCTTCATGCTTGGCCAGACTATCCAACCGGAGTCATCGGCTTTTGGGAAGGTCATTACTACGCGGCGGCAGATGCTTTCCAAGTCAAGCTAATCGGTGACAGTGGTCACGGTGCCTATCCTCATAAATCCAAGGATTCCTTGTTGGCGGCAGCTCATGGAGTGGTTGCGCTCCAATCGATCACCAGCCGACAGTTGAACGCTATAGACAACACGGTGTTGTCAGTATGTATGTTTCACAGTGGAACAGCAGCCAATGTCATGCCGGAAAACAGCGAATTTGGCGGAACGATTCGAACGCATAATCCAGAAATCCGAGAAAAAATGCCAGAGAAAATTGAAACCATCATTCAAGGAGTGGCAAATGCGTTTCAATGCGATTATGAATTCAAACATCATAAAGGGATCCCAGGAGTATTCAATCATCCTCAAATGGTGAGAGATTTCATCGATGGAGTGGAAAAACTATTGGGGAAAGAGGCCGTAAAAGAACTGCCTGGGCCTGTAATGGGCAGTGAGGATTTTGGTGAATACAGTGCCCTTGTAGAAAAATCAGCCATTTTTAGAATTGGCATTACAGATAAGGGCAAACCGGTTGCGCCTTTGCACAGCCAGAGATTTGATTTTAATGATGAGGCTATCCCTTATGGGGTGGTGGCCATGGCTCAATATGTGCTTAGGGAAGATTCACAAGAATCAGGGCAATAACTGTCAAGGCAATGGCTAGTTTGTTTTTGGCAGAGATGGCTTCGCCAAAAATCACGCGACCCCCGATAGTAATGAGCAAAATGCTGCCAGCGCTGTAAAGGGGAAAGGCTACAGAAGTTTTGACAGTGGCCAAGGACAAGATAAGAAAATAGGAAGAAAACAAATTGGGGATACCTACGGCAAAGCCAGTCAGGATATCTCTTTTTGTCGCCTTAGAGCGTTGATGGATGGTATAGGAAAGACTAATCAAGAAAGCTACAAAAAATACGCATAAGAGAAACAGATCTTTGTAATCACCAACGCCATATTGCTGGTAAATCTTGTTTGAGAATTCGGCGATACCGCCAAAGAAAAAAAGAAGGATCAAAGCCGGGCGCAGCTTGAATTTTTTCTGGTTTCCAAAAGTCATATTGACCATTACGATGGAAAACAACGATAAAAAAATGCCAACCCATTGATGGAAAGCAGGCAACTCTCGCCATAATATAATGGAGAAAATCATGGGGATGAGGATACCTAGTTTTGCAAAAGTACCCGATAAGCTCACGCCATTTTCCCGAACACTTTTTTGATAAAAAAGAAAGGATAGAAAAAAGAAGACACCTGCGGTAGAGCCAATACTGACAGCCCATAAGCGACTATTTATAGAAGAGAGCTGATCTCCGGGAGAAGCCAGCACCAAAAGCACCTCTTGAAAAAAAGAAAGGTGATTCGGCAAAGGGGTCAATGGGGCCAGCAACTGTTGATGCCATACCAAGACAAGCCCTGTCACAAAGGCGATGAAATAGTTTGCAGTGGTGATCACGTTGCGATTGGTGGCATGGGTTTCTGTGTATTTAAAGATCAAAGCAATGGTGGCGCTGCATAGGGTGGCAAGTGCAAGATAGAACATGTAGGTCTCCTGATTTTCAACATGATCTAAATATAACATAGGAGACAAAAGCAAACAAGAGTGATGATTTATCACCATCAACATCTGTTAGGGTGCCTTTTTCTAGGACGATGTTTGATTTAAGTAGGTGCCCACATGATTTTTTTCAAACAACTGACGATAAAAAAACAAGGATAATGGAGAGTGTGCTATAATGATTAAATGAGATCCAACATTTCTCACAGGAGGTATGAAGTGAGAATAATCAATAAATTTCATGTAATGAATCGCATTTTCGAAATCATGAACAAGGAAGAAAAACGCCATTTCTGGTGGTTGTTTGCCATGTCTTTGTTATCGGCATTGGTTCAATCTTTTGGAGTGGCCGCTATGTTGCCATTTATGACTTTGGTGATTCAACCCACACTCACTATGAATAACCAGGCAATGTTGTGGTTGTTCAATCTATTAGGTTCGCCGGACAGGGTGACTTTCCTGACTTATTTTGGCAGTTTGTTGCTTGTGATGATTGTTGCAGGAAACGGGACAGCTACCTACGCCCTATGGTTAAGTTCGCGGTTTGTGTGGCAAATGGAGCATAGAGTGGCTTCGGATATGCTTGAAAACTATTTGTATCGACCGTATGGCTTCTTTTTAAATCAAAACACATCCAATATGACCAAACAGATTTTAGCCGATGTTAGAGAAATGGTCTTGGGTGTTTTGATGCCAATGCTTCAGGTCATGACAAAACTGTTGATGGCAGGGGCTATTTTGGCAGCCTTGTTTGTGGTCAATCCTCAAGTCACGGTATGGGCGGTTTTGTTGATTGGGGGCAGTTATTTGTTAATCTTTCGAACCACAAGGAGCAAATTGACACAATATGGCCGGCAGCATATGGAATTAAATGGGAAAAGGTACCAAGCTGTGCAGGAAGCATTTGGGGGTATTAAGGGGGTGCTTCTCATGCAGCGACAACCTTACTTCATTCAAGGATTTAAACAGCATTCCGAGAAAATGATTCCTTTAATGGCTTGGCGGGAAATCATTGGAAGAGTTCCTCGACATTTGATGGAGATTGTCTCTTTTGGAGGCATATTGGTGTTGACCCTTTTTCTTTTAAGAAGTGAAGGAGGCATTCATCAAGCCTTGCCTTTAATTAGTCTGTACGCATTTGCCGGCTACCGATTGATGCCGGCTTTGCAGGATGTATTTATTTCGTTTACAACCATCCATTTCAACGATGCGTTAGTGTTGAAAATCATGGAATTGTTAAAAGATGACAACCATGTCAAAATAGCTAAGGAAAATCAAAAAAAGGACGACAGGACCCGATTTCCTTTTGAGAAAGAGATTGCGTTTGAACAAGTTTCCTATCGGTATCCTCATAGTGAAAACGTGGCGATCAAATCTATTTCTATGAAGATAGCCAAAAATACCACAGTAGCTTTTGTGGGACATAGTGGTGCTGGCAAAACAACGGCGGCAGATGTATTGTTGGGTTTATTCATACCTTGCGAAGGGTCACTGCGAGTAGATGGCAAAACCATCGATGCTGGATGTGCTGTAGATTGGCAAAAGCGTTTGGGCTATGTGCCTCAAAACGTCTACTTAAGCGACCAAAGCATCAAGCGAAACATTGCCTTTGGTATTCCTGAAGAATTAATCAATGAGGATCAGCTTATTACAGCGTCAAAAATTGCCAACATTCATGATTTTATTCAAAACGCTTTGCCAAACGGTTACGAAACAAGCGTCGGAGAACAAGGCATCCGTTTGAGCGGGGGACAAAGACAACGCATTGGCATTGCCCGGGCGTTGTATCACGACCCAGATGTCTTGGTTTTAGATGAAGCGACCAATGCTTTGGACGGCATGACGGAAACGGCTGTCATGAAAGCAATGGAAAATCTATCCCAAATAAAGACCATTGTGGTGATTGCACACAGAATGACGACGGTTCGCCAATGCGACTGGATTTATTTGTTTGAAGAAGGGGAAATTGCAGACGAAGGAACCTATGAGTCCCTTTTATCAACCAACAAACGGTTTCAAGAACTGGCCAATGAAAGACAGGAGGATCCTCATAACTAATCAATTGGTGAAAGAAGAGGTACATGATATAACAAGCGAAGACGGAATACAAGGAGGGAAGGCTACGTGAAAATTGATCGTAGAAACAAAACGCTTAGGTTTGTTTTGGGAAGCATGGATTTGGGGTTGGTTTATCTGGCCTACTATTTGACGATCTTCCCATTCAATCTGCTCCACGAAAGCAATATTTCTTTAAGCGATTTTGTGATTTTGATCCCTTTTGTCATAGCGGTATCGTTTATTCTCTTTGAGTCTTTTGGCGTCTTCAAATATGGAGATGCCGGATACGCAGAGACTATCGTTTCAATTGCCATAGCAGGGCTCATATCTAATGGAATTGCGGTAGTGATCGCTTTTGGATTAAACCGAACCATGATTCCTTCCAAATTGTTTGTCATTTCTTGGTTGATGGGGTTGTGCTTGTTCATGCCTTACAAATACATACTCCACATGTTGTACAAAAAAATCTTCAATATTAGAAAGATTGTTATTGTTGGCACAGGCAAACAAGTAGAAAGGATCCAAGAAAAAACCAATAACCTTCAAGATATAGGTTATCAGATTACTGATGTGTTTAATGAAGTCTCCCATCAAGCTTTGGATTGCATTCGAAACAAGGATGGCATCATGATTGGAGAGTCGGTTCCCAAAAGTGACCGCCTCCAGCTGATCGCTTTTGGTATGGCTCACCAAAAGCCGCTGTATTATATGCCCGACTGGGAAGACATTGTGCTGTACCAGTCCAATATTCTATCCATTGATGACATGGCTATTATGAGTGTGAAAGGCTTACAGATGACGTTGGATGCTAGGTTGCTGAAACGGGCAATGGATATGTCTTTAGCAATTTTTTTGTTGATTTTGTTCTCTCCGCTGTTAATGATGGTGGGATTGGCTGTCAAAATGGAAGATGGGGGTCCCGTCTTTTATCGTCAAGAACGCGTTACCCGACATCGCAAAAGATTCATGCTGATTAAGTTTCGAACTATGATCGTGGATGCAGAAGGAATGACGGGACCTGTCATGGCTTGTGAAAAAGACAAACGCGTGACGGCAGTGGGAAAGTTGTTGAGAAACACACGATTGGATGAATTTCCCCAACTTATCAACGTGATTAAAGGGGAAATGAGCTTGGTAGGACCTCGGCCGGAAAGACCCCATTTTGTGGAGAGGTTTGAAAAACATATCGCCAACTATGGCCATCGATTTCAAGTCAAGGCAGGAATCACGGGATGGGCACAGGTGCAAGGAAAATATAACACCACCCCAGAGGACAAATTGAAATTTGATTTGTTGTATCTAACCAACTACAGTTTGTTGTTGGATATGAAAATTCTTCTACAGACGATCAAGATCATGTGTTCCCCCAATAGAGCCCAAGGTGTTTAAGATTAAAAAGAGCTTTCCTGTCAACAGGAAAGCTCTTTAAAGTTCGGTTATAGAATCTGAGACAGAAACTCTTGAGTCCTTGGGTTTTTAGGTCGATCAAAGATGTCGTCTGGTGTACCAGATTCAATGATCACCCCTTCATCCATATAAATCACACGATCAGCCACTTCTTTCGCAAATCCCATCTCGTGGGTAACCACCACCATGGTCATGCCATCTTTCGCTAGATCTTGCATGACTTGCAAAACGCCGCCTACCAGTTCAGGGTCTAAAGCGGAGGTTGGTTCATCAAAAAGCATGATCTTTGGATTCATGGCCAAAGCTCTGGCAATGGCCACTCTTTGCTTCTGGCCACCTGAAATGACAGAAGGATACACATCGGCTTTATCCAACAACCCCACCTTGTCCAACAAGGCTTTTCCTACTTCTAGCGCCTCTTTTTCAGGCGTTTTTTTAACTTGAGTCAGTCCTTCAATCACATTGCCCATAACCGTTTTATGAGGAAACAGGTTGAAATGTTGAAAAACCATGCCGACTTCTTGTCGGATCAAATGAAGGTTCTTGCCTTTTGGATCAATGACTTGGTCATCAATGGTGATGCTCCCTTTTTGAGGACGTTCCAAGAAATTGATGCACCTAAGCAAGGTGCTCTTACCTGATCCAGAAGCGCCTATGATCACGACCACTTCTTTTTCATTTACCGTCAAGTCTATGTCCTTTAACACATGTAACTTGCCGTACCATTTATTCAAATTATCAATTTTAATCATTATCGATCCCTCCTATACACGATGGTCACTGATGCTAAGACGGGTTTCAAGTTTGCCCACCAAGAAAGTCAGGACGGTGGTCATCATCAAATAGTAAATGCCTGCAATAAAAAGCATTTCCATATAATTAAATGTAGAGGAACCCAATTGTCTTGCCTGTAAAAGCAACTCTGGAACAGAGGCGGCGCTGGCCAAAGAAGAATCTTTCAAAGCAATAATGAACTGATTGCCCAGAGGGGGCACAGATCGTTTGAAAGCCTGAGGCAATATGATTCTTTTCATAGCCATCCAGGGGGTCATCCCTAAAGAATAAGCAGCTTCCCTTTGTCCTCTGTCAACAGCAAGTATAGAGCCTCTGAAGATTTCAGCGATATAGGCGCCGTTATGAATGGCAAGGGCGATAATAGCGGCTGGAATTCGTGACACATTCACGATGTTCACCAATCCTAGATAGATGAACAACAATTGCAACAACAAAGGGGTACCTCTTATGGCCCAAATATATGCTCTAGCTGGAAGAGATAACACTTTGAACTTGGATATGCGCAGCAAGGCCGCGACCAGGCCTAGCGCCAAGCCTAACAGAATACCAAACGTGGTAATCTGCAAGGTCATCAGTGCTGGTCTGTAAAACACCGGAAAATATTCCGGAATAAGGGATAAATCCCATGGAAATTCAAATTGACTAAAAATTGTCACCACTCCTTACTTAACCGTTATGTCTTCACCATTATGCCAGTATTCACTAATTTCAGTGAGGGTTCCATCGGCATGCATGTCTTCTAAGATAGCATTCAATTCATCTAATAACGCCGTGTTATTCTCATTGACAGCAAGAGCCATTTCCTCAAGTCTCAACAGTTCTCCTGCTAACACTAAGTCTTCTCCACCGCTGATTTCTTCCATAGCATTGATCGCAACCAATCGATCGGTGATGACACCGTCCACACGTCCATTGATCAATTCCATCAAGGTAGCATTGTCATCATCGTATAAACTGACTTCTGCACCTAGTTCTTCAGCATCTTGTACAAAATTGGTTCCGACAGTGACGGCAATGTTTTTTCCTACCATATCGCTGGGATCGGTAATACCTGAATCGGCTCTAACCACCAACTGGGCACCTGAATAATAATAAGGAATGGTAAAAGCCACTTCTTCTTGACGTTCTTCTGTAATGGCCATACTTCCAAGGACTGCATCGAATCTCCCAGCTTTCAAACCTTCAATGAGACCGTCCCATGCTGAAGTTTCGTAGACCAGTTCCACGCCTAAACGCTCAGCAATAGCTTGTCCTGTATCCACATCGAATCCGACCACTTCATTATTATCGAAGAAATTGAACGGTGGATAGCCTCCACTTCCGACGACTGTGAAGTTACCTTCCATGACAAATTTCTGAGTATCACCGGCACAGCCAACAATGGTAAACATAAATAAAGCCACGGCCAGTATAATTAATAGTAATTTCTTTTTAAACATATTGATAACACCTCTCCTTTGATTTTGGCATTTAAAAAGCTGTACAGATGATGTGTACAGCTTCAATTAGCCATTTTTTATTGGTATTTCATTATAAAATAATCGGACTCTATCTGTCAAACAGGGTCAGAGACAGTCATTCAGCATAATAAAGCAAACAAGAACAGGAAAACGACACCAGGTTTAAAATACTCCGATATACGGTCACATACAAGGGTATCCTATAGAATGCCCGAGATTTCTTAAAAATGAGAACAACAAAGGCATCCATGATTGACGATTAGCGCTTGGAGGTGTATAATCCTCGAATACGATATTTAAGGAGTTTTTTGAATGAAAAAAAAGAATCACCCTGTATTGACGACTTGCATGCGAACGATGCCTTTCCTATTAATGGGAGGGTTATTATTTGTCTTATTTATAAAACGCAACCAGCTTTCCGTGGAAAGCGTACTGGCTATCGTACCTGACAGCACAGTCATGGCAGTGTTGTTTTTTATGGGACTGTACGCGATGAAATCCTTGGCTGTGATGGTACCTTTGGCCTTGCTCTACGTGTCTGTAGGCAGAGTGTTTCCTCTCTATAGTGCCATTTTTATCAATGTAATAGGTCTGAGTCTAGCAACGACACTGCCCTATTTAATAGGACGCTATACGGGAGAGGGCTTTGTTACCCATTTAATAAAAAGACATCCCAAGGCTTCGCAATTGACGATTAATAAAAAAGGGAATCAAAGCTTGTTTGCTTTTGTTATCCGATTGATCGCCATCATTCCTTATGACTTGGGAAGCATGTTGATGGGATCTTTGAAATTTACTTTTGGGCGATACCTTGTGATTTCAATACTGGTGAAATTACCGGGGCTTGTGGCTCAATCTTTTATGGGCGCTACTTCCCAAAATATTGGTTCGGCAGGTTTCTGGATTTCTACGGGCGCCACTGTGGCCATTACTCTGGCATATGCTTTGTTTTATAAATGGATGACTTGGTGGCAAATTAGTTTGGAGAAAAACGGGATTGTGGTATAATGAAAAAACAAATGAGTTCATAGATTGACAAAAAGCTAAAAAGGCAGGTATCGAAATGAAAAAGCCGTTGGAAGAACATGAACGACGGGAATATGTGAGAATTGCCAACTACTATTATCGCTTTGGCTTCACGCAGGAAGAAATTGCGAAAAAAATGAATATGTCAAGACAGCGAATAAACCGCATCCTTTCAAAATGCATTGAATTAGGAATTGTGAAAATTGTTATTCCTGAACTTGAAGACACCCACATGGGGATTGAAGCAGAGCTGGAACACAAGTATGGCCTCCAAGGAGTCCGAGTGGTAGATTTAATTTCCGAAGAGCATCTTTACTCGGCATTGGGGATGGTAGCCAGCCAATATTTGATGTCTATCATTAAGCCGGGAGATTGTGTGGGATTTTCAAGAGGAAGAAGTGTCTCTGCCTTGGTAGAACATGTCAATCCGGTAGACATAGAAGAATTGACGGTGGTCCAGCTAATGGGTAGTTGGAATGATGAGAATTCAAAAGTCAGTTCGGATGACATCGTGCACCGTTTCAGTGAAAAGACGGCAGCTAGGCCAGTCATGCTTCATGCACCGGTTGTTGTAAAATCTGAGGCATTGCGCCAATCTATTATGGAAGAGCCGTTTTTTATCAAAACATACCAGACCATTAAAAAATGCAACATTGCGGTTATGGGTATTGGAGATGCCAAGTACCAAGACTTGATTCCTACAATTGGTGAAGAGGAATATGATTACATGAGAAATAATGCTGTAGGTGAGATCTGCACTCATTTTTTTAACGAAAAAGGGGAGCGGGTTGAGAGCCCTATTGCGAACCGGATCATAGCTGTTGAGTACGAAGATTTGATGAAGATTTCTGTAAGAATGGGTGTGGCCGGTTCTTCTCAAAAACTGGCAGCCATCAAGGGCGCTTTGGCTGGAAAATTAATCAATGTGCTGATAACCGATTTAAAAACGGCCAAAACCTTGCTATGACAAATTAATTAATACTTTCACAAACTTCGCTGAGAGGCGAAGTTTTTTTGTGTGTAGAAACTCCTTGACGAAACACAGATTATATGATATTTTTAACTTAAAGCATTACAAATGTAATTATAAGTGAGCAAATGTAATATCTCGTTAATTGAGAGACTATAAGGAGGCTTCATATGTGTGCACGAGCGAATAGAATGAATCATATTTTCAAACCAGATGGTAAAACCTTTATCATGGCAATGGACCATGGCGCGAATTTCAATGTTTTACCAGCCATGAAACATCAAGGTCAATTAATCCGTGAAATTGCCAATGCAGGTGCAGATGCATTTTTATCAACAGTTGGAATGGCAGATAAGCACGGTGAACATTTTATGGGAAAAGGAATTATCCTACGAGTGGATGGAGGCGTTTCTTTTCTTTGTCAAGAACCAAAAGCCATGCAGATTGTGGCCACAGCTGAAGACGCATTGCGGTTAGGTGCAGATTCTATCATTGCGATGTCTTTTCCAGGATCTCGATTTGAGAACGAAGGATTAAGTCAACTTTCCCGTATCATCATGGATGCGCACAAATGGGGATTGCCAGTGACAGCAGAAGCGTTACCTAGAGGATTTGAACGGAAAGAAGATGCTAGAACTCCCGAAAACATCACGTTTGCATGTCGACAAAGTGTTGAACTAGGAGCCGACATTGTAAAATCAGTGTACACAGGAGATCAAGAAAGCTTCAAAGAGTTGACGGAAAGCGTGTATGCGCCAGTAGTCATATTAGGGGGCTCCAAGAAAGTACCGGAAAGAGAGTTGCTTCAGGAAATTAAAGATGCAATGGAAGCCGGAGGCGCTGGTGTAGCCATGGGACGAAACATTTGGGGACATGAGGACCCGGTTCGTTATGCCGCAGCCATAGCCAAACTCATACATGAAGATTGTAGCGTGGAAGCCGCGTTAAAAGAAATGAACGTGAAGTATTAGATGAAAGGAAGGAAATCCATGGGAAAATATAAAGTGAGTGTGTTATCAGACAGACATGAGATAACGATCCATGAATTGGACCTGCGAGAACCAGAAGGCAAGGAAGTCTTGGTAAAAATAGACTCTAGTGCCATATGCACCTTAGAACAGCGGGTCTATGAGGGCATACGAAAGCTCTATCCATTTGCGGGAGGACACGAAGCCTCAGGTACAGTGGAAAAAGTTGGAAAGAAAGTAAAAACAGTCAAACCAGGAGACAAGGTGGTTATACGAACGTTGAACACCTGTGGGGAATGTCATTATTGCAGAAGTGGCAATGAGAATCAATGCGTGGTATCTTATCAAGCATCGATTCACGAAGGTCTAAGAGGGCCTGGAGGCATAGCCGAACACATGATGATTGACGCCAAAAATGTCTATAAGATGGCAGATGATGTAGATTTGGAATACGCTGCGTTGACAGAGCCGTTGGCGTGTTGTATTCATAGTGTCAATAACGCCCATATCGAATTGGGTGAGGATGTGGTAGTCATGGGAGTGGGCATCATGGGTGCTTTCCATATCCAATTGTCAAAATTGCGAGGGGCAAGAGTCATCGCCTGCGAGATTGATGAAAAAAGAATGGAAGTTGCAAAAAAAATGGGAGCAGATATTGTGCTCAACTCAACCAACATGGAAGATGTGAAGGCAAAAGTCAATGAATTGACAGAAAACCGGGGAGCAGATGTGGTTTTTTGCACAGTGCCTTCCACAAAGGTTGCAGAAGATTGTATTCATCTTACAGGTAAATTAGGTCGTGTGATTATGTACACTTCTTTCCATCCGGACAATCCTGTGCCAATCAGCGTCAATCACGTCCATTCTAGTGAAATGATTATCACCGGTGCAGTGAGCCCTAGAAACAAAGATTTCCAGACGGCTGCAAGACTAATTTCAAATAAAGTGATAAACTTAGAGGGACTCATCACAGCCACCGTCCCCATGATGGACATAGAAGAAGCTTATAAAAAAGCGTTGGATCCAGGTGCTTATCGTGTGATAATCAAATGTGATCCAGCAGTCAATGATTATTCGCAATCCAAACAGCAAGTTAAAACGAAAGAAATGATTGCCTCTTAGATTGTGAATCGATACAAACCAAGAAACCGGCAAGGCCAACCGGTTTCTTGGTGAAACAAAACACAGATGAAAACGTATGCAGGTGTTAATAGGCTTAGAGATGGAGGTGGTTTGAAACAACTTTGAGGACAACAGGTGAACGCATAAATGATTCGAATCAAACAAAATTATTGATGGAGGAATAAGCAATGTCAAAAACAAATCAAAGTGCATCTAATTTATCCAAGCAAAAGCCACAAGAAGGATCATTGGGCTTGCTGGCATGTGTGACGATGATCGCTGGGGGAATGATCGGAAGCGCCATCTTCTCACTTTCAGGAATGACACTTTATTATGCAGGACCGGCAGCTCTGTTTTCTTGGATTATCGCTGCAATTATTCTATTAATGTATGGTTTACAAGTTGCGGAACTTTCCACGATTTTCCCAAAATCTGGAGGGGTTTTTGTCTTTCCATCCAAAGCATTGGGAAAAACTGAAACACAAGGTAAGATATGGGGTTGGTTCTCTGTTTGGGGATATGTATTTTCTAACATAGCAGGGATCTCTTTTTCAGCTATCTATGTAGCGACTTATCTAGGCGTTGGGTTTCCAGCTTTCGACGGCATGCAGGTACCGTTAGCTGTAGGTGCAGTCGTATTGTGTAGTGTGCTTAATTTCTACAAAATTTCGGTTGCCGGAAAGGCCAATACAGCTTTGGTTGCGGTATTGGTGGGTACTATGTTGGTATATATCGGGGTAGGACTTTTCGGCGGACAATGGGACAGCAGCATGCTGACACCCTTTTTCTCACAAGGTGCCATGGGTAGCACTGGATTTATCAGTGCCATTCCAAATGCCATGGTTGCTTACGGTTCTATCGTAGCCATTGCCTTTATGGTATCTGAAGTAAAGAATCCGAACAAAAACGTTCCAAAATCTATTGCGATTGCCATGGGTATTGTGGTAACTTTGTATGCATTCATCATCATTGCTACAGTCGGTTTGGTTGCGACCGGTTTCTTGATTGACAATCCAGGCATGAGATTTATCCCATTGTATGCGGCAGCCTTCACAAAGCTAGGCATGTATCCATGGTTGACCCAAGTAATTTCCATTTCAGCAGTGATGGCTCTATTGACAACCATTTTGGTATTGATCGCCATCACATCAAGAGCAATTCATGCGACGGCTGAAGGTGGATTGTTGCCAAAATTCTTGGGACAAACCTACAAAGACACAGGGGTACCTCTTAATGCGACTATCAGTGTAGCGGTAATCAGTGCGGTTATTTCCAGTATGCCTCAATTTACCGAGCAGATTGTTAACTTAGGTTCGTTGTTTGCGGCAATTACCATCGTGATCAACAGTTTCTCATTATTGGAAGCAAGAAAAAAATTCGAACATATTCCTGGGAATTACAGAGCGCCAGGTGGTTCAGTAGTGCCAATAGTCACTATGTCGGTAATTGTAGCCACTTATATTCCAAAAGTATTTGATGGAACGGCTGTATTGTCCTTTACTTTTATCTGGTATGCGGTGGCAGCTTTGATCTTGGCCGTTAATTTGAGAAATATTAAATCTAAAAGCAGTTAGTGTCAATAGAGACAAGGGTGGCGGCATGCCGCCACCCTTTCTTAATCGTAATCGAATCCCCATAATGGAGGCAGATCAATGAAACATTTAAAGGAAACAAACATTGAAATGAAACAAACCTGTGTAGCTTTTGGCCGATTTGAAAGCATGCACAAAGGGCATCGGGCAGTGATCAACCATTTAGTCAAACAGGAGAAAAAAGGCTACTCTAGTGTACTATTGAATTTGACCAATGAAGCAGCCTCTGAAGAGGTGGTTTATACCATAGAAGAAAAATGTCACATGCTGGAAAAGGATGGCCCTATGTATTTTTGGGAATATCCATTCAACGACAGTGTGATGAAAATGTCACCCGAAGCATTTGTGAAAGAGGTTTTAGTCGGGCAATTGGGAGCCAAAGTGGTTGTGGTGGGAGAAAATCACCGTTTTGGTCATCAACAGGAAGGAAATCTGGCCACATTGAAGGACTTAGGGTTGAAATACCATTTTGAAGTGGTGGTATGCGAAACCGAAACCTATGAGGAACAACCCATAACCTGTGAAGCCATTAAAGAGGCTATTGGATCAGGACAGATTGAAAAAGCCAATGACATGCTGGGACACCCCTACACTTTCTATGGAGAAGTGGTACACGGCAAGGCATTGGGTAGGACAGTCGGCATGCCCACAGCCAATTTGGGATTTCCTAAAAACAAATTGATTCCAAAACACGGGGTATACGCCACCATGACAGAGATACAAGAAGATGAAATGGTTCAAGGGTTGACAAATATTGGAAAAAGACCTTCTGTGGACGATCACAGCTATGTGACCATTGAAACATTCTTACTGGATTTTTCTCGAGACATTTATGGAAAGCGCATACGCTTGGAAATCCACAACTATATTCGAGGAGTAAAAAAATTCAACGGCTTGGACGAAGTGAAAGCTCAAGTGGAGAAAGATATCGAAGCGATCAAAGATTGCTTGAATGTGAATGCTTCTGCTTAAGGCGGAGGCATTCAACTTAGAAAGGAGTAACCGACATGAAAAAACTAAAGGCAGTGTATTATCTGAACCAGTTCTATGCCGGCTTGGGTGGCGAAGAAAAAGCGGATATGGGCGTGACGGTTTTTGATGAAAAAAAAGGACCCGCATTGGGGATAGAACCTTTTTGGCAAGATCAAATGACAGTGGAGAAAGTCATTGCATGCGGAGATAATTACATGAACAACGAGGATCATTTTCCTATTGCGGCAGCAGCGATCAAAAAAGTCATCCAAGAGGTTCAACCAGACGTGGTAGTGGCAGGACCTGCTTTCAACGCGGGTCGTTATGGTGTGGCCTGTGCGAAAGTGTGTGACTTTATTCAAAAAGAGTTCAACATACCCGCAGTAACAGCGATGTATTATGAGAACCCAGCTGTTCCTATGTACGTAAGAGAAGTCTACATGGTAGAAACACCTGAAACAGCCGTAGGGATGAGAAAAGTTTTGCCCACATTGGGTAAATTGGCGTTGAAGTTGGCATCGAAAGAACCCGTTGGACCAGCTAGAGTGGAAGGTTATTTGCCAAGAGGCTATCGATACAACGAATACCATGAAAGAACAGGAGCTCAGCGTGCAGTAGACATGTTGATTAAAAAATTGAATGGGGAGCCATACGTAACGGAAGTACCGTTAAGAGCGCTAGAAAAAGTAACACCTGCAGCACCTTTATCCAACATGGAGACAGCAACCGTTGCCATGATCACTACAGGCGGGTTGGTTCCAAAAGGCAATCCTGACAAGCTAAAACAAGCCTTCTCAGTCACCTTTGGGGCCTACGACATTCAGGACTTAGCAAGTGTTTCAAGCGATGATTACGAATCCATCCATGGCGGGTATGACACGACGATTGTAGACAAGGACCCCAATAGACTGATTCCATTGGATGAATTGCGGGTTCTGGAAAAAGAAGGGCGCATCAAAAGCATCTATCCCAAGTTCTTGACCACTTGTGGCATTGGAACCAATGTTGAAAACGGCAAAAACATCGGTAGAGGCATGGTGGCCACCTTGATGGAAGGCCAAGTGGATGCGGCAATCCTTACCTCTACATGAGGCACCTGCACACGTTGCGTTGCAACCATATCAAAAGAATTAGACAGAGCGGGCATTCCAAATGCTGTGATCACTGGTTTTACATCTATAGCATACAATGTGGGTGCCAATCGGATCATATACGGTGGCAATTTCACCAGCCCAGCTGGGAATCCAGATTTACCCATTAATCGAGAAAAGCACTATAGGCGCACCATTCTGGAAAAAGCTTTTGAGGCCTTATGCCAACCCATTGAAGAACCAACCATCTTTAATGTGGATGAAAGCAAAGAAGCTTAATGACAACATGAAAACTAGTGTGATAGGAGTGTAAAATGAGACTAAATAGGCGATATTATCAAGTAAAGAATGTTAAATGGGGAGAGACCACAGCCTTTTCTAAAGGAACGTTGACCATTCAGAAATCCCAGTTGCAAGAAGCAGTTAAACCTCTAATGAAAAGCATAGCCTCTATTGATTTCCAATTGGTTGAACCAGGAGAAAGCTGTCGAATTATCCATGTGCTGGATGGATTGACCCCAATGGTGAAAGTATCAGGCAACGGCTATGAATATCCGGGATACTTTGGGAGCCCTGAGACGGTTGGAGATGGCGAAACCAATATGCTCACAGGCTTTGCCGTTGTGCAGAGTGCCCCTTTGCCGTGGGAAACAAGCAGTGCCAGTAGTGGCCTTCTTTATCCACGAGATGCCATCATGGATATGACAGGGGATATAGCAGGCATGTCACCTTTCTCAGAAACCAACAATCTCGTCATGGTGTACGATTTGATGGATGGAAAATCTTCTGCTGAATACGACCAAGATATTCGGCTATGCAGTTTGAAAGTTGCGGAATTGCTGGCAAAAACCACTCTGGAATGCGAGCCAGATGAAATCGAAACTTTTTCAATAGAAGACACCGATGACACCTTACCAAATGTTGTTTTGGTTTGGCAATGCCAAAACCAAGGGGTTTATGCCAATACCTATTTGTACGGACAAAGCATTGACAACTTGGTGCCCACGTTGCTTCATCCTAATGAAATGCTCGATGGCTGCGTGATCAGTGGCAATTATGTTTGGCCAGCTTTCAAGGTGCCAACCTACTTGCAGTCCAATCATCCCATTTTATTGGATTTGTACAGACAACACGGCAAAACATTGAATTTCAAGGGAGTTATTTTCAGCAGAAGCCATAATCCTACAAACTGGCATAAAGAGCGATCAGCTAATTTCTGTGTGAAGCTGGCTCATTACCTGAAAGCCAATGGATTGGTTATGGCTTGGGAAGGCGGCGGAAATGCGGCTGTAGACGGTATGCTAACCATACAAGCCGCTGAAAAAAGTGGCATCAAAGCCACAACGGTCACCTTTGAATTTGGCGGTCCAGACGGAACAGAAGGGGTGTTATTGGTGGATGATGTGCCAGAAGCAGATGCGGTAATAAGCGGCGGGAGTATTGAAAAACCATATACCTTGCCCAAAGTAGAGCGTGTGGTAGGCGGAGAGGTGTTCCGGTTGGAGAAAGAATCCGGTGGCGTGTTCCCACCAGCTCATGAAAGCTATTTTTTCGAAACCACTACCCATTTTTACTGTTCAGGAAATCAGTCTGGGCACAGCAAGCTGTTTGCTGAATCCTACTGATGATTCAAGGATCCTAATCCAAAGGAGTGAAGAGATCATGAAACTAAAATTTGACACAACGCTATGCACAGAATGTCATGCCTGTGAAATGATGTGCTCTATGGCTCATTTTCAAGTATACAATCAAAAAAGAGCCGCATTGAGAACCATCACAAAATTTCCAGACAGCCCAGACATGGCTTATTGCAGACAGTGTGAAGATGCGCCCTGCGCGGCTGTGTGTCCGGTAGATGCATTGACAAGAGAGGACGAAGTGGTATGGATGGATATGGAAAAATGCATTCAGTGTGGCTTATGTCAAGAAGCATGTCCTTATGATGCCATGTTTCAAACGCCGGAAGGCAACTATTTCAAATGTGACACCTGCAAGGGAGCCTTTAAGTGTACAGCAGCCTGTGCAACAAAAGCTTTGACCACAACCCGGGAGGTGGAGTGATGTTTGAGTGTTATGCAAAAAGAAGACTGAGAATCGATCTAACCCAGGAGACTTTTTCCATAGAACCCCTAGAAGAAGCGTATATTGAAAAATATATCGGGGGCATGGGATTTGGGACAGAAGTGATATTCAAGGAAGTCCCACCTGAAATCGATGCGTTAGATGAAAGAAATAAAATAACCTTAAGCGTAGGACCGATCAATGGCACAAGAGCACCGTTGTTTGCTCAGTCTTGTATTGTGACCAAATCTCCAGCTACCAATGGCATGGTCAACAGCTATGCGGGTGGCGAGATGGCGAATAGAATCAAGCAAAGCGGTTATGATATGGTCATCATAGAAGGAAAAGCAAAAGAACTGACCTATGTGATGATTAATGAAGACGGGGCTAAGTTTTACGATGCAACCACACTAAAAGGCAAAAACACCGATGAGACAGAAGCGTTTATCAAGACAACCCACGGACCAGAAACAGGTGTGGCTTCCATCGGATTGGCAGGAGAAAACAAGGTGCGCTACGCAGCCTGCATCTCCGGCACTAGAGCTTATGGCCGAGGTGGTGTAGGGGCCGTATTTGGATCTAAGAACTTGAAAGCCATCGGCTTTTCTGGAGATAGAGACATTAGGGTTAACCAACCGGAAGCGTTTGAAGGGTATGTGAATCAGTGTATGGAAATCATTGAAAACGCATTTGGACAGCAATGGAACCTCATGGCATCTTTTGGAAAATTTGGAACCGGTTCCGGACTAGGTATGATCAACGGGAGAAATGCGTTAGCCACTAAAAACCATCGCTACAGCCATTACGACAAGGGAGATCAGATAGATGGTTTCGCTTACATGAAAAATTATCCCACAAGGTTGGTGGCATGCTATGGATGTGCGGTTCATTGCGGTCAAGTGCATCGTTTTGAAAAAGGCAAATTTCCAGGAATGGTGACGAGAGGTCCTGAATACGAAACCATGTATTCATTTGGATCAGACATTCTCAATGACGATGCAGAAATATTGGCGAAAGCCCATCAGATTTGTGAGGAATACGGCATGGATACCCTTTCAGCAGGTTGTACCATGGCCTTTGCCATGGAATGCTATGAAAAGGGATTGATCACAAAAGAAGACACCGGTGGTATTGAATTAAAGTTTGGCAACAACGAAAACATGTTGAAAATGCTGGAAAAAGTAGGTAAACGAGAAGACATCGGAGATTTAATGGCAGAAGGAACCAAGCGGATGTCTGAAAAGATAGGAAAAGGCTCACAAGCCTTCGCTATGCAAGTGAAGGGCTTGGAGTTTGCTGCATGGATGCCTCAAAGAATGAAAGGTTTGGGTTTGACTTTCACCACATCCAATCGAGGGGCTTGCCACAAACGGGCGCCTGTTGGGGCAGAAGTAACAGGGCAGATTCCGATGGACAGCATAGAAAACAAACCAGCACTAGTCAAAGAAATCCAAGATCGGGTCAACGCTCTGTTTACCTTGGTCTGTTGCCGATTTGCCGAGTTTGAATACCCCACTCAGCTGTTCTTGGATTTATTGGAGACAGCTTCTGGCATCAAGATTTCAGAAGAAGCTTTTGTCGAAAAAGGCGAAATGATATGGAATATGGAGCGCTACTTCAATGTAAAATCAGGTATGTCTAGAAAAGAAGATTGGTTGCCAGAAAGGTGTTTTGAACCTTTGACTGATATCAAAGAGCCTTTCAAACCCTTGACAAAGGAAGATATCAACACGATGCTGGACGAATACTATGCCTTGAGAGGCTGGGATGAAAATGGCGTACCAACAGAAGAGACGCTAGATCGGTTGGCCATAGAAAGATGATCACTGTCAAGGTTCATTTGGCTGGACCTTTTCGGCTATATGGACATCCTAAAGACCTTTCACTTAGATTGAGCAATGGCAGTACGTTGAATGAAGTGTTGGAAGAATTGGAAAAACTAGGGAATCAGGGCTTTAAGAAAGACGTTTCAGAGAGGATACTTAAGGACAAGGGATTGCAACAGTTGGTCTTTGTCAATCAAAAGAGTCTTCGGTACAGTTGGCAGTGGGATCAGCCATTAGAAGATGGAGATCACATCATGTTTCTACCACCCATGGAAGGTGGATAAGGCAAGGGTTTAAACCCTTGCCTTATTTTTTAATGATAAATCATTTCGTATAAGCGGACGGACAGCACCAGGGCTTGTTCCTTGGTAGCTTGAAGGCCAGGTGCGATCTGTCTTTCGCTGATACCTTGCAAGATACCCATTTTGAATAGATTTTGGACATGGGGTTTGGCCCAGTCGGAAATAAGGTCTTCGTCAATAAAATGGATCGTATCATCGGATACTGGCATCTCAATCCCAAGCTCCAATAAAAAACGATCAAAAATGGTAGCAATTTGTTCTCGGGTAAGAGGGGCGTCAGGAGCAAAGCGTTGATTGCCCACCCCGTTAACCAATCCCAATCCAGCAGCGATGGAGACGGCCGGATTATCGGTATCCACAAAGAAAACCTGTTCTAAATCTTCAGGGATGCCCGCTACCACGTTGTATAAATTGACCATCACTTCTGCAAAGGCTTCTCTAGTAATGGGATCAGTGAACCCGGATTGGGTATTCTCTGTTGTAATATGAAGCTCTTGTGCACCAAAGACTCCTTCAATAGCCCAAGGAGAAGGTCCTTCGGAAGGCGCTGTGGGATCCTTAATTAACCTTGGGTTGGCCACTAATACAGCGCCAGCACCGTTTAAACCAAAATGAAAATGCATCTGGCCAATGTGACGAATGTCCAATGCCACGGTTTCCCATTGATTAGAAGGTGTGATGGCATATTTTACTTGCCAGGAACTGTTGTGAATATGGATATTTAGTCCAGAGGTTGGATAGTCCAGAGGATTTAGCAAAGAGCCTTCTGCGATGCTCAATTGCTGATTATTTGTGACAGGCAAAGGGTACTGACTCAAGAAATCCTCGTAGGAAGCATGGTTTTTTTCGTGGGCTTCACGGTTGATCATCCAATCCATGTAAGCAGAAAAATCTCCTGAGTTATCTGGAGTCAAAGCAATGACATCGAAAACCAACTGATGGTAGGCGGATGTATCGAGGGACACATATTGGTCAGAAGACCTTTTGGTTCCCCCTTGATAAAAGGCGTACAAGCCTTCTGAGAAATCAGATTTTCCCGTGGCGTGGATTTTTTCAATCACTTGTCTCTGATCCGATGTAATTTTCACAGCTTGGCCATGAGGCGTGACAAAATCACTGGAATTGGTTACAAGGGACAGCGTATCTTGGGCAAATACAGGAAAAGTACCTGCCAATGCACCACAGATCATGCACACCATAACTTTTCTAAGAAAAGGTTTGAATGAAATCATATGAACCTCCTATGTAAATCTTCTTTGATAGTATAACACATCTATCTTGTCTTAGACTTAAAATGGGATAAATTTGTTCAATTGATCGAAACAAATATTTATTCATTAATCTGGTAAAAGATTGACGACAACCCCCTTGAAATGGTAAGATAAAGGTGAAAATAAAGGAATCGTGCACCTAATGGGAAAACGTTGTCACAAAACACTTGGCTCTGGACAAAAATAGATTCAGAGCCTTTTTGATTGAAAAATTTTCGAGGAGGTTCTATATGGCGGAACAAGTGATTATGCCCAAACTAGGAATGATGGAAGACGATATCAACTTAGCGGAGTGGTTGGTCAAAGAAGGAGATACGGTGGAAGCAGGACAGGAATTGTGTGAAATCGAAAGCCAAAAAATCACGAATCATGTGGTGGCAAAAACATCGGGGGTTGTATTGAAAATATTGGTTCAAGAAGGTGAATCAGCGCCTATTGGAGCGGTGATCGCTGTCATTGGACAGCCGGGAGAGGCCATCTCATGATAGGCATCATTGCCAATCCGTCCTCGGGAAAAGACATTAGACGATTGGTAGCTCAAGGAACGGTGTTTGACAATATGGAAAAGGTCAATATCCTTCAACGCATAATGGCGGTCATCCATTCTGCAGGACTTAGAGACGTCTATATGATGCCTGATGCCTTTTCTATGTCTGAGCGGGTACGAAACAACCTGAAAAAGAGCTTGAAGATCCATGTGCCCATCAAAAAGCTAGACATGATATGCATGAACGACCAAACGGACTCGGTGCGGGCGGCAAAATTACTTCAACAAATGGGCGCTACCGCCATCATCACTCTTGGAGGAGATGGAACCAACCGCGCAGTGGCGAAATCGTGCCAGAAAGTGCCGTTGATCCCATTGTCTACTGGGACTAACAATGTGTTTCCTAAGATGATTGAAGGCACTATGGCAGGGATGGCAGCAGTGGTGGTCGAGAGAGATCGAGACAAACGCTTCGTAAAAATGAACAGAAGGAAGAAACTGAATATTTATAAGAATCACCAGTTGATCGATTTGGCATTGGTCGATGCGGCCATTACCAATGATCGCTTTGTAGGTGCCAGAGCTTTGTACGAGGTGGAAGCATTGTGTGAATTGGCAGTCACTACAGCCAAACCCGATTGTCTGGGGATGTCTGCTATTGCAGGAAGTATCCTGCCAGTGGGTGAAACAGATGATTATGGCCTGTACTTGAAAGTCGGCAAAGGAGGTGAATTAAAAACATGGGTGCCTATGGCACCGGGAATGATGCAATGTGTGACATTTGAGAGTTATCGAAAAATAGAGGAAAATGAACGGTTTATGATTAAGACGAAAGAAGGGATGGTTGCCTTGGATGGCGAACGGGAAGTGCCCTTTAATCCTGAAGATCGTATCGACATCGCCCTGAGTTTGGAGGGACCCTATGTAGTAGATATCAACGAGACGTTAAGACACGCATCGCAAGGAGGTTTTTTTATTGAAAAAGACGGTCAAGGACTGACAAAGTCAAAGGCATATAGTTTTTATATGAAATAAAGGAAAAAGGAGGCGTAGGCAATGAAAATAACAGACGAGGCACTGGTCAAACTTTATGGAGACATGTGGTTGATTCGGCTGTTTGAACAACGGGCGGCGGACCTGTTTGCCACAGGTCAATTGCCAGGATTTATTCATCTAGGGATTGGACAAGAAGCTTTTATGGCAGGAACTTACCATAGTTTGAAACCAGGAGACAGTGTGGGAACCAGCCATAGAGAGCATGGCTTGTTGTTGCTGTTGGGGATTGAGCCCAAATCTTTGATGGCGGAGCTTTATGGGAAGGAAACAGGTTGCTGCAAAGGCAAAGGAGGCTCCATGCATGCTTGTTTGCCAAAAAACGGCGCATTGGGATGTAATGGCATCCTTGGTTCTGCTCAAACGATTATCAACGGCTATGGGTTTGCCCATCATGTCAGAAACGATGGACATATTGCCGTAACGATCTTTGGGGATGGAGCGGCAAACCGGGGAGATGTGCACGAAGGCATGAATTTGGCTAGTGTGCTCAACTTGCCAGTGGTATTTATCATTGTAGATAACGGATACGGCATTTCCATGTCCAGTAAAGACTCTTCTGTGGTGCCGGATTTGTCGGCAAGAGCAGCAGGATATGGAATTCCTGGTATAACCGTTGATGGAAACGATGTACTGGCGGTGATTGAAGCCACAGGGGAAGCTTTCAAACGAGCAAGGGAAGGCGGAGGGCCTTCGGTTGTGGAATTTAAAACGTACCGACACAGAGGTCACTTCGAGGGAGATCCAACCCCCTATCGATCCAAGGATGAAGTCGCGGCATGGATGGCGAAAGATCCCATTCCGAGATTGGAAAAAATTTTGTTAGAAAGACATATTTTGTCAGAAGATCAGATGCAAGCCATTAAAGCCGAAAAGGTGGCCATCGTAGATGAAGCGCAAAAATTTGCAGAGGACAGTCCATATCCCACAGGACCAGAGTCCTATGCAGATGTTTATTATCATTATGAAGGGAGTGAGTAATCATGAGAGAAATAACCGTTGCACAAGCCATCAATGAAGCTTTGGCTGAAGAAATGGCTTTGAACGAAGAAGTGTTTGTCTTCGGTGAGGACGTGGGGGACTTTGGCGGTTGTTTTGGCGTGACAGCAGGTTTAAAAGCAAAATATCCAAAACGCGTCATGGACACACCCATTTCAGAGACAGGCATTATGGGATTAGCAGCAGGTGGCGCCTACATGGGATTGAAAATGGTCCCTGAGATCATGTTTTCCGATTTTCTTGGGGTCGCCATGGATTATTTATTGAATCAGGTGACAAAATCCAGATATATGGCAGGCATGCAGGAAGAAGGGAAAGTGTGTGGCTTGGTCTTGAGAGTTCCCGCGGGTGCGGGAATAGCAGCTGCAGCACAGCATTCCCAATGTGTGGAAGCCCTATTAATGAACATTCCTGGTCTAAAGATTGCCATTCCCAGCACGCCGGCGGATTACAAAGGATTGTTGAAATATGCCATCAGAGGCCACGATCCAGTGGTGTTTTTCGAGCACAAATTGCTCTATGGTGTTAAGGGACCTGTTTCAGAAGAAGAACAATTGATTCCATTTGCATCGGCTGATGTGAAAAGAGAAGGAACCGACGTGACCATTGTGGCCACCCAGATGATGGTGCACAAAGCGTTGGCGGCAGCCAAAGAAGCAGAAAAAGAGGGAATCAGCGTTGAAGTGGTAGATCCTAGGTCGTTGAAACCATTAGACACGCGTACCATTATAGAATCTGTCAAAAAAACAGGACGGCTGCTTCTGGTCAACGAAGCGCCAGAATTCGGGAATGCGTTGACAGAAGTTGGTCTACAAGTGGCAGAACGAGCTTTGGATGCCTTGAAAAAACCACCGATTCGAGTGTGTGGCCCGAATCGCCCCATCCCGTTTGCACCTGTTCTTGAAAAACAATGGCTGGTCAACGAAAAAGACATACTGGCTGGCATTAAGAAAGTCATGGCCTAAGCAGGTTGACGATGGATACAAGACAATCAAATCCATATAAAGAAACCTTGCTGAAAGGCATGCGTAAAACCATTGCCGAACACATGGCAAAAAGTTCAAGAGAAAATGCTGTAATTATGATCTCAAGGCATGTGGATGTGACGGATCTACTAGAAATGAGGAAAAACAAACGGGAAGATTATACATTGGAGAAAAAGGCATTTCCGTCCATCAATGATCTGGTGATTAAAAGTGTTGCCCTCGCTTTAAAAGAACATACCAGCCTGAATGCTACGTTTCAAGACGAAAGAATTCGAACTTATGAAGAATGCCACATCAACTTGGCTGTGGCTGTGGAAAATGGGTTGATCACGCCAGTCATTAGAAACGTAGGCCAGCTTACGATCGACGAAATTGCTGAAAAAACCGGAGAAGCCATTGACAAGGTTAAAAATGGCATGTTCGGAATGGACGACATAACAGGGGGGACGTTTACCATTACAAACGTAGGGATGGTAAAAGTAGAAGTGGCGACAGCCATCATCAATTATCCCCAAGTGGCTATTCTTGCGGTAGGAGCCATTCTGCCCCAACTAGAGATGCATAACGGCGATATTATCCAACGACAAAAGATGGTTCTGAGTTTGACGGTAGATCATCGCATCATCGATGGTCATCCCGCTGCATTGTTTTTAAACGAAATCTGTGATAAATTGGAGTCACCAGAGACTATATGGGAGGGATGATCGCGTGTTAAAACGGTATATTGTTGAAATGGGAATAGGTGTAGACTTGCATGGAGGAAATATCACGAAAGCGGCTATCAAAGGCGTAAAAGAGGCTACTTCAAAGAGCTGTCTATGTGGTGTAGAAGACATATTAGGATTGCCACCTGAAAAAATGCATGTGCACGTCAAAATTGGCACCACACAACCAGATCAAGTGGATGTGGAAGCTGTAAAAAAAGCGGTACCAGTAGGGACGGCAGAAGTGGAAGTGGTACAAGGAGGATTGGAGGCAGATGGCTTGAAGGTAAAAGCCTTTGGTGAAGGCAGCACCATTCAAATCGTGGTGGTAGCATTGACGGTTTGGGTGGAGGTGCCCTGATGTTTCGAATCATTGTGAAGGCCATGATTGTCAAAGATAAAAAGATTCTGGTTTTGAAACGCAGTTTGACTCAAGCCTTAGGCCCCGGCGTATGGGAAATGGTAGGTGGAAAAGTCGAGCTGGAAGAAACCTTGGAAGATGGTCTGCAAAGAGAAGTCAAAGAAGAAACGGGACTCACTTGCACCATAAGCAGGTTGTTGTATGCCACAGATCACAATATTACCATTAAAGACACCACCGAAAAAATTGTGTTGTTAGTTTATCTGTGCCAAGTGGATAAAGGGCCGGTTTTGCTGTCCAATGAGCACAGTGCCTACCGTTGGGTAGATGTGAAGACATTCAAAGAGTTGGTTTATGAGGAAATTGTGTCGGATATGATGCGTTATGGCGCATTGTCAATTGAAGAAATCGAATAGAGGCGGTTACCCGCCTCTATTTGTATAGGAAAGACAAATGGATTTGCAGAATAAATGTTGGCAAATAATCCACAATGGGCCTTGAGAGTCACGATTCCTGAATGGATAAATGGATTGAACAATTTGCTCAATATGGTATAATGCACTTATAACAGTCTTTGTAAAATAACAGAGGTAGATTTTCCAACGTTTTTTCAACGCATTATTTTGGATACAAAATTTTTTTGTTTTTTGACGAGATGGGATTGAAAAATTCGAGGATCTTAATAGGTAGCTAGAAGGGAGTAATAATATGGAAGCACAAAACAATGAAACATACCGGGAAGACGAAATCAGCTTGAGAGAATTAATTGAAGCTTTGTTGAAAGAGAAAGTCTTGATTGCTATCATAACAGTTGGGGTTTTGATCTTGGCAGCCTTATACACATTGGTTGTATTAAAGCCTGTATACGAAAGCGAAACCATGGTGACAATTGATTTGAGAGAAAACATAAGTACACCATATGGCACCTTTCGCATCCCACTAAGAACAATGGAAGAATATAGAGCCATCGTAAATGGACCAGGAGCAGCGGAGTTGACATTGGCAAGATGGGAAGGGGAGCTAACAAGAGAGAACCTAACCAAAAGGATCACCCTTTCAGGTAGTGAAGATCAACACTTTACAATTAAAGCCACGGGAGGCTCCCCAGAGGAAGCCTACGAACTGCTGACCGTTCATTTGGACAGTTACCGAGAACAAATGGAGATGATGTTAAGACGAATGGCAGTGGATCAGTTTGTTCATGAAAAGACGACAACCGTTATTGCTCAGGAAAAATCGCTGGCACAAATAGAAGAAGATTTAGCTAACACGGAAATGCTGATGGAAAACAAGGAGCGCGTCTTTCACTTAGAAAATGCATTGATATCGGCATCAGACTATGCCCTGTTCTACGCTTCTATAGGAGAGATGGATTTGAGTGAGATTCAAGGGGACAAAATCATCACCCAAACTTTGAATCCAACGTACTTAAAACTGTTAGACAATATGACAGAGCTTCAAATAGCCTACGATCAGACGACAAGCAGATTGAACAGAACATTGAGTGACTTGGAGGCTTTAGAGCAGGAAAGAGCACAGTTGACCCAGTATGCATCCAATCGCCAACAAGCATTTGAAAGCACAGGCAACTTTGAAGATTTCAAAAATGTGATCACAGTGATTAATCGGCCCGAGATTAAAGTTGGGAAAGTCGCCCCTAGAAACGCCTTAAATCTGGCTATTGGAGGGATATTGGGATTAATGATGGGTGTTTTCATTGCCTTTTTCAAATACTATTGGCAAAATAGCAACTAACAATTTTAACAAGGACAGAGAGGTATGTTTTGGGAAAAAAGAAAAGCAAAAAAGTGAAGCAATCAACTAAAAAGAAGGATTTGCATGTGTTGTACCTAGCCCCCATCTTGTTCATAGTGACCATTGTTCCATTGATTGTGTACGGGAAGGTCCTTGAAATTGACGGGTTGGAAATGCTCAACTGGAAAGGTGGAAATACCATCATCGATTTTTTTAGCTACTACAAAGCCATTTATTTCTCAGTGGCTTCTTTTGGGGGCTTTGTCTTATTGCTGTTGTTGAAGTTAACCGGGCAATTTGAATTTAAGAAGTCCAAATATTTGATACCTTTAGGCATCTACGTGTTAGCTGTCTTGCTTTCTTATGGAAATGCAGTTGACAAGGTAGTCGCAACCAGAGGATTTGTAGAGTTATTCCAAGGGGTCTTTGTTTTGGTAGGTTACGCCTTGACAGTAATTTCAGTCATCTATTATGTACAAAATGAGACCCATGTCAAAGTGGTGGTGGGTGGCTATGTGTTTGTAGGCGTGGTGACAGCCATCATTGGCTTTACCCAGTATTTTGGATTTGATCTATTTAGGACATTGACAGTCAGGTATATGATCTTACCCGACTATTTGCACCATATTGCTGAAGAATTGCAGTTCACCTTCGGAGCCAACACCATATATGCCACTATGTACAACACCAATTTTGTAGGAAGTTTTGCCGCTCTACTGATTCCGATTGCCATAGTGCTGTATTTGTATTCCAAAACACCGAAACAAAAAGTGCTGTCTTCAGCTTTTACCATCATGATGTTTTTTGTCCTTTTTGGCTCAAACTCAAGAGCGGGGTTGGTAGGTGTGGCCTTAGGATTGGTGGTGTTGGCGGTGTTGTTGCGTTACGACATCAAGACGAAACCAAAACAAATAATCGTTCCACTAGCAGTGGCTTTGGTGGTGCTAGTGGCATTGAATGTTGTGTCAGATGGCCGTGTGGTTGGACAAATTACCAGACTGAACCCTTTTTCTGAAAGAGAGCGGGTACAACAAACTTCTGAGACAAGGCCACGTTTTGAAGCTTTGAACATGGAAGGGTACAGTCTTGAAATCGTGACAGAGGCTGAAAGTATGCGGATGATCCATGACGGCGAGACTTTAAAGTTTGAGACGCTTGAAGGAGAACCGCTAGATGTGGTGGTGAACGATCAAAGAACCACTTTTGAAGATGAGCGCTATCGTTCATTCCGGTTCGACTTCTTTGAGGAAGAAGGCAAAATCAACGCGAGAGCTTACCATGGCAACTTTGACATCTATTTTCTTGAAAGAGGCTTTGCTATAGCCAGTTCAGGTGGAGTTTTGGCCACTACTCAGGATCCACCTCGAGTGAAATGGATGGACGGATACGAGCAGTTTGCCTCTAGCAGGGGCTATATATGGTCCAGAAGTGTGCCAATGCTGAAAGACAGTTTGTTGGTGGGCCAAGGCCCTGATATGTATGCCATCGCTTTTCCCCAGCAAGATTTTGTAGGCAAAGCCAATTCTTTTAGTAGCCACACAACCATTGTGGACAAACCCCACAATTTGTACCTTCAAATCGGCATCAACACAGGGGTTTTGTCTTTGCTAGCTTTGATGGCAGTATATGTGCTTTATGCCAAAGACAGTCTAGCCCTCTATTTTAGAAAAAAAGAAAAAACCTTTTTAGACTTTATGGGCATTGGTGCTTTTTCAGGCGTCATGGCTTATTTGGGAGCAGGCTTTTTCAACGACCAGATTATTTCTGTGGCCCCTTTGTTCTACGTCCTGACAGGTTTCGGTATAGCTGTAAACCAGTTGGTGATCAGTAAAGAAGGGTCAACAAAAGCATGAACCGGCGGGAGATTATAGAAGAATTGCAACAAGTTCTGTCAGGCAAAACATTGGACGCAGTATTGCCCCCCATTTGCTTCATAGTCATTAACCAATTGACCACCTTGAATCGAGCCATTGTCCTTTCTTTGGCGGTGGCCTTAGGATTGGCAGGACTAAGAGTCATGAAAAAGCAGGCCTGGCAATATGCGGCACTGGGATTGGCAGGGGTTTTGTTTGCATCAGGCCTTTCCTATCTGACTCAGAATGCGACCAGCTATTTCTTGGGGAGCTTGATCAGCAGCGCAGGGTTGTTGTTATTGACCATCATCAGTCTGCTGGTGGGGAAACCATTGGCCGCCTGGATGAGTCATTTAAGCCGTGGCTGGCCTTTATTGTGGTATTGGCGGAAGGACGTAAAACCCGCTTATCGAGAAGTGACCATCCTGTGGCTTTTGATGATGAGCGTGCGCTTGGTTATTCAAATGGGTTTGTACCAACAAGGGAATGTGGCTCGACTAGGTTGGACCAATACTTTGCTGGGGTGGCCAGTGACACTGGTGGTTCTGATATTGAGCTATGTCTATGGGGTATGGCGTTTGCGACAACTTAAAGGACCAGGTGTAGAAGAATTTATGGCTGAAAAATCGCCTCCATGGCAAGGACAAACGCGTGGATTTTGATGTGGCAACAAAAGGGTTTCGAAGAGGAATTCACTTTACTAAACACAAGTGGTGTGCTAATATAATAACAGATGAATCAATCTCCGAGCATATCGACCTGAAGATGATTAAATTATGGTTGATGTGCCGATAGGGTTTAATTGGAAACGATTGAGCCTCCTGATGGAAAGGAGAAGAGAAGCAAGCAACATTTCCATTAGAGGTGTTGTTTTTTTATTTCTCTGATACCCGGAGATTTGTTTCCAAAACAAATTTGAAAGGGGAAAAACATGATTAGAAAGAAGACAAAAACAAGTTTGGTGTGGATGATGGTGTTGTTAATGCTAGCCCAGACAGTGGCATTTGCAACGGGATCCGAAAACAGTGTGACAATGGTTTTGGAAGAAAACCAAGTAGCGACAGGTGAATTGGTTGATTCAGAATTCATGGACATAGGAGGCGCATTCGCCTTTGCTGAGAAAGCAATCAATGGACTGGTGACAAGAGGGATTATCGATGGTATGGGCAATAACCTTTACGAGCCAGAAGGGCTATTGACTAGAGCCCAGATCAGCAAGATCATGGTGTTGTCTTTGGGGCATGAGCCGGTAGACTACACGGGTGACTTTACAGATGTTTCCGCTGACGATTGGTTTGCGCCTTATATCCAGGCAGCAATAGAGGCAGGCATCTTCAAAGGATATGATGATGGTACTTTCAAGCCCAATCAGATCATCAACCGCCAAGAATTGGCAACGGTAGTTGGGAGAGGAGCGGTAGAGGCCAATATCGTGACAGCGGAGAGAATGGCAAGATTTGTCATGGAAAAGTCCGATTTTGAAGACAAAGAATTAGTGCCGGATTGGGCAGCCCATGAAGTGGCTTGGTTGGAGGCGCAAGGCGTGTTTGAAGCCATCGCCACGGAGTATTTTGAACCAACTAGCTCAGTCAATAGAGCAGAAGCAGCTGTGGTAGTTTACAATACGTTACTATTTGAAACAGAAGACCCAACGGTAGAACTTTTAATCACCGGATCTGGGGTATATTCGGAAGTGAGAATTTCAACCGATGATTGGCAAAAATATGAAATGGTGGACAGATTGTATTCGGCATTAAATAGTCTTAAGTTTCATAAAATTGTAAAAACTAGAGGTTATGATCTGTTTGACTTGATTGGCTACCAAAATTTAAGAACAGATCAAAACTACGACGTGACCTTTACATGTGCTGACGGGTATATGTTTGTCAAATCAGTGGATTCGTTAAAGAACACCTACTTTACAGAGGGAACAAAAGAAGAAGTAAGGCCCATTCTGGCAAGATACGTGGCAGTAATATCCGATTACCCTGAAGCAAACTACGACCCACCAATAACATGGGAAGATAGGGAACTGACAGAAGACGACCTGGATCCAGATTTTCCAAAACTCATATTTGGTCAGGCATATGAAGGAGAAATCAATATGCCGGGATGGGGCAAAGAAATCATTAGAATTACAATTGGAGACGAAATAAACTAATAGCATAGATGGGGTTGATGAAGACAGTAGGAGTGAATAAAGGATGATGAAACTGAAAAAATGGACAGGATTAGGTGTGATTCTGGTTTTGATCCTGATGATGGTGTTGGTTGGCTGCAGCCAACCAGTGCCGGAAGAAGTTGAAGAGCCGGAACCAGCGCCGGAAGAAGTTGAAGAGCCAGAACCAGCACTAGAAGAAGTCGAAGAGCATCCCTTGACCATTACAGGAGAAGTGGTGGCAGATCAGGTGTTTGGTTTGGAAACTCTCCAAAACATGACTGAGATCCAATTTGAGGGGACGTTTTTCTCGCTGAATTCTTTTGGAACAGAAGAGCACACCCATTTTAAAGGGATAAAACTATGGCCGCTTTTAGATGAGGTTGTGGGCTTAAGTGAGGACAGCCGTTATGTGACCGTTGTGGCAGAGGATGGCTATCAAGTGACTTTTATGAAAGAACAAATACAGCGACAAGATTACATAGATGAAACAGATCCAGACGTTGAGCTGTCAATCATCATCGCGTGGGAAGAGAATGGTAAAGCCTATGATCCAAACAAAGGCTCTCCCTACAAACTGGTGATTGGACAGTCAGAACCGGGTGATGTGAACAAACCCAATTGGGTAGCCATTATTGAAAAAATTGTGGTGGAATAAGGTGGACAACGAATGGGACATAAACGAATCTACTTAATGATTGCGATTGCTCTGTTGGTGTTGGCGGCAGTGCTCCTTCAATTGCATAATCGAGTTTCTGAGGAAGCCCGAGTAGTAGAAGGGTATTTCCCCAACGAAAAAAACATCACATTGGTGCGAAATTTGTCCGATGATCCCAATGTGGCCATCCATTTTCCAGGCTTGCTAAGAGCTTATGAGGTGGACGGTATCGTCAAAGCTTTTGTGGTCAATTGTGTGGGATATGTAGGATCAGTAGACGTGTTGGTAGCCATAGACGATGTGAACCATTCAATAAAGGGGTTGGAGATCCTGAACCACGAAGAAACCCCCCGTTATGCGGAACATATTGCATCTGACTGGTTTATTCAGCGATTTTTGAATCAACCAACAAAAACCTATTTAAACTTAGTCGTTTTGGAAAAAGAGAACCCGGAAGACATTGTACAAGTCACAGGAGCCACTGTCAGTTCTCAAGCTGTGGTTCATGGGGTCAACAGTGCCATGGGTGCGTATGAATACTTGAACCAGGACAACCTGATGAGCCGCGTACCCGATGTGGTGCCTCAAGAGTTCTTTCAAAGAGACACGAACAGTTTTGCAATCAATTGGGAAGGAGGGTCTGTCAGAATTAACACAGACACCATTCAGACTTACGAACAAACCATACAGGAAGTGGTGCTGATTAATACGACAGGGACAGAAATAGGGATGACGGTAAAAGGACCAACCCTACGACAGTTATTGGAAGCAGAAGGTTTGGACCTGGATGATTATGAAGGGATTGGTGTAACGGCTCGAGACGGCTATTATGCGATGATTGATCGTGAAAAATTAGAAAAACGGGATGTGATTCTGGTTTGGCAAGTGGATGGTGAGGAATTGGATGAGGCTGAAAAACCCATGCGAGTCGCTGTCCCTGAGGAATTGGGGCCATATTGGGTTAAAATGGTAGCCCATATTGATCTGTATGATGCCATTTCGCCCAAAGCTATTGAAAAAGTTCATTTTTTCGAAGCGTTGACAAGAGAATTGCCTATTTATGCTTATGAATATTACGGAACTCGAGACAAATCCTATGAAGTAGGGCGAATCTTGCGCCAATTCGATTTTGTGGATGAGAAAGGACTTTTTACCATGGGTGCCGCGGATGGCCTGATAAAAAACGAAACCATTGCGGCAGTTCGACAGCGGTATTACATCAAAGTAGAAGGCGAAAACGCACCTATGAATATCGCTCCAAATTTCAAGCTGGGAATGAATGTGAAGCATATGACCTACTTTTCAACCACAACAGACAGCGTGGTGTTTCCTGATCAAATGGGCAAAGTGATGATCACAAAAGAAATTGACGGATCCATGGCCTTACCTATGGGTCAGCTGCTGCAACAGGCAGGCATGGTGTGGGAAGAAGACACTCAGTTAGTGGTCTTCAATACCCAGGAACAAAGCCTGGAAATACCCATAGCCCAGTTGGAAGACTATCAGGTGGTGCTATCAGGCCAACAGGTAGATCTTTATCATCATCAACAGGTAATGTCGGATCTATTAAGGATAGAAAAGCATGATCAATAAAAAGCGGTCTTTTATACAATTGATTTCAGCAATTGTCATTGGCGTTTTTGGATTGCTCTATTACGCCTACTTGAAAGATCTTGTGGACTTTAGATGGTTTTCTCTTGGTGATCTCAATCCTTATGGTGGATGGAGTGCCATCAAGGCTTCCTTTATGGATTTGTCCTACCGCTGGCGTGGGGTGACCCAGTCAATAGCTTTGAGCATTGCCATTACAGGGACTTCCTTGTTCTTTGGTCGGCTGTTTTGTGGCTATTTGTGTCCTGTGGGAGCGCTGCAAGACGCTTTTAAAGCAGTAGGTGAAAAAGTAGGCCTAACCCCCATAAAACTAAGAAAAATAGGACCTTTTCATCTTGAATGGATGAAATACGGGGTGTTGGGAGCTTTGCTAGTAGCCAGTGTATTGGAACGAGGACATTATGTTTCCCCCTACTCTCCTTGGTTGGCTTATTTGAATATGTTTTCAGGGTTCAGCTTTGGAGTAGGAGGGGTGGTGCTGTTGGTACTAGTTGTAGGTTCTCTTCGAACCAAAAGATGGTTTTGCCGTTTGCTTTGTCCATTAGGAGCATTTCAAGCCCTGTTATACGCTTTGGGACCTATGAAAATTAAAAAAACTGAAAGCTGTGAAGGCTGTAGCGCTTGCTTCAAAGACTGCCCAGTAGAAATCGTCAATGAAACAGAAGTTATTTCGCCAGAATGCGTCAATTGCTTGAACTGTACCCAAAACAACTGTCATAAGGGACAAACTCCGTACCAAACAACCATTGTAGGCAAAAAAATAAAAAAAGGTCCCTACTTGGCGATAGGCTTGAGTTTCTTTCTTATGCTGTTTGTGTGGTTGCCTTTTATGGCGGGACCAGGACAATCAAGCAATGCTATGGTGTTAGAAGGCTTAGTTGATGGAGTGTACCATAGCAACGGCACAGGCTTTGGAGGACAGATTCAAGTAACGGTAACCATTTCGCAACAACAGATTAACCAGATACAGGTGGTGCATCACAAGGAAACAGAAGGCTACTACGAAGAAGTATTTAAAGCCTTGTCTCAAGAAGTGATCAACACGCAAAATCTAAACGTGGATACCATTAGCGGTGCCACTGTCACCAGTCGAGGATTTATCAACGCGATAAGAGGCGGTGTCGGGATGGGTATGCCTCGAGAATAAAGAGGGAGGACATCTCATAAAAAAGGGTCAATTTATTAATAAATTGTCAATAAATAAACGACAAATTTGTGTTATACTCTTTCTTGCCTGCGCAATCTTGGGAAACCAATTCAGCTAGGTAGAACACAAATTTTAGGAGGTAACATGCGCAAACTTAACAAACTAGTCATCTTTATGATCATTATGACTCTGTTGGCATCATTGGCAGCTTGTGGACCATCACCGGCCCCACAGCCAGATGAGCCAGACGAACCAGAAGTGGAAGCCATTTACACACCGGGAACCTACACAGGTGAAGGCTTTGGAATGAACGGAACAATCCAGGTGGCGGTCACAGTGGATGAAATGTCAATCGTCTTCATTGAGATTCTGGATCATATTGAATCAGCAGGAATAGCTGATCCGGCTATTGAAAGAATCCCTGAACAAATCATTGACAACCAATCTTTGGAAGTGGAATCTGTTGCTGGCGCCACATTGACATCCGCAGGAATTGTGGAAGCTGTCGAGCAAGCACTGAGAAAAGCCAAAGGAGAAACAGCGGGCGAAGAAGATGAGACAGAAATGGCTTTTGATGATCCAGACGTGATCATTGTAGGTGCTGGCTTTGCCGGTATCAACGCAGCCATTGAAGCGGCAGATCTAGGAGCGAAAGTGTTGTTAATTGAGCAAACGGGAATCATCGGAGGGTCTATTCGATATGCAGGAGGCACCTTGTCTGGAGCCAACACACAAATGCAAATCGATGCAGGCATCGAAGATACCGTGGATAAATTCATAGAAGACATCAACCGTTTAGGAAGAGGCACCAACATACCAGAATTGACGCAGTTCCACGTTGAAAATTCAGCAGAAGCCGTTAATTGGATCGATTCCATAGGCGCTGACTTTGGAGATCGTCAACCCACACAACCTGCTACATACGAAGCCTTTGGCACACCAAGAGAGCACCGTGTGACAGGTGGTGGCATTGGTTTATTGGAAACAGTAACCCCTTTGTTGGAAGCCCATATTGAAAATGGAAATGTGGTCTTGTTGCTGAACACGAAAGTCACAGATATCCTAATGGATGGCAAAGCGGTGACAGGCGTAATCACAGAAGAAAGACAATACGAAGCCAAAGCAACCATTCTTGCAACAGGTGGCTACGGACACAACGAAGAGTGGATCAACCGATACAACTTTGACAATGTGCTGTCATCTGCACCAGCCCATGCAACAGGCGATGGTTACGTATTTGCTGAAAAAGCAGGGGCTCAGTTTGCCAACATGGAATACTTGCCAGCCTACGCAGGTGGGGTACCTGTTTCTGAAACAGGGTTTGTGACAAGTGTCACAGCCAACACCACCAAATACCCAGGAGTGATTTGGGTGAATGTGGCAGGTGAGCGTATGGGAGATGAAATCGACATTTCTCCAGGTCCAAAACAAGACATCTGGGCGGATGCACCAGAGAACATCGTTTACATTTTGATGACAGAAAGCATGCGAGAAACGCAAGATCCCATTCTTAGTGGCGACGAAGGTTGGGCGAGATTTGATGAAGAAGTGGCAAAAGGAGAAGTGATCTTCAAAGCCGATACCATAGAAGCCTTGGCTGAAGCGACAGGAATTGACGCTTCCGGTCTGAGTGCAACCATTGAGAGATACAATGGATTCGTGGAAAATGGAACCGATGAAGACTTTGGAAGAACCAATGCCATGGAATCATTTGAAGAAGGTCCTTACTATGCCATCAAAACCGTTCCTTATGTTTTGTTGACAAAAGGGGGTCCTTTGATGAACACACAAGCCCAGATTTTAGATGCGAACAATGAGCCTATCGTTGGATTGTACCAATGTGGCGAGTTGATTGGCGGTTCCAATATTGGCGGAGAAGCTTCTGTAGGTGGATTGGCCAATACCATCTGTGTGGTATGGGGTAAAAACGCTGCCAGAAATGCGGTTGCATACGCATTAGAACAATAAAATCATTACACAAACAAAAAAGGTGTTGTCAAAGCCCAAGTGCTTTGACAACACCTTTTTTTATAAAGAAAAAAATCACACAATCTCCCACAATGTTTTCTAGAAAATATGGTATACTGAATCCATTAGAAAAATCAGAATAAAGGAGATAAATATGCGTTGGATCGAGTTTGATAAAATGGAAAACTTCATGAAGGCAGTATTTGTGGCAGCTGGAGTTCCGGAAAAAGATGCCGCCATTTGTGCCAATGTGTTGATAGAATCGGACAAACGGGGCATTGATTCCCACGGCATTGGCAGACTGAAACCCATCTACATTGATCGCATCCGGGAAGGGATCATCAATCCTGTGACAACCGTTGATGTGATCAAAGAAGGGCCCACTACTGCCGTGTTGGATGGCAACAATGGCATGGGACAAGTGGTCTCCAAAAAAGCCATGAACATGGCGATCGAAAAAGCCAAGCTATTTGGCATGGGAATGGTAGCAGTTAGAAATTCCAACCATTACGGTATTTCCGGATATTATGCCACCATGGCGACAGAAGCGGGCATGATCGGCATGACCGGCACCAACGCCAGACCTTCCATTGCCCCTACTTTTGGTGTGGAAAACATGTTGGGTACCAATCCTTTGGTATTTGGCATGCCCACAGATGAAGCCTTTCCGTTTGTGTTGGACTGTGCCACCTCTATTACCCAGCGAGGGAAAATTGAAGTGTATCAAAGAGAAGGAAAAGACCTGCCAGAAGGGTGGGTTATTGGTGCCAACGGCCAACCGAGAACAGATACAGAAGAAGTCTTGAAAGACCTTCTGACAGGAGGCGCAGCATTGTCTCCTCTAGGTGGAATTGGAGAAGAATTAGGTGGTTACAAAGGATATGGCTATGCCACCATTGTCGAAATCCTTTCGGCAGCGTTGCAAGGCGGCGCTTTCTTAAAAGCTTTATCCGGGCACCAGGATGGAGAAAAGACACCTTATCGATTAGGGCATTTCTTTATGGCCATTGATGTGGAAGCTTTTACTGAACTAAAAGCCTTCAAAAAAACCACGGGAGATATCCTAAGAGAATTGCGTGCCTCAAAAAAGGCGCCGGGACAAGAACGCATCTACACGGCAGGAGAAAAAGAACATCTGGCTTGGGAATACCGAAAAGACAAAGGCGTTCCTGTCAACGAAGCTCTAGAAAAAGACATTCAAGCCATTGAAACAATCTACGGCATCACGATCTAATCTAGGAAAAGGTGACGGCATGAAAGAAAAACTATTGGCTGTTGATCGGTGGGTGGTCTTGACTTGTCACAAGATCACACAAGAAAACGCTCTGATTAGGCAGAGCGTGATAGGAATTAACCGATGGGTGACGAAAGTATTCTATGTGCTATATGGCGGCATGTTGGTCTATTTGTTGTTCATGGACCGTGTTCTTTTCATGCCCTATTTTGCAGGGCCTTTTTTGGCCTATGTTATTTCCCGGGCAATACGGCTTGGCTATCGGCGAGCACGTCCATTTGAGTCGTTAGACTATACCAGCCACTTTCCCCATAGCAACGATCCTTCATTCCCCAGCATGCATGCCATGTCGGCTTTCGTCATTGGATTTGCCACTTTTCAAGTAAATGGTTTTCTTGGAGGGCTGGTTTTGTTGTTGGCTGTTCTGACGGCAACCTCCCGAGTGTTGGCAGGGGTTCATTATCCTTCCGATGTGTTGGGAGGTGCGGGAATAGGATTGATGTCAGGTTGGGTGGTCTTTAGCATTTTGTAAAACAATCGCATCCACTAGAAGCTTCCACAGAGGCGTGCTTGTCACAATGGCAATAGGCACATCTTTGCGCTTTGAAGTGGATAAGATCCACATCAGAAGATAGAAAACCTGGTTTGGCAGGTTCATGAGCCATTAAATCGGTGCTCAGGTATTTTTTGTTGTCATCAGGAAAAACGGTGACCACCACTTTATCCGGCCCAATTTGATTTTGGGCTTCCAAAGCAGCAATGAAATTGGCACCAGAAGAAATACCCACACCTAGACCCAACTCTCTAGCTAATCTTTGAGCCATAATGATGGCATCTCCATCATCCACTTGAATGATGGCATCCAATTCAGCTAGATTGACAATATCAGGAATAAACTCATCGGATATGCCTTGGATACGGTGTTTTCCAACCTTATAACCAGTGGACATGGTAGGAGAGTTGCTGGGTTCCATGGGATGTAGCAAAATATCCGGATTGTTGCTTCTCAAATAGCGACCAATGCCCATGATGGTGCCGCCTGTTCCTACTCCCGCAACAAAACAATGCGGGACTAAACCCTGTCCGGTCAACTGTTGCCAGATTTCAGGGCCAGTGGTATGGTAGTGGGCATCGCAATTATGCTCATTGGAAAACTGTCTAGGCAGAAACCCATGAGGCAATTCTTGAGCCAGCTTTTCCGACAATTCAATGCTGCCTAAGAACCCGCCTTGATCCTTGGAGACCAATTGAATGTCTGCGCCAAAACTTTTAATGAGATTGATCCGTTCTTGGCTCATCCAATCTGGCATAAAGATGGTGACAGGATGTCCCAAGGCCCGACCAATAGCAGAAAAAGCAATGCCCGTATTGCCGCTGGTGGCTTCAACAATGGTGGAGCCTGGACGAATGGCCCCGTCGGCATAGGCTTCCTTTAAAATATATAAAGCCATGCGATCTTTGATGCTGCCTGTTAGGTTGTAGTGCTCCGCTTTCACATAAATAGTGCGGGGAGCGCCTTTATACAGGAAATGTATTTCCAATAAGGGGGTTTTGCCGATCATGCAAGACAAAAATCGGAACTGTGTTTTGGTGAATGGTTGACTCATGAAAGACCTCCTTGTATCAAATGTCAATGAAGTTTTTAGCATTATATAGCAAAACGGAGAAAGATAAAAGCTTTTTGTTTCAATTTCGTAACCCGAATGTAATATTATGTTGACAAAAATGGATTATACTAGTCACAACACCAAGTATTCTTGTTGAATACGGTAAATGTGAAAGAAGTGAGTGAAATGAAAAAGATCATCCTGCTAATTTTATTGGTTTTAGCATTGACAAGTATAACCGGTTTTGGCGCAACATTCTCAGACATCAGTGGAACCCCCTACGAAGAGGCGGTTTCATTTTTGCATGCCTTCGAAATCGTGGATGGCTTCCCGGATGGGTCTTTCCGTCCCGATGAAACGGTCACCCGAGCCCAGGTAGCCAAGATGACGACGATTATGATGGGATACAAGGATTTTGTTGCCAATATGGAAAGCACTTATACAGATATGACCAACCATTGGGCATCCCGATACGTGGATGTGGCCAATGCTTTTGACATCGTGCATGGGTATTTGGATGGCACATTTGGTCCCGATGACAACATCACCTACTCAGAAGCGGTGACCATGGTGGTTCGAACTTTAGGGTACACCGATGCCAGCTTGCCAGGCAACTGGCCCTTTGACTACTATGTAAAAGCAGGGGATCTTGGCATTGTTAAAGATATACCCATCACAGCTGGTGCCGCTACTCGAGGAGATGTGGCTTTGATGATCTATCGCGGGTTGTTTCAAGAATACGGAACGGTAAATAATGGACAAATCTGGCAATCTAGCAACAAAACCATGTTGTCAAAATTGGGAAGCGAAAAAACAGTAGCCATTACGCCTCAGCTGGTGACACAGTATCAAGACCAAATGGATCTAAGTCCTTACCTATATTATTCAGGGGTGCTTTATTTTAACAAGGAATCTCGACCCATATACTTTAAAAACATCAACAGCCAAACCTATGAAGGGGTAGTAAAAGCCATCACAGGTCAGACCATCATTGTAGAAGACCCCAACGGCAACCGAAAACCTTTTGGCGTCAATGGCACACCCATTACCTTCAACCAAGCAAAAGGAACGATTAGCAGCTTGCAAAATGCCCATGTAAAAGTGGTGTACGAAACCCAGAACAACCAAGAAGTGGTAAACGGGGTCATTGCCACAAAAGTGACAGACATAGCCCTTGTCACAGAGCCTTACCAAGGAGGCAACCGATTCAATGGGTGGGCATTGCCCATGAATGGCAACCAAGTGAATGGGGATAAAATCCAAGTTTCAGGAGCTGCCGAAGAACTGAGCGAAATCAGAGCCAACGATGTGGTTTACGTTTATGAAACAGAAGAACCGTCAAACCAAAAAAGCCACCTTTCTATTCATGTTGTCAGAAATCGAGTAGAAGGAACATTGACAGAAACAGGCAACAACACCGTCAACGGCTATAGCATCATAGCAGGAAGACGCTACAACCACAGCGAGATCTACACACCTGTTAATCCATTTGCGCCAGGCTACTATGTGGAAGCTTACCTGGACGCTTTGGGCAACGTGGTACAATATCGGGTGATAAGAGATATGCAACAACCTAACCAATATGGATTGATTCTGTCACTGGCTCAACATACAGACCCTCAGTTGTTCCAAATCAGCCTGTTGGACAATGCCGGACAAGCTAGACAATACACCATCAGTCGCGAAACCGCCATCCAACAAAATCTGGCGTCGGGACAGGTGATCCAATACAGTCTTAGAAATACCACCATTACCAATGTGGCCAGACGAACCCTAGAAGCATACGACGGCAGCTACAATGCCACCACTGGTTATTTGGTCAATGCCGATGCTATCATCAACACCAACACCATCCTGTTTCACAAAAGCAATGGGAGCTGGACAAAAATGAGCCAAAACCAATTGGGCGAATTTGTGAAAGGCCGAATCATCAGGAATACCGGAGGCAACTACGTAGAATTCATGTTGCTGGACGAAGGCATACGGGTGACTTATCCCAACACCCTTTACGGGGTGATTCGAGACAATGCCATGGTACTGGACGCGAATGGAGACCGGGTTCACAAATGGACGGCTTATGTGGATGGAAACACCGACACCCTATACAGCAGCAGTGGCAAAACAGAATCTTTGGAATCATGGAACCAATCCAAAGGCCAACTCGTCAAAATAACCATGGCCCAAGATCGAGTCACTGGTTTTAGTGTTCTCAAACCAGAAATAGACTTTGCGCCTATTGAAAGGGTCTATGACAGCAACTTGTTGCGGGTGCAAGGGACCTTTTATGAATACAGCCAACAAGCCGTCATCTATGAAGGCGTAAAAACCGACACGGGTTATACCGTAGTAGGCACGCTGACAAAAGACGACATTGCCACAGGCGATTGGGTCCGTCTCTACGACCTCTACGGCAACTATGACGGCATTATGGATATCTTGATTGTCATCAAACCATAACCCCTTTGTAACAGACATGTAATATTAGGGAGAAGGTTAACTGATAAGATAAGAATGTAAGTATGCGGGATTCCGCAGAAAATAAAAAAATTTAGGAGGAACAAAGACATGAAGAAGATTCTTTCATTAGTACTAGTCATCGCATTAGTACTAGGATCATTCAGCTTCGCGTTCGCTGCTCCAGTTTTAACTGACGTTGCTGGCGAAGATTACGAAGAAGCTGTATCAGTTCTGACTGCTCTTGGTGTGGTTACTGGATATCCAGATGGCACATACAAAGCAGAAAGAGTTGTCACAAGAGCTGAAATGGCCAAGTTATTGGTTGAAGCCCTTGGATATGGACAACTCGCAGGTGGAACGGCTCCATTTAGTGACACAGCAGGTCACTGGGCAGCTGGTAGCATCGGTTTGGCATCAGGTATCGAATTGGTACAAGGATACCCAGATGGTACATTCAAGCCAGATGCAACCGTTACTTTTGACGAAGCGGTTACTATGATTCTTAGAGCATTGGGTTACACCGATGAGTCTTTAAGAGGCGCATGGCCAACAAACTACAAGATCAAAGCAATCGATCTTGGTCTATACGATGACACAACAGCTCAAGCTGGTGGCGCGGATAGAGGAAATGTTGCCATTATGTTGTTTAACGCTTTGAACGCATCTCAAGTTGAAGTTAAAGATGGCGTTGCAACAGAAGTAAGCAGAGACGGTAGAGTACAAAAGCTGATAGACAAAGTTGGCGATTTCAAAACTGCTACAATTTCAACAGATGATCTTGACGACATGGATTCAGCAATTGACTTAATGCCTTACTTATATCATGAAATCGAATATTATGAAAACAAAGCAGGCGAAGTGGCTTATGTTTCTAAATTGGTTTCAAAAGAGTATGTAGGTGTTGTAGTTGAACCATCAGCTAGTGGAAAACTAAAAGTTGAAGATGCAGCAGAGAAAACAAAAGAGTTCAATGTTACGTCAGCAACAGCTTTATTCTTTAATGGAGATGTAGCAGATGAGACTGAGATAACTGACTTGGCAACTAATAGAACGGCTGAAGTTCGAGTTGTTTATGACAGTGACAATGTTGTCAAAGGTGTCGTAGCTGAGCAATCAAGAGTTGTAAGAATTGTTCAAGAATACAGCTCAAGAACACCACTTAGACTTAATGGTCTTGGTACGGGTAGAATAGACCTTCCATCAGATGATGGGGACTTAGATCTTGATAGTTTGATAGTAACGGGTGCAGTTGATACACTTCAAGAAATTGAAGAAGATGACATCGTGCATGTTTATTCTGCAGATGGAGATTCAAAAGTGAAGTTGCTAGTTGTTAGAAATACAGATTCAGGTAGATTTACGCAAAGAAACTCAGCTACAAGAGGTGTTTTTGGTGGAAAAACTTACAATCTTTCAAGATACGAAGGTAGAACAGCTGACTTAACAACAGGTCAATTAGGCGATACATTCGACCTTTACTTGGATAAAGATGGTAGAATTTTCTACATGGAAGAATCTAGCACAGAAACAACAGAAACGTATGCCGTTTATATCAACCAAGCTCCAGGAAAGATTGATAGTGACGAATTTGACGATGAAGACACGGTGGTCGATACTTATCCAAGAATTCGAGTATTCACGGAAGGTGGAGATGTTGTCATTTATTCTCTAGCTGTAACGGTAGATGATTTGGAAGGTACAACCTCAACAACACCAAAAGCATTTGGAGATGTTAAAGTTTATTTAGATGGAGACGACATTAAATTTGCAGAAATCTTAGACGGAAAAGATCTAGTTGAGATTGAAATAAACAGCGACGGAAGAGTAACTAGTGTGACTAAAGTTACAGGAACATATGATGATTTTGACAAGGATGATATGCTTGTTGAAGATGTTTACGATGTGACAAACAGCACAGTTATATTTAATGTATCAGACGATGATACGGCTAATTGGAGAGTTATTGCACCATCTTCTCTAGCAAATAATGCTAAAGGTAGTTTTGACTATAGTGGTTTCCGAGTAACAGCTATGACGGTAACTGAAGGACTTGAAACAGGAGACATTTACGCAGTCGTGACTTCAGTTGTTGACTATAGAGATGGAAGCAAGAACGTCAAGAAAATCACTGCATTGTTGAATGGTGTAGAAGTAGAGTACTTAACAAAAGCATTTGATGATGTTGACTATGATGTTGAAGACAAAGTTGTTGAGTTGACAATGGATGGAGACAGAGTGACTGATGCAAAAGCTGTGACAAGTGCTGCGGTAAAAGTTAACTCAATTGACAGTACTAGAATCAGACTTGATGATGGGAAGATTTGGACCCTTGATTCAAATGTTGCAGTATACATCATCGATGATGGTGATTATACAGTTGGATCTTTAGCTGATGTATGGAAAGGCGACTGGGTTGAGCTATATCCAGAAGATAGCAATGGTGTCAAAGTAATCGTCTTGAACTTGGACGTACAAGCAGCATTAGAAGAAGCAGCAAGCTAATAAAAGTGCGAAACGTTGCTCTATAAGCCACTAGGCGAAAAGAGCGGAGGCACATGCAAAGGAGCAGTTTCACTGCTCCTTTGTGTTCTCTAACTGTTTTATCAACACGACAGGTGAAAAACCTGTCCGGAATCAACAGTCAAAGATTCTGGGTCTGAGCCCCCTGCACCGCAACCTGTACTGTCAAAGCAGGTTTGGTGAAGCCAGGTAAGGTCGTAACCGGTGGAAGTCCGGTGCGGGATTCTTTAAAAGATTGCTAAGGCAAGTGAAAGCGAATCCATAAACATGGGTCTTGTCAAAATCGTGTCTGCTGTTAAAATTAATCGTCAAGTCGTTTGCTTGGCAGACACCCGTCATCTTGAAATAGTTGGCGGACTGAGGTACAATTGGCTGTTAAACCTCGGTGAAACAAGTCCTTAGTGGATGCCTAAGGCAATCAAAAATAGGGATAGATGAAACGGAACGTTTGATGCTGCATGAGGGGAGGGGGGACAGCCTCGAAGATCTTTGTGCGGGCTCAGCGGGTTCATAGTAGTGTAGATCTTCTGCCGTTTGGATACCTATGGCAACATGGGTAGAGGATAAAACAGAAGGGAGCGAAGGAACCCAGTCGATTAAGTGTGAATGCGCAAACCACGACAGTCGATGGAACGCCGTATGCGATGAAAGTCGCACGTACGGTGTGGTCCTACACGAAAACTTAGGTTAGTGAGGAATGACAGATAAACAAGCTAACAAAGTAAGTGAGGAATGACATAAAATAAGCCCACTGCAGTTAGTGAGGAATGAATATTAAGACAAAAAAAAGAAACCGAATGGGGATTTCCCCGTTCGGTTTTTTATGCGTCAAATGTAAAAAATATTGCCACGACTCATGAATTGTTGTATTCTGTAAATAGCGCATTCACATAAAATCGATGGAACGCCGTATGCGATGAAAGTCGCACGTACGGTGTGGTCTTGTTATAACCTTAAACTGGGAAGACAAGAATGACACTCCAACAGTTGTAGAACCAACAGGTCAATTTTTTGGAAAATCAATAGAAGAAGGCGGAGGCACAGCTGTTTTTGAAGTGGGCAATGGTGCCAGTGCTTACCTTGAAAACTATAGTAGATGTTGTGGATCGATAGACGCTCCAGCAACGATACACGAGTATTCTACTGGGTGGATAGCTCATGGCTACAATACAATGGGTCTTACCAACTATTCAGGCACGATTGATAGCCTATCCGAAAGCTCGATAACCATAAACGGGACACCCCATGATATTGGAGAATACGGTGCTTTGGTATGGAGTTCCCTAGGGTACTTAGATTATAGCCAATTGCAGACAGGTAACTCCGTTACGGTTTATATGAGTTCTTCTGGAGGCGTAGGATTAATTATTTTAAATGTAACTTGATAGGCAAGTAACAAACCCCACTACACATGTTGTGTAGTGGGGTTTTGCATTAGATCTTTAATCTATTAGCGATTTCAATCAATCGTTTGGTCTGGTGAACCACAGCGGGTTTTACATCTTCAACGATTTTCCCATCTGAACCTTGAGAGGCCGATGTGCCATAGGGATTGCCACCAGCTTTAAAAATGGAATCGTCTGTGTAGCCGGTTGGAACGATAACGGCACCCCAGTGCATCATGGTGGTGTAAAGGGACAAAATAGTGGCTTCTTGACCCCCATGGGGATTTTGTGCCGAAGTCATGGCGCTGACCGCTTTGTTGACAAATTTGCCTTGAGCCCATAGCCCACCTTGTTGATCAATAAACTGCTTCATTTGTGAGGCCATATTGCCAAATCGTGTGGGGACGCTAAACAAAATGGCATCTGCCCAATCTAGATCGTCTGAAGTGGCGACCGGAACAGAAGCTGTGGCCTCTACATTGGCTTTCCATGCGGGATTGGCATGGATGGCTTTTTCTGGAGCCAATTCTTGAGCTTTGACGAGTCTCACATTAGCACCCGTTTCTTCTGCTGCTTCCTTGGCCCAACTAGCCAATTGGTAATTGATACCGGTTGCACTATAATAAACAATGGTTAAATTGATAGGTTTCATAATAATCTCCTTTCGTACAGTATATTTTTGTAATGAGTTCATTGTATCACAACAAATCGTTAATGTAAATAACTATCAATAGAAAAGAATTATCATATAAACCACTATTCGTCAAAAAAAGCCATCATTAACCCAATATCACCCGAAAAGACGATGTTATTCTTGCTTGTTTTCCTTTAAAATAATCAAAACGGTAGTAACAAATAGGCCGATTAGCAAAAAGAGAGGTTTGGGAATGGACGCTGAGGGAAAAAAAGTATTATTTTCCATTATCGGCATTATGCTGGTAGTTATCATTGCATTGTATTGGTTAGGATGGTGAGGTAAGAAAATTGAAGGAGGTAGGTATGAAGAACGGGAGAAAAAGATCAAAAATAGGATGTGCTTTAATAGTGGTGTTATTGATTATCAATAGTGCCATGGGTGTTTTTGCGGCGCCGCAGGTACAATCAGTTGCCCCTCATTGGGCACAGGTGGTCATAGACGATTGGCTGATGGAAGAATGGGCGTATGGTTATCCTGATGGCACTTTCCAACCAGAGGGAGCCATTACAAGAGGAGAGTTCATGGCATTGGCCAACCGGGCATTTGGTTTCGATGAGGAACAAAGACAACCTTTTTTAGATGTGGAGGAAACCCATTGGTATGCCCAAGAGGTGGGGAAAGCAATGAAAGCAGGCTACATAAAGGGTTATCCTGATGGCACCATGGCACCGGACAACCCCATTAGTCGACAAGAAGCAGCCACAATGATAGCAAAGATTATGGATTTAAAGGAAGATATGACGGATTCCAATAATTTTTTGGATAATGAGACCATCCCTTACTGGAGTCAAGGATACATAGGAGCGGTGGCGGCATCAGGTTATATGAAAGGTTATCCTGATGGCACGTTCAGGCCATTTGAATTTATTACAAGAGCCGAAGCTTTGGTGGCGCTCGACAGCGCTGTTTACGAAGGCGTTTGGGTCATTAGAGAAGAAGGAACCATGGGACCTGATGAAGAACAGGAAACCATTGAGAAAAATGTGGTGGTTAAGACAAAGGATTTGACGCTTCAAAATGTGAAAATAGAAGGAGACCTTATCCTTGAAACCAATACACAAGGAGAAATTTTACTATACAATGTAACAGTGACAGGCAATGTGTGGATAAAGGGCAAAGGGGCAACAATTGAAATGACTGGCATCAACCGCATTCAAAAAATGACGGTAACAGAAGAGGCAACGGATAGCGAGATTGATTTGTCACAAAACACCATCATACAGCAGTTGATTCTTGATGCACCGGCGGTGGTGACCATCAATGGCATTATTCAAGAGGCATTGGGGAGTTTTGCTAGAACGTCTTCTTACCGAATGAAGTTGCCTGTCAACTTACAACCTAGGCCTAGTAGACCGACTCAACCAGATCCAGAACCTTCTGAATTTGCAGGAGGAGAAGGCACCTTAGAAGATCCTTGGCAAGTGGCTACAGCCGAACAGTTGAACAGCGTAAGAAATTATTTGGGAGAGGAGCATACCGATAAATATTTCATCCAAACCAGTGATATTGATCTGGGCGTGGCCCCATGGAACGAAGGAGAAGGTTGGGAGCCGATTGGAGATCGAAATGAACCGTTTAGAGGACACTATGATGGCGATCACCAGGTGATCACTGGATTATGGATTGATCGAAATGTAAATGAACAAGGGCTGTTTGGAAGTGTGGGTCAAGATGGAAGTGTACAAAACTTAGGTCTTGAAGATGTATTTGTGAAAGGCAGAGAATATGTAGGTGGCTTGGTTGGATATGCAGACAGGGCAAAAATTTCCAGATGTTACACAACTGGTCAAGTTACGGCGAATGAGAATTACGCATACGCGATTGGTGGATTGGTCGGTTATTTGAACAATTATGGAACAGAGGAAATGGCTGTTATCAATGAATCCTATTCTACGGCTTCTGTAACAGGAAGAACGGAAGTAGGCGGATTGGTTGGTCAAATCTTAGCCAAAGCAGAGGTAAAGAATTCGTATGCAACGGGACAGGTTACAGGAACAGGTGAAACAGGAACCAAGGTAGGTGGTTTGATAGGTGGCTCTTACGATGGCATCGTCATAAACAGCTATGCGACTAGTCATGTGGTAGCAAGCGAGGCACAACATGTTGGAGGATTGGTTGGATTTGCAACGATTACATGGCCGGTTAACAGCTATTGGAACAAAGAAAGCAGCGGACTGGAAGGAGACAACGACGGTGTGGGCAATCAAACCTTGGCAACTTCAGGCGTCGTAGGTTATGACACAAACGTTATGATCATGATGCTTAACAGCGTACCGGTTTACGTTGATTGGGATTTTGATTATATTTGGACAATCATTCCAGAAGAGAGCTATCCTTACTTGAGATGGCAAGACGATAAAAACATACCTTATCCTCCTAGTGAATTTGCAGGAGGAGAAGGCACCTTAGAAGATCCTTGGCAAGTGGCTACAGCCGAACAGTTGAACAGCGTAAGAAATTATTTGGGAGAGGAGCATACCGATAAATATTTCATCCAAACCAGTGATATTGATCTGGGCGTGGCCCCATGGAACGAAGGAGAAGGTTGGGAGCCGATTGGGACATTAGATCAAGAGAATTCCATGCCATTCAGAGGATCGTATGATGGAGGCGGCTACACCATTGAGAATATGGTGATTGACAAACAAGAGGATACCGCAGTGGGACTCTTTTGCTACACACTTGATGCGACGATAAAAAATGTACATTTGGAAAATGTGGTCATTATGGGTGAAGATGGGGTAGGCAGCTTAATTGGATACGGAGTGGACACCACGGTTCAGAACATAGAAGTTACCAATGGCATTGTATCAGGAAGAGAGCATGTAGGTGGTTTGATAGGAATCATTGTGACATGCGAGATCAGCAATGTCACCACTTCTATTACAGTGGAAGGACATAGAGACGTAGGTGGTTTGATAGGAAGGACCATGGTTGCCTCTCAAGAGGCACTTACAGTAGTCAATGCTCATGCATCAGGCAATGTAATCGCTAGCGATACGGACAGCAGGGAGATTGGCGGTTTGATCGGGTGGCAACAAGGAGGCATTGTCAAAAACGTGTCGGCAGCAGGCAATGTCACAGGAAGTGCTTTTGTAGGTGGTTTGGTAGGCAGGTTGAATGATGGCGGAATAGAATCTGCTTTTGCTACTGGCAATGTATTTGGAAACAGTGACATGGGTGGCTTAGTGGGTTTTCTAGCAGGTGTGGTCACCGATGCCTACGCTTGGGGCAATGTCACAGGTGTTGAAAGAGAGGGTGTAACGATTGAAAATATGGGTGGTCTTGTGGGTTCTTTAGGAGCCAAGGGAGACGGGGACACAATATCGGATACCCCAGGAATAGTGACTCGTACCTATGCCATAGGAGAAGTAAGCGGCGATTTGGCGATAGGAGGGCTTGTGGGCAATGTTCAGGTAGGCACCATTTCAGACAGTTACTTTCTTGAAAGAGAGGATGTAGATGGGGTTGGAACAGGAGAAGGTAGCCCAACAGCTGTTTCTTTGGAATATTTAGGCTACATGATCACTTTCCCCAACTGGAATTTTGAGACAGAATCGCCTTATATTTGGGGGTTGAATCCAAATGAGAACAACACCTTGCCATTTTTGAGATGGCAAGGGTGGGACCATATGCCACCCTCATAACGAGAAGAAAAGAATGCATTGCTCAAGGGGGATGCATTCTTTTTTATGCAAAAAAAACCAAGATGATTTATAATGAAAGTAGAAAACGAGAAAAGGAGAATCTAAATGTACATAGATGCTCATAATCATTTGGATTACTACAAAGACCATGTAGCCGAAGCCATTAAACGAATCGAAAAGGAAAAGATATTGACACTGGCCTGCGCAGTGGATGTGGACAGTTATTTTGAGACTAAGAGGCTTGCTTCTGGCAGCGAACTGATTGTGCCTTGTTTTGGCATTCATCCTTCAAAGGCGTGGTTATTTGAGGACAAGTTGGACACACTGGATTATTTGATAAAGGAAACCCCAGTCATTGGAGAAGTGGGACTGGATTTTCATTGGGTAAAAGTAAGCGACAAGTTCAATGCTCAACGAAAGGTATTTGACTATTTTCTCGAAAAAGCGGAAGACTACGGAAAAGTGATGAACATTCATACCAAAGGGGCGGAGGAAGAAGTGTTGGAACGGATTTTGGCCTATGATTTGGTGCCGCCTATCATCCATTGGTACAGTGGGCCGTTGGATGTTTTTTGGGATTTATTAGATTATGGCTGTTATTTTACTATTAGTGTAGATGCAGGGTTTCGAGAAGAAACAGATGACTTAATTGATTTGTTGCCCATGGATCGTATCCTAACGGAAACAGATGGCCCCGATGCTATGGAGTGGGTAATGGGTGCGTATGGCTACCCAGATGCGGTGAAGGATGTGGTTGCCAATATTGCGGATATAAAAGGGGTTTCAGAAGAAGAAATGAAAGAGATTATCTTCAATAATTTCACAAAACTATTTGGCGAGATTTAAAACAAACTGTTGTCAACGGGCCTTTTTTTTGGTATCATTTCAAGGTAGACTATTCAACAGATTTGTTGATTGTGCGAGATTAACTCAGTGGGAGAGTGTTTGCTTGACGTGCAAAAAGCCGGGGGTTCGAATCCCTCATCTCGCACCATTTTTATGGGGATATAGCTCAGCTGGGAGAGCGCATGGCTGGCAGCCATGAGGTCAGGGGTTCGAGCCCCCTTATCTCCACCAA